>NZ_JBEOYI010000008.1:0-292803 GCF_040297005.1 Streptomyces sp. NPDC001904 | reverse complement strand
GCGACGGAAGCCGCCACGGTCACCGGAGGGACGGTCGTCACGGCGGAAGCCGCCACGGTCGTTGTCACGACGCTCGAAGGAACGGCCACCACGGTCGTCACGGCGGTCGTTGTCCCGACGGTCGTCGCGACGGAAGCCGCCACGGTCACCGGAGGGACGGTCGTCACGGCGGAAGCCGCCACGGTCGTTGTCACGACGCTCGAAGGAACGGCCACCACGGTCATCGCGGCGGTCGTTGTCCCGACGGAAGCCACCACGGTCGCCGCGGTCGTTGTCCCGGCGGTCGTCGCGACGGTCACGGCGCTCGTAGTTGCCTCGCTCGTCACGGCGCTGACGCGGCTCGTACGAGGAACGCTCGGCGGGGCGCTCCTCCTGACGCGGCACCTCGGCGGCGGCGACGGCCTCGGCGGCCGCCTCGGTCGCGGCGGCCACGGCCGCGGCCACGCCCTCCTCGTCCTCGCCACGGTCACGGGCGGCACGGGCGGTGAGGCGGTCGGCCTCCTCGCGCAGCTCGGCGGCGCGCCGGGTGGCACGCTCCAGCTGCTTGGTCAGGGAGGAGACCTCGCGCTCGGCCTGCTGCGCGGCGTTGCCCGCGGACTCGGCCTGGACCTCGGTCATCGAACGGGCGCCGGTGATCTCGGCGACCTCCGGGTCGAACGCGGCGCCGCCCTGGATGATGTGGCGACCGGCGTCGACGCCCGCGTCCTCCATGAGACGGAAGATCTGGCGGCGCTGGTGCGGCAGCGACAGGGAGACGACGGTGCCGGTGCGGCCGGCACGCGCGGTGCGGCCCGCGCGGTGCAGGTAGTCCTTGTGGTCGCCGGCCGGGTCCACGTTCAGGACCAGGTCGATGCCGTCGACGTGGATACCGCGGGCGGCGACGTCGGTCGCGACCAGCGCGTTGACGTAACCGTCCTTGAAGTCGGCGAGGGTGCGGGTACGCGCGCCCTGCGTCATGCCGCCGTGCAGCGCGTCGGCCTTCACCCCGGCGTCGCGCAGCTGCTCGGCGATGCGGTCGGCGCCCAGCTGGGTGCGGACGAAGATGATCGTGCGGCCCTTGCGGGCGGCGATGGCCGCGGTGACCGGCGCCTTGTCCTTCGGCTTCACGATCAGGATGTGGTGCGACATGGTCGTGACGGCGCCCTGGGCGGCGTCGACCTCGTGGCTGACCGGGTCGTTCAGGTAGCGGGTGACGAGCGTCTTGATCTCGTTCTCCATGGTGGCGGAGAAGAGCATCCGCTGGCCGCCGGCCGGGACCTGGTCGAGCAGCTCGGTGACCTCGGGCAGGAAGCCCAGGTCGGACATCTGGTCGGCCTCGTCGAGGACGGCGACCTCGATGTTGCTGAGGTCACAGGCGCCGCGGTTGATGAGGTCGCGCAGTCGGCCCGGGGTGGCGACGAGGATGTCGACGCCGCGCTCCAGGGCGTAGATCTGGTTGCCCATCGAGGTACCGCCGCAGACGACCTTCATCTTCAGGCCGACCTGGTCGCCGTAGGGCTGCAGCGCGTCCGCGACCTGCATCGCGAGCTCACGGGTCGGGGTGAGGATGACGGCGCGCGGCTTGTGCTTCTCGCTGCGGCCGCCGGCCAGACGCGACAGCGTCGGCAGACCGAAGGAGAGGGTCTTGCCGGAGCCGGTGCGGCCACGGCCGAGGATGTCCTTGCCGGCCAGGGCGTCCGGGATGGTCGCGGCCTGGATCGGGAAGGGGGTGGTCACACCGTTCTGCGCGAGCTTGCGCACGACACCCTCGGGCAGACCGAGGTCCGCGAAGGTGATCGTGGGCTCGGCGTCCTCGGCGTCCTCGGCGATCTCGTCGGCCGCGTCGGTCTCGACGGCCGCGTCGTTCTCGGTGATCTCGTCGGCCGCGTCGTTCTCAGCGGTCTCGACGACGGTGGTGTCGAGGGCTTCGGTGGTCTCGACAGCCTCGGCGGGCTGCTCGGATCCGGCCTTCTCGGACACGGTGTTTTCAGTGGAAATGGACATGCGAAATGCGAAACCTTCCGGAGTCTCGGCACGCGCCCGTCAACTCCGTGTAATTGCGCTTTCGCAAGTCGACCGCCTCAATGCGGTCCAGCCACGGCAAGGGAGAGTACGCGCCACGCGGCGCTCTCTTAACGGCGCCGGGCAAATGGGATCAAACGATCTACCACCATACGCACCCCTCACCCCCCAAGGCAAACCGCCTCCCTGAGACTCGGGTCACAGCCCCCCGCCGCCCACGTCTATGCGGGGTCCCCCGCCCGGGGCGCGGGCACCCCGTCCACCGCGGGCCCGGACTGCTCGTGGGCCGACGACGACGGCTCGGCGGTCGTGGGCGACGGGGTCGGCGACGGCGACGGCGGCTCCTCGGTGGGCTCCGGCGACGACGGAGTGTCGCGCGGCGTCGAGGGCCTGGCCGTCGTGGAGGCGCGCGCGGACGTGGCGGTCCCCCGGCTCGGCGACGCGGCCGCCGGGCGCGACCCGGTCTCCGAGGGCGTCGGGGTGGCGGCGCCGGACCTCTCGCCCGCCGACGGTTCGGAGTCGCCGGCCTGGGTCCCCACCCCGCCCGCGCCGTCGGAGACCACCGTCCCGCCGTCCGGCGCGGTGCCCGCGCTCCGCGGCGAGGCGGACGGCGACGGTGCCGCGGGGCGGCCGTCGTCGGCGACGCTCATGCACCCGGCGGCCGCGGCGACGGCCACCGTGGTCACGGCGAGCCGGCCGACCGACCGGAAGAAGACACGGGGATCACGAGAGTCGCGGGAATCACGGGTGACGGACAGCGGGCGCACGGGCGGGCACCTCCGGGAGACCGGCAGGAGACGAGGTCACCGTCCCCAACTGGCACGCCCCTCGGGAGGACACGCAGCGGCACACGGACGGGACACGGCCGTCACGAGCAGCGCACGAACCCCGCACAAACCACGACCGGGAGCGACCGGAAGCGACCGTCAGCCGTACCCCAGGGCGTGCAGCCGGGCGTCGTCGATCCCGAAGTGGTGCGCGATCTCGTGCACCACGGTGATCTCCGTCTCCGCGACCACGTCCTCCCGCGAGGCGCACATGCGCAGCGTCGGCCCCCGGTAGACCGTGATCCGGTCCGGGAGCACCCCGGCGTACCACTCGCCCCGGTCGGTCAGCGGCGTGCCCTCGTAGAGCCCGAGCAGTTCGGGATCGTCCGCGGGCGGCTCGTCCTCCACGAACACCGCGACGTTGTCCATGAGTCGCGTCAACTCGGGCGGAATCCGGTCGAGCGCCTCGGCCACCAGTTCCTCGAACTCCTCGCGCGTCATCTCCAGCACAGCTCCATTGTCCGGTACAACCCGCATATCGACCCGCCCACTTGGGCATACGGGAGCAATGGTCCGCTCGCCCGCAGCAGCCACCCGTCGAGCCCTCCGCCGGATCCGGGCGCTCCCCCAGGTCCGCGGCGCACGGGGCACCGGTGGCGGCCCGGGATCACCGCGGAGCCCGCGCCGCACCCGTCACCCGCGCCTCGCCCAGGAACTGGTCCACCAGCCCCACCCGTTCGCGCGCGCCCTCGGCCTCGTCGCGGTGGTGCTGCTGGGCGCCTGGCTCGGCCTGCTGATCGTCGGCAGCGTGCGGGCCCCGGTGGGCCCCATGGACACCCGGATGACCCTGCGCCCCTCCCTCACAGGCGGCACCAAGATCAACGTGTCGCCGCTGGGCGCCCTGGAACTCGACTCCCACACCGCCCCCATCCGCCTCGACGTGGACGTGGACCAGCTCGACCCGGCCCGCTCCCAGGAACTGGTGGACCACCCCGAGCGCTTCTCGGGGCTCCAGGACGAGGTGGCCCGCGACGTCGAGCACGGCACCGCGGACCTGGCGATCCGCTCCTGCGTGGCGGTCGTCTCCGGCGCGACGGCGCTCGGCCTCGCCGTCTACCGCCGCCCGCGCCGCGCCCTGGCCGCCGGCGGCCTCGCCCTCGCCCTCCTCGCGGCATCGGGCGCGACCGCGTACGCGACCTGGAACCCGAAGTCGGTCCTGGAGCCGAAGTTCTCCGGACTGCTCTCCTCCGCACCCTCCGTCGTCGGCAACGCGCGCTCGATCGTCACCGAGTTCGACGTCTACCAGAAGGAGTTGGCGCGGCTCGTCACCAATGTCACCCAGCTCTACGACGTGACGTCCACGCTGCCCACGTACCAGCCGGACCCTTCGACCATCCGGGTGCTGCACGTCTCGGACATCCATCTCAACCCGGCGTCCTGGAAGATCATCGCCTCTCTCGTCGAGCAGTACCGGATCTCGGTGATCGTCGACACCGGCGACACGATGGACCACGGCTCGGCCGCGGAGAACGCCTTCCTCGACCCGATCAAGGACCTGGGCGCGCCCTACGTCTGGATCCGCGGCAACCACGACTCCGAGAAGGACACCCAGGCGTACCTCTCCGACAAGAAGCGCTTCAAGAACGTCCACGTCCTCGACGACGGCCGGGCCGTCACGGTCGCCGGGCTGCGCTTCGCCGGCACCGGCGACCCGCAGTACACCCCGGACCGCTCGACGGTGGCCCAGGGCGATCCGGCGGAGCGGATGGCGGGCCTGCGGCTCGCTTCGGCCATCCGTGACCAGGAGGCGGCGGGCACCCCGGTCGACATCGCCCTCGCGCACGAGCCGGCCGCGGCGAAGGAGGTCGACGGCACCGTCCCGCTGGTCCTGGCCGGGCACATCCACCACGAGCAGATGGACGTCCTCCCGCTCGGCACCCGGCTGCGTGTCGAGGGCTCGACCGGCGGCAGCGGACTGCGGGCCGTCGACAACGCGGGCGGCCACCCCGATCCGGTCGAGGCGTCGGTGCTCTACCTGGACCGCTCCACCAGGCGCCTGCAGGCCTGGGACGAGATCCGGCTGGGCGGCCTGGGCCTGACGAAGGCCGAGGTCAGCCGCCACCTCCCCAAGGAGAACCAGCCCGGCGCCACCCCCTCGCCGAGCGCGCCGAGCGGGTCCCCGTAAACCGTTTTGGCGATAGCTCCCCGCATCCCATATGCTTCTCACGTCCCCGACGCGCTGCGAAGCGCGCAGGCGGGCCGATAGCCCTCATCGTCTAGCGGCCTAGGACGCCGCCCTTTCAAGGCGGTAGCACGGGTTCGAATCCCGTTGGGGGCACGCAAAACCGTGTGCGACACTGTTGCACGCACAGCTTGGTCCTGTGGAGCAGTTTGGAGTGCTCGCCACCCTGTCAAGGTGGAGGCCGCGGGTTCAAATCCCGTCAGGACCGCTGCAGTTCCTCGTGAACTGCGTGGCTGGGTAGCTCAGTTGGTACGAGCGATCGCCTGAAAAGCGATAGGTCGCCGGTTCGATCCCGGCCCCAGCCACTTCATCGAAGGCCCCGTCTGCGGACGGGGCCTTCGGCGTTCCCGGGCCGTCCCGCGCGGGCTCAGACCGCCGCCGCGTGCAGCGGCTGGGTGCCCCGGCCGCCCGGGTGCCGGTGCCGCCAGAACCAGAAGAGGCCCGAGGAGAGCACCGCCCAGCCGCCGAGCACCAGGAACGGGAACGCGTGCTGGTGGCCCTGGAAGTAGACCGCCGTGTGCTGGGCGTTCACGGACGCGCCCGGCGGCAGCCACTGGCCGATGCGGCCGAGGACCGTCGGCAGCAGCGGGGGCGCCACCGCGCCGCCCGACGCCGGGTTGCCGACCAGGACCAGCAGGCCCCAGGTCGGGATCATCGCCCAGCGGTGGAAGAACGTGTTGAACATCGTGAAGACCATCCCGCACGTGAACATCGTCAGCGAGAGGATCAGCCACGACTCCACGAACGGCAGATCGAGCGCGCCGAGCCCCCAGTCGACGACCGCCGCCACCGCGAACCCGCCGAGCAGCGCGTACGCGACCGTGGCCACGATCCGCTCCGCCGGGTTCAGGCCGCGCGCGTGCACGCTCAGCTGGATCGCCCCGACGAAGCCGATGATCACGGCCGCCAGAGAGATGTAGAAGATCGCCAGGCCGCGCGGGTCGCCGCTCTGCAGCGGATTCAGGTCTTTCACCGTCACCGGGACGCCGGTCTCCTTGCTGACCTGCGGCGCCGACTCGGTGAAGACCTGGGCCACCGAGACCCCGGACGCGCTGGAGACCTCCAGATCGACCCGGGAGCCGTCGCCCCGCACGTCCAGGACCGCGTAGACCCGCTGCTCGTCGATGGCCGTGCGGGCCGCCTCCCGGGTGTCGTAGTGCTTCAGCTCCAACTGGGCGTCCAGCGCCTTCTCCATCGCCCCGACGAACGCGCTGCGCCGCGCCGCGTCCCGCTCGCCGGTCACGCCGGTCGGGATGTGGTGCGGGGTCGGGTTCGCCATGGAGTACGTGTAGGAGGCGGCGAACAGGGCCGCCGCCGCGGCCAGGATGAACGTCAGGACGACCGCGGGCAGGAACGGTGACCTCTTGAAGCCCGCCCAGCGGTCCGCCCGGGTCGGCGGGCGGCCGTGCGCACCGTGCGCGGTGGGCCCCGCGGGCTCACTGTGCGGCGGATGGGGGCGCGGTTGTTCCTCGTCGGGCAGCGGCGACATACCTGCACGCTAATTCAGTCATAAGCCGCATACATCCCGAGAGCGGTGCGCGGGGCCGACCCAGCCAAAACCGTTCGCCACGGATTTCCCCGAGGTGAGATCCTGGAGCACGTATGTCTACGCAGCCTGCTCCCGCCGCCGCCGATCAGTTCGCCGCCCTCGCGCGGCGGCTGTCCGAGCTGTCCCTCCGCGACGCGCACCGGCTCGGGCGCAGGCTCGAGGGTGCCCGCAAGATCCGCAAGCCCGAGGCCCGCGCCGCCGTCCTGGCGGAGCTCGGCGCCGAGGCCGACAAGGCCGGGGTCCGCACGGCCGTGCGCCGCGAGCGCCGCGAGGCCCTCGCCGTCACGTACCCCGAGCAGCTTCCGGTCAGCCAGAAGAAGGACGAGATCGCCGACGCGATCCGCGACCACCAGGTCGTGATCGTGGCCGGTGAGACCGGCTCCGGCAAGACCACGCAGATCCCCAAGATCTGCCTGGAGCTGGGCCGGGGCGTGCGCGGCATGATCGGCCACACCCAGCCCCGCCGGATCGCGGCCCGCACGGTCGCCGAGCGCGTCGCCGACGAGCTGCACACGCCGCTGGGCGAGGCGGTCGGCTGGAAGGTCCGGTTCACGGACCAGGTCGACCAGGACGGTACGTTCGTCAAGCTGATGACGGACGGCATCCTGCTCGCCGAGATCCAGACGGACCGGGAGCTGCGCGCCTACGACACGATCATCATCGACGAGGCCCACGAGCGGTCCCTCAACATCGACTTCCTGCTCGGGTACCTGGCGCAGCTGCTGCCGAAGCGCCCGGACCTGAAGGTCGTCATCACCTCGGCGACCATCGACCCCGAGCGCTTCTCGCGGCACTTCGGCGACGCCCCGATCGTCGAGGTCAGCGGCCGCACGTATCCGGTCGAGGTCCGCTACCGCCCGCTCCTCGAAGAGGATTCGGACGACTCCGACCGCGACCAGATCACCGCGATCACGGACGCGTGCGAGGAGCTGATGGCCGAGGGCGCCGACGGCGACATCCTCGTCTTCCTCTCCGGCGAGCGCGAGATCCGGGACACCGCGGACGCGCTGGAGAAGAAGAAGTACAGATTCACCGAGGTGCTGCCGCTGTACGCGCGGCTTTCGCACGCCGAGCAGCACCGGGTCTTCCAGCAGCACACGGGCAGACGCATCGTGCTCGCGACGAACGTCGCGGAGACCTCGCTGACCGTCCCGGGCATCAAGTACGTCATCGACCCCGGCACCGCCCGCATCTCGCGCTACAGCCACCGGACGAAGGTGCAGCGGCTGCCCATCGAGCCGGTCAGCCAGGCCAGTGCCAACCAGCGCAAGGGCCGCTGCGGCCGTACGAGCGACGGCATCTGCGTCCGCCTCTACTCCGAGGACGACTTCCTCGCCCGCCCGGAGTTCACGGACGCCGAGATCCTGCGCACCAACCTCGCCTCCGTCATCCTCCAGATGACCGCGGCCGGCCTCGGCGACATCGAGAAGTTCCCCTTCATCGACCCGCCGGACCACCGCAACATCCGCGACGGCGTGCAGCTGCTCCAGGAGCTGGGCGCGCTGGACCCGAGCGAGAAGGACCACCGCAAGCGCCTCACGCAGCAGGGCCGCAAGCTCTCCCAGCTGCCCGTCGACCCGCGCCTGGCCCGGATGGTCCTGGAGGCCGACAAGAACGGCTGCGCGCGCGAGGTCATGGTGATCGCGGCCGCGCTGTCCATCCAGGACCCGCGCGAGCGCCCCTCCGACAAGCAGGCGCAGGCCGACCAGCAGCACGCCCGCTTCAAGGACGAGACCAGCGACTTCCTGGCGTTCCTGAACCTGTGGCGCCATGTGCGCGAGCAGCAGAAGGAGCTGGGCTCCTCGGCGTTCCGCCGCATGTGCAAACGCGAGTTCCTCAACTTCCTGCGCATCCGCGAGTGGCAGGACATCTACACGCAGCTGCGCACCGTGGCCAAGCAGATGGGCATCCATCTGAACGAGGAGGACGCCCCCGGCGACTCCATCCACGTCTCCCTGCTGTCCGGTCTGCTCTCGCACATCGGCATGAAGGACGTGAAGGAGTCCAAGGAGTCCGCGCAGAAGGACCCGAAGCAGGCGGGCCGCGACCGCGGCCGCAACGAGTACATCGGCGCCCGCAACGCGAAGTTCGCGATCTTCCCCGGCTCGGCCCTCTTCAAGAAGCCCCCGCGCTTCGTGATGTCGGCCGAGCTGGTCGAGACGTCCCGGCTCTGGGCGCGGGTGAACGCGAGGATCGAGCCCGAGTGGGTCGAGCCGCTCGCCGAGCACCTGCTCAAGCGCACGTACAGCGAGCCGCACTGGGAGAAGGACCAGGCCGCCGTGATGGCGTACGAGAAGGTGACGCTGTACGGCGTCCCGCTCGTCGCCCAGCGGAAGATCAACTACGGCCGGATCGACCCCGAGGTCTCGCGCGAACTGTTCATTCGCAACGCCCTGGTCGAGGGCGACTGGCGGACGCACCACAAGTTCTACGCCGACAACCGCAGGCTCCTCACCGAGGTCGAGGAGCTGGAGCACCGGGCGCGGCGCCGCGACATCGTGGTCGACGACGACACCCTCTACGACTTCTACGACCAGCGGGTCCCCGAGCACGTCGTCTCGGGCGCCCACTTCGACTCCTGGTGGAAGCACAAGCAGAAGGAGGAGCCCGAGCTCCTCGACTTCGAGCGCTCCATGCTGATCCGCGAGTCCGCGGAGGCGGTCACCAAGGCCGACTATCCGGACAGCTGGCGGCAGGGCGCCCTCAAGTTCCGGGTGACGTACCAGTTCGAGCCCGGCGCGGACGCCGACGGTGTCACCGTCCACATCCCGCTCCAGGTGCTCAACCAGGTCACGGACGCGGGCTTCGACTGGCAGATCCCGGGCCTGCGCGAGGACGTGGTCGTGGAGCTGATCCGCTCCCTGCCCAAGCCGATCCGGCGCAACTACGTCCCGGCCCCGAATTTCGCGAAGGCGTTCCTGGACCGGGCCGTGCCGTTGCAGGAGCCGCTGCCGACCACGCTGGCGCGCGAGTTGCAGCGGATGGTCGGCGTCCCGGTGAAGGCCGACGACTTCGACCTCACCCGCGTACCCGACCACCTGAAGATCACGTTCCGGATCGTCGACGAGCGGCGCCGCAAGCTGGCCGAGGACAAGGACCTGGAGGCGCTCAAGCTCCAGCTGCGTCCGAAGGCCCGGCAGGCCATCTCCCAGGCCGCGGCCGCCACCGCCGAGCGCGCGGGCGGCCCGTCGGTCGAGCGGACGGGTCTGACGGACTGGACGATCGGCACCCTGTCGAAGGTCTTCGAGACCCGGCGGGCCGGCCAGCCGGTCAAGGCGTACCCGGCGCTGGTCGACGACGGACCGACGGCGAACACGGTGTCCGTACGGCTCTTCGACAGCGAGGCCGAGCAGGCGCGGGCCATGTGGCAGGGCACCCGCCGGCTGATCCTGCGCAGCATCCCGGTGAACCCGGCGAAGTTCGCCTCGGACAAGCTGAACAACGCGGCGAAGCTGGCCCTGTCCGCGAACCCGCACGGCTCCGTCCAGGCCCTCTTCGAGGACTGCGCGACGGCCGCGGCGGACAAGCTCGTCGCGGACTTCGGCGGCCCGGCCTGGGACGAGGAGTCGTACCGCGCGCTCTACGAGAAGGTGCGCGCGGAGATCGTCGACACGACCGTGCACACCGTCGACCAGGTACGGCAGGTGCTCGCCGCCTGGCAGGCCTGCGAGCGCCGCCTGAAGTCCATGCGGAGCCCGACGCTGCTGGCCAACCTCCAGGACGTGCGCGCCCAGCTGGACGCCCTGGTGAAGCCCGGCTTCGTCACGGCCACCGGACTGCGCCGGCTCGGCGATCTGATGCGCTATCTGGTCGCGGCCGACCGGCGGTTGCAGCAGATGCCGACGGGCGCCCAGCGGGACACCTCCCGCATGGAGAAGGTCCACGAGATGCAGGACGAGTACGCGTGGCTGCTGGAGCAGATGCCGCAGGGCCGGCCGGTGCCCCAGGCGGTCCTGGACATCCGCTGGATGATCGAGGAGCTGCGGGTCAGCTATTTCGCGCACGCCCTGGGCACCGCGTACCCGGTGTCGGACAAGCGGATCGTGAAGGCGATCGACGCCCAAGTGCCGTGACGGAGCAGGCACGCTCGGTGAGTTCGACCGGCGGGCCTGCACTGCTGTAGAGTCCTACTCGCAGCGCAGGGAAGAACGAAGCGCCGCAAATCCTGGTCCTGTGGAGCAGTTTGGAGTGCTCGCCACCCTGTCAAGGTGGAGGCCGCGGGTTCAAATCCCGTCAGGACCGCAGTAGAGGAAGCCCCGCACCGATGGTGCGGGGCTTCTTGCGTTCCCCGCACCGCCCTTGACGCCGCCGCCCGCCGACCGGTAGTCCGGAAACCACTGCCCGGCCGGGGCCAGGAGGTGGCGCATGGCAGCAGCCAGACACGAGACGCGGGCCCTGCTGCGCGCCCACCTCGCCGCCGCGTCCGGCCATCGCCACCTCACCCGCCACTGCCCGGTCTGCCACCGCCTCCTGCGGCTCGCCATGGACCCGGCCGCGGACGCGGCGACGGACCCGGCGGATCCGGCCACACGTGCCGTCGCAGAGGCCCTGGAGGGCCGCGAGAGCGCCCCGGAGGGCGACGGGGACGAAAGTCCCCCGAAGGCATGACCAAAGCCGACCCACGAACCCCTCAACTGGTGGGAGCCTGAAGAGAGTCGGAGGACCCGAGGCCGGCCCGAAACCGCCGGCATCTCCTCTAGCGCACCAGTGTCATCCGCAACAAGCTGCAGGGCGTGTGACGGGTGTCACCGAACTAGTTTTGGAAACACCGTTTCTTACACCCCTCCTACAACTCCTCAATTTAATATGTGCAATTGCACCACCTTCACAGGCGTCCGCCGGCGACCGATCAGGGTCCGACAAGAGCACGCACAGATCCCCGCCGCAGAGCGGCCCGCGCGCACAAAAAAGATCGCGCTGGACCCGGCGGAGTCCAGCGCGATCGACGACGCGCCCGTGCCGCTGTGGAGATGACGCTTCAGCGGGCTCTTCGGAAGAAGGGGGTCCGTTGGGGCGGACCCGCGTCGAGTGGAGCTATGGGGTGGGCGCGGTACGGGTTGGGGGGCCCGAAACGCCCGGTGTTACAGCGATATGCGGTGCCTCAGGCCTCGCTGCGCTGCTGGGGGATGCCCGCCAGCAGTGCGCGGACCTCGGCCTCGCGGTAGCGGCGGTGTCCGCCGAGCGTGCGGATCGACGTGAGCTTGCCAGCCTTCGCCCAGCGCGTGACCGTCTTCGGGTCGACGCGGAACATCGTGGCGACCTCAGCCGGGGTCAGCAGCGGCTCGGCATCAGGGGTGCGAGCGGTCATGAGCGGCCTCCTCGGGAGAACCGAACCTTCTCGGTTCTTTCCTTTAAATTCTGCACCTTGACCCGCGTTGCCCGATATGGCGGACACGGGTCGAGTCGGTTATAGGACGAACGGCTTGTCCTCGGCACTACAACTACACCATCCGTCCAGCCACGTCGGCCAAACCGATGGAATTGCCCTCCCAGGTGTTCATCAGCGACGGAAGCCGATGGACCATGCCATAGCGGACAGTCACGCCACAGTGACGATCAGTCACAGAGCGATCAGGAGCCATCAGACCCCCCACAGACAGTGCAATGCTGAGGTATCCGTCCATGGTTGGACTTAGATGGACGGATGGAGCCCTCCCCGGACTCCTTGTCCTATTTTGGCACGAGGAGGGGTGATGGACGCAAGGGCCCCGTAAGTGCGGTCCGTCACGCTTGAGGCATACGCCCGGATCAGGACGTAGGTCCTAAGACCGCCGCACAGGACGTCAGTTGGCGAACTGCCGGTCCCGCACCGCGCGCCAGCGCTCCACGAGCCGCAGGTACACCTCGCCCGCCCCGTCACCGTCACCGGAGCGCAGCGCCGCGATGCCCTCGGCCACGTCCGCCGCCGAGTGGTCCTCGTCGAGCAGCCCGGCCGGCAGCGCGTGCACCAGTCCGCCGTAGTCCAGTTCGACGTACGAACGCGGGTGGAACTCCTCCAGCCAGCGCCCCACATCTACCAGGCCGTCGATGAGCGGCCCCTCGTCCATTGCGTCCCGCAGCGCCCGCAGTCCGCGCGCCACCCGCCGCCGGGCCTGCACCATCGGGGTCCGGTAGCGCAGGTACGGGTCCTCCGGGCAGCCTTCGCCGCCCTCGCCGCCCTCGCCGCTCCCGCCGCCCTTCGGCGCGTACTCCCGCTCCTCGTCCGCGACGAGCACGAACCAGTTCAGCGGCACCTGCCAGATCGACGTCCGGATCCAGGGCCGGGCGTCGGGGTTGCGCTCCAGCCAGCGTTCGTAGTCGGCCGCCGCCTGCCGGCGCACCACCGGCGGCAGCACCGCGTCCAGGACCGGGTCCGGCAGCTGCTCCGCCAGCCCGCCGAGCGCCTGCCAGCCACGCAGCCGGGTCCGCCACGGGCACACGCACAGCACGCCCTCGACCTCGATCACGAACGCGTCGTCGCTCTCGTGCACCGGCACCGCGACGGGCGGCGTGGGCACCAAGTCGGCCAGGGAGCGCCGGAGTTCGTCCTGGTAGGACGGGCGGCGGTCACGGCGCGCATAGCGCTCCCAGTGGCCGCGCTCCGGCTGCGGGAAGGCCGCGAGCGGCTCGTAGACGCGCAGGTACGCCGCGTACGGGACGGTCACCGAGGACACCTTGGGCACGGCTGCTCCCTCCCCCCGCCCGAAGGCCGGAAACCCTGAAAGCACTGCATATCGTCCCACTGGGCCCCGGGTCGGGACGCGGCGGGATTCGACGGTACGTCGCGGGGCCCGCGACGCGAGAGAGTGATCCTCGGCACTGCGCCCGTGGCGGGCCCACGCAGGTTCTAGTCTCTTGCCCACGCACCACCACGGACGCCCGCCACCCGTACGGGTATCCGCTCAACCGCCGCTATGTACTTGGGAGTCACCACAGTGACCGATGTGACCGGCGCGCCCGCTGACGTCCTGCACACCCTCTTCCACTCGGATCAAGGGGGGCATGAGCAGGTCGTCCTCTGCCAGGACCGCACCAGCGGCCTCAAGGCCGTCATCGCCATCCACTCGACCGCCCTGGGCCCGGCCCTCGGCGGCACGCGCTTCTACCCCTACGCCTCCGAGGCGGAGGCCGTCGCCGACGCGCTCAACCTCGCCCGCGGCATGTCGTACAAGAACGCCATGGCCGGACTCGACCACGGCGGCGGCAAGGCCGTGATCATCGGCGACCCGGACACCGTGAAGAGCGAGGAGCTGCTGCTCGCCTACGGCCGTTTCGTGGCCTCCCTCGGCGGGCGCTACGTGACCGCGTGCGACGTCGGCACCTATGTGGCCGACATGGATGTCGTCGCACGCGAGTGCGACTGGACGACGGGGCGCTCCCCGCAGAACGGCGGGGCCGGCGACTCCTCCGTCCTCACCGCCTTCGGCGTCTTCCAGGGGATGCGGGCCAGCGCCCAGCACCTGTGGGGCGACCCGGCGCTGCGCGGGCGCACGGTCGGCATCGCGGGCGTGGGCAAGGTGGGGCACCACCTGGTCGAGCACCTCCTGGCCGACGGCGCCGAGGTCGTGATCACCGATGTGCGCCCGGAGTCGGTGCGGCGGATCACCGACCAGCACCCCGAGGTGCGGGTCGCGGCCGACACGGACGCGCTGATCCGGGAGCCCGGCCTCGACGTCTACGCGCCGTGCGCGCTCGGCGCCGCGCTGAACGACGACACCGTGCCCGTCCTGACCGCGAAGGTGGTGTGCGGCGCGGCCAACAACCAGCTCGCGCACCCGGGCGTCGAGAAGGACCTCGCCGACCGCGGGATCCTCTACGCGCCGGACTACGTGGTCAACGCGGGCGGCGTCATCCAGGTCGCCGACGAGCTGCACGGCTTCGATTTCGACCGCTGCAGGGCGAAGGCCGCGAAGATCTTCGACACCACCCTCGGGATCTTCGCTCGCGCAAAGTCTGACGGGATTCCGCCGGCCGCCGCGGCCGACCGGATCGCCGAACAGCGCATGGCGGAGGCGCGCGGGCGGGTGTGATCCGCCGGTGATCGGGCTCCGCGGGTAAGAAGAGTCACGCCGATCGGCGGGTCGCCCGCCGAGAAGAGGTTAAAATCGCAGCTGACCAGCGAGGACAGGGCTCCTTGCTGGTCCTGTGCACAGGCGCGTCCTGCGGGCGACGTACCGTATGGCCGTGGGCTCAGGTACCGTGGAAGCCCTACGGACCGGTCTCTCTGCGGAGAGCCCGTTCCAGATCATGAACGCGTGTCAAGACTCTGGGGCCGTGAAGCCCCATCACCGAGGGGGTCGAGCCATGGGGCGCGGCCGGGCAAAGGCCAAGCAGACGAAGGTCGCCCGCCAGCTGAAGTACAGCAGCGGCGGGACTGACCTGTCGCGTCTGGCCAATGAGCTGGGCGCATCGACGTCGAATCCAGTATCGAATCAGCCGCCGAACGGTGAGCCTTTCGAGGACGACGACGAGGAAGACGACCCGTACGCCCGCTATGCGGATATGTACGACGACGACGAGGAAGACGACTCCGACGAGTCGGGCCCTTCGTCGCAGCGCCGCGGCGCTTGACCTCGTAATACATCGAGCACGAGCACACTGAGTACATCGAGCACATCGGGCATTTTCAGCGCGTAACCCGCTTCTGATCATTGCTGCACTCACCCGGTCCGGGTGGTATTCACGCCGGACCGGGTTTTGTGCTGCTCCGCGCGCGCCGCGCGGCGGCGCCCCTACTTCCCGTACGTGCCGGTCAGCTCGGCGCCCGTCGCGTGGTCGCCGCGCTCGGTGATCTCGCCGGCCACCCACGAGTCGACCCCGCGGTCGGCGAGGGTCGCGAGGGCGACGTCCACCGAGTCCTGCGGGACGATCGCCATCATGCCGACGCCCATGTTCAGCGTCTTCTCCAGCTCCAGAAGCTCGACCTGGCCCGCCGTGCCGACGAGGCCGAAGATCGGGTCCGGGGTCCAGGTGGCGCGGTCGACCGTGGCGTGCAGGCCGTCCGGGATCACCCGGGCCAGGTTGGCCGCGAGGCCGCCGCCCGTGATGTGGCTGTAGGCGTGGACCTGGGTGGTGTTCGTGAGCGCCAGGCAGTCCAGGGAGTAGATCTTCGTCGGCTCCAGGAGCTCCTCGCCGAGCGTGCGGCCCAGCTCGTCCATATGCCGGTCGAGCGTCAGGCCCGCGCGGTCGAAGAGGACGTGGCGGACCAGCGAGTACCCGTTCGAGTGAAGACCGGAGGACGCCATGGCGATCACGGCGTCACCCGTGCGGATGCGGTCCGGGCCCAGCAGGTTGTCGTGCTCCACGACGCCCGTACCGGCGCCCGCGACGTCGAAGTCGTCCGGGCCGAGCAGGCCCGGGTGCTCGGCCGTCTCGCCACCGACCAGGGCGCAGCCCGCGAGGACGCAGCCCTCGGCGATGCCCTTCACGATGGCGGCGACACGCTCCGGGTGGACCTTGCCGACGCAGATGTAGTCCGTCATGAAGAGCGGCTCGGCGCCGCAGACGACGATGTCGTCCATGACCATCGCGACGAGGTCGTGCCCGATGGTGTCGAAGACGCCCATCTGGCGCGCGATGTCGACCTTCGTGCCGACACCGTCGGTGGCGGAGGCCAGGAGCGGGCGCTCGTACTTCTTCAGGGCGGAGGCGTCGAAGAGGCCGGCGAAGCCGCCGAGGCCGCCGAGGACCTCGGGGCGCTGCGTCTTCTTCACCCACTCCTTCATCAGCTCTACGGCGCGGTCGCCGGCTTCGATGTCGACGCCCGCGGACGCGTAGCTGGCACCAGTGGTCTCAGACATGGCCTGGGATCTTTCGGGTTGGAGAAAACGAAGACTCGAAGGACTACGGGCGACGGATCGCGTCGGCCGCGGCCGTGGCGGCGGGTCCCGCGGCCAGTTCCGTCTCCAGGAGCTGCTTGCCGAGCAGTTCCGGGTCGGGGAGATCCATCGGGTACTCGCCGTCGAAGCAGGCGCGGCAGAGGTTCGGCTTGTCGATGGTCGTGGCCTCGATCATGCCGTCGATGGAGATGTAGGAGAGGGAGTCCGCCCCGAGGGAGGTACCGATCTCGTCGACCGACATGCCGTTGGCGATCAGCTCGGCGCGGGTCGCGAAGTCGATGCCGAAGAAGCAGGGCCACTTCACCGGCGGCGACGAGATCCGGATGTGGACCTCCGCCGCGCCGGCCTCGCGGAGCATGCGGACCAGGGCGCGCTGGGTGTTGCCGCGCACGATCGAGTCGTCGACGACGACCAGACGCTTGCCCTTGATGACTTCCTTGAGGGGGTTCAGCTTCAGCCGGATGCCGAGCTGGCGGATCGTCTGGGAGGGCTGGATGAAGGTACGGCCCACATAGGCGTTCTTCACCAGGCCCGCGCCGAACGGGATGCCGGAGGCCTCCGCGTAGCCGATCGCGGCGGGGGTGCCGGATTCCGGAGTCGCTATGACCAGATCGGCCTCGACCGGAGCTTCCTTCGCCAGCTTGCGGCCCATCTCCACCCGGGAGAGGTAGACGTTCCGGCCCGCGATGTCGGTGTCGGGGCGGGCGAGGTACACGTACTCGAAGACACAGCCCTTGGGCTTTGCTTCGGCGAAGCGGGAGGTTCGCAGGCCGTTCTCGTCGATGGCGACGAACTCGCCCGGCTCGATCTCCCGGACGTACGCGGCACCGCAGATGTCCAGCGCCGCGGACTCGGAGGCGACCACCCAGCCGCGCTCCAGGCGGCCGAGGACCAGCGGGCGGATGCCCTGCGGGTCGCGGGCGGCGTACAGCGTGTGCTCGTCCATGAAGACGAGCGAGAAGGCGCCCTGGACCTGGGGCAGCACCTTGCCGGCCGCCTCCTCGATCGTCAGGGGCTTGCCGTCCTCGTCGACCTGTCCGGCGAGCAGCGCCGTGACCAGGTCGGTGTCGTTGGTGGCCGCCACCTGCGTGGCGCGGCCGTTCTCCTTGGGGAGCTCGGCGACCATCTCGGCGAGCTGCGCCGTGTTGACCAGGTTGCCGTTGTGACCGAGCGCGATCGAACCGTGCGCGGTGGCGCGGAACGTCGGCTGGGCGTTCTCCCACACGGAGGCTCCGGTGGTCGAGTAGCGGGCGTGACCGACCGCGATATGACCTTGGAGGGAACCGAGGGAAGTCTCGTCGAAGACCTGGGAAACGAGCCCCATGTCCTTGAAGACGAGGATCTGGGAGCCGTTGCTGACCGCGATTCCCGCGGATTCCTGACCCCGATGCTGGAGGGCGTAGAGCCCGAAGTACGTGAGCTTTGCGACCTCTTCGCCCGGAGCCCAGACACCGAAGACGCCGCAAGCGTCCTGGGGGCCCTTCTCGCCGGGGAGCAGATCATGACTGAGTCGACCGTCACCACGTGGCACGGCACCGAGTGTAGACGTGATCGACCACTGGTCCGAATTGGGGACATGGGGTTGGGGCGTTGACGGGGCGTGGGAGGCCGTCGCCGAAGCCGCCCGCGGTGGCCCCGGCCGTGCCCCTGGCCGCTGGACAAAGATCCAAGGGCACCCTTCTGACCTGCACAGACGCAGTGAGTACGGAGGTCTTCGGGGGCGCGGCGCCGAATGTGACCCATGTCGCTGCCGTGCCGGGGCGCCGGTCCGGAGTGCGGACGCCCCGTTGACACTGGCACGTCACGCTCGGCAAGGTGCTGGATCATGCAGCCCCTCAGTGACCGCACGGTCACCCTTGTGGAGCGCCGCCACGTCGACCTGGTCCGTGTCGCGAGCGCCATCTGTCGCTGCGTCTGAGCTCCGCTCGTCGCCTGATCCTTCCTCGGCCGTGATCTCCGGTTGAGGTCTTTTCGGGGCGGTTCCGTCTGCCCTGTCCTCTTTGTTTGCGGGCTGTCGGCCGTCCTCGGTTGCTCGCGCCGTTCCCCGCGCCCCTGAAGGGGCGCCACCTCACCGGAGTCCTTCCTATGACCCCGCATGCCTCCAACCTGTCCCGTCGTGCCGCTCTCGGTGGGGCCGCCGTCGCCGCGCTCGGTGTCACGGCCGCGCCCGCGGCCGCCGAAGCACCCCGCGAGACCGCGTTCCGTGCCGCCCCCGGCAGACGCTCGAAGCGGCCCAACATCCTGTTCATCCTGGGTGACGACCTGGGCTGGGCCGATCTCTCCTCGTACGGCGCGCCCCACATCAGGACGCCGAACCTGGACCGGCTGGCCCGGCAGGGCGTCCGCTTCACCGACGCGTACAGCGGCTCGGCGACCTGCTCACCGACCCGCTTCAGCCTCTACACGGGCCGCTACCCGGGGCGGACGAAGGGCGGGCTCGCGGAGCCGATAGCCGACCGGTCCGTCGGGCTCGACCCCAACCACCCCACGCTCGCCTCGCTGCTGCGCGGCGCGGGCTACTCGACCGCGCTGATCGGCAAGTGGCACTGCGGGTATCTGCCGGACTACTCGCCCACCAAGTCCGGCTGGGACGAGTTCTTCGGCAACTTCGGCGGGGCCCTGGAGTACTACTCGAAGCTGGGGCTCGGCGGCGAGTACGACCTGTTCGCGGGCGATGTGAAGGAGGGCGACGCCGAGTACAAGGACCTGCGGTACTACACGCGGATCCTCACCGAGCGGGCGAGCGAGTACGTGCGCCGGGACCACGGGGACCAGCCGTGGCTGCTCAATCTGAACTTCACCACCCCGCACTGGCCGTGGATCGCCGACGGGGACGAGAAGGAGAGCGCCGAGGTCGTCCGGAAGATCAGGGCCGGGGACGGGCGGGCGCTGTTCCACACCGACGGCGGGTCCGTGGAGAAGTACGCGGAGATGGTCGAGGACCTGGACCGGTCGGTGGGCAAGGTCCTCGCCGCCCTGAAGGAGTCGGGCCGGGAGAAGGACACCCTCGTCTTCTTCGCCTCCGACAACGGCGGTGAGCGCTTCTCGTACAACTGGCCGCTGTCCGGCAACAAGGCGTCCCTCCAGGAGGGCGGCATCCGGGTGCCGACCATCGTGCGCTGGCCGGCCAGGATCGACGGCGGGCAGGTCAGCCACGAGCCGGTCTTCACCCCGGACTGGACGGCGACCCTGCTGGAGATCGGCGGTGCCCGGCCCGACCCGGCCCACCCGCTCGACGGCACCAGCCTCGCCGGGTATCTGCTGCGCGGTGCGGAGCTGAAGGAGCGCGATCTGTTCTGGCGGGTGCGCGGGGAGCGGGCCGTGCGCCGGGGCGACTGGAAGTACTACCGGGGCAAGGGCGGCGCGGACCAGCTGTTCGACCTCTCCGCCGACCGGCGCGAGCAGGCCGACCGGGCCGCCGACGAGCCCGCGCTGCTGGCCGAGCTGAAGGCGGTGTGGGAGAAGACGGACAAGACCCTGCTGCCGTACCCCTCCTGACGGCCCGCCGGCGCCGGAGTCGGGCCGCGGAGTCGGGCCGCGGAGTCGGGCCGCGGAGTCAGGCGCCGGCGGTCAGGGTGATCGCGGTGCCGTCGGCCGCCCGCACGGTCAGGGTGTCGCCCTGGATGTCGTAACTCGTCCGCCCCTTGAGGACGGTCCGCATCGTCTGCTCCACGTCGGACGCCTCGCCGACGCACCCCATCTTGGTGGAGGTCAGCGGGCCGAAGGTGATGTGGCCGTCGCGGGCGGTGGCCTTGGCCCCGCCGCTGTTGCAGCCGAGGCGGGCGCTGACCGTGCCGTCCTTGGCGAAGACGAGGCGGGCCCGGCCCTCGGCGGCCTTCGGCAGCGACTCGGTGTTGTCGTCCGCGCCGAGACCCGTGACGGTCCACTTGGTGCCGACGAGCGGGGCGTCGCGCTGCTCGACCAGGGAGATCGTGGCGCCGTCGGGTCCGGTGAGGGTCAGCCGCGCGGGGTCGTCGCCGGAGGCCTTGACGGCGTTCTCGGCGGCGAGGGCGCGGGCGAGGTCCTTCTCGAAGGCGCGCTGCTTCTTGTCCTCGCAGTACATCTTCGTGGTGGCGGACCGGTCCAGGGCGACACCGGCGTCGGTGACGGTGGCCCGGGCGTCGAAGCGGTTGCAGCCGTAGTTGCCGCGGACCCGCCGGTCCGAGACGAACTCCAGGTAGGTGCCGCGCGGCGCCCTGGTCGTCGTCCCGTCCACGGTCATGCTCCGCACGGTCCAGTGGACGCCGGCGACCGGGGCTCCGCCGACCTTCACCGAGCCGGGGGCGTTCTCGTTTCCGCAGGCCGTGACCGTGGCGAGGGTGGCCACGGGCAGGGCCGCGAGGAGCAGGAAGCGTGGGGCGCGGGGCTTGCGTTGCGTGAACATGCCGATTCGACGGGACCGCCCCGCCGATCGGTTCCGTCCGGCAGCCGGATCAGGCCATGATCGGCAGCAGGGCCGCCAGATCCGCCCGCTCGCCACTGGCGCTGACGAGCGCGTCGTCGAGCGCCGCCTTCCACGACGTACGCCCCGTGGCCAGGCGGATCCAGGTGAGCGGGTCGGTCTCCACCACGTTCGGCGGGGTGCCGCGGGTGTGCCGGGGGCCCTCGACGCACTGGACGACCGCGAACGGCGGGATCCGGACCTCGGTGGAGCCGCCGGGCGCCCTGGCGGCGAGCGCGTCGGCGAGGAACCGGGTCGCCGCGGCCAGCAGCTGCCGCTCGACGGGCAGGGCGAGCGCGGGCAGCGCGTCGTTCAGGTCGTCGGTGTGGACGGCGAGTTCGACGGCGCGGGTGACGAGGACGTCGGTCAGGGTCATCGTGCCGACCCGGTGCGCCACGGGCCGTGCGCCGTCGACGCCCGGCGGCAGATACGCGTCGAGCCCGGCGGCGACGCGTGCGTACAGCTCGTCCGGCGGCGCGCTGTCCGCCAGCTCCCGGACGCCGGACGCGATGGCGGGGGCGGCGGGCGCGGTCAGGAACGGATAGTCGAGCAGCGCAAGATCGGCCCGGGCCGGGGCGGGCTCGGCGAGCCCGCGCGGCAGCATGCCCACGGCCATGGTGATGTGCGCGGCCAGCTCCCGCACCGTCCAGTCGCCGAGCCGGGTGGGCGCCGCGAGCTGCTCGGGCGTGAGCGCCCCGACGGCCTCGCGCACCGCGGCGAACTGGGCCAGCACGGCGGTCCTGAGCTTCTCGGAGTCGTAGGAGCGCGCGCGCTTCCTGGGGGTCTTGGGCGGGGCCATGCCCGTGACCCTACGCCCGCACCGCGAAGCCGTTGAGGCCCTTTGCGAGCAGGGCGCTCGTCAACGCGCCGACCACGCCGGACAGCCGGGCCGCGGCGGCGGAGAGCCGAAGCGTCGGCGGAAGGCCCCGCCCGGAGGAATCCGGGGCGGGGCCTTCGCACACGTACGACCGTCAGCCGAAGATGCCCGGGAGCGTCTCCTCGTGTGCCACCCGCAGCTCGGCGAGCGACAGGGCGAACTCGCCCTGCACGTCCACCGCGTCGCCGTCCACGACACCGATGCGGGTGACGGGCAGACCGCGCGCCCCGCACATGTCGTTGAAGCGGAGCTCCTCGCTGCGCGGGACCGACACGACCGCGCGGCCCGCCGACTCCGAGAAGAGGAACGTGAACGCGTCCAGACCGTCCGGGACGATCAGGCGCGCGCCCTTCCCGCCGAGCAGCGCCGACTCGACCACGGCCTGGATCAGACCGCCGTCGGACAGGTCGTGCGCGGCGTCGATCATGCCGTCGCGCGAGGCGGAGATCAGGATCTCGCCGAGCAGCCGCTCGCGCTCCAGGTCGACCTTCGGCGGCAGACCGCCGAGGTGGTCGTGGACCACCTGCGACCAGGCCGAACCGCCGAACTCCTCGCGGGTGTCGCCGAGCAGGTAGAGGAGCTGGCCCTCTTCCTGGAAGGCGACCGGGGTGCGCCGGGCCACGTCGTCGATGACGCCCAGGACCGCGACGACCGGCGTCGGGTGGATCGCCGCCTCGCCCGTCTGGTTGTAGAGCGAGACGTTGCCACCGGTCACCGGGGTGCCGAGCTGGAGGCAGCCGTCGGCGAGACCGCGGATGGCCTCGGCGAACTGCCACATGACGGCCGGGTCCTCGGGCGAACCGAAGTTCAGGCAGTCGGAGACCGCGAGCGGCTTGGCACCGGTGGTGGCGACGTTGCGGTACGCCTCCGCCAGCGCGAGCTGCGCGCCCGCGTACGGGTCGAGCTTCGCGAACCGGCCGTTGCCGTCCGTCGCGAGGGCGACACCGAGGCCGGACTCCTCGTCGATGCGGATCATGCCCGAGTCCTCGGGCTGCGCGAGGACGGTGTTGCCCTGCACGAAGTGGTCGTACTGCTGGGTGATCCACTTCTTCGACGCCTGGTTCGGCGACGCGACCAGCGCGAGCACCTGCTGCTTCAGCTCGTCCGCGGTCGTCGGCCGGGGCAGCTTGTTCGCGTCGTCGGCCTGGAGCGCGTCCTGCCACGCGGGGCGGGCGTAGGGGCGCTCGTAGACCGGGCCGTCGTGCGCGACCGTGCGCGGGTCGACGTCGACGATCTTCTCGCCGTGCCAGAAGATCTCCAGGCGGTCGCCGTCGGTCACCTCACCGATGACGGTGGCGATGACGTCCCACTTCTCGCAGATCTCCAGGAAGCGGTCGACCTTCGAAGGCTCCACGACGGCGCACATGCGCTCCTGCGACTCGCTCATGAGGATCTCCTCGGGCGAGAGCGTGGAGTCGCGCAGCGGTACGTCGTCCAGCTCGACGCGCATGCCGCCCGAGCCGTTGGACGCCAGCTCGCTGGTGGCGCAGGAGATGCCCGCGGCACCGAGGTCCTGGATGCCGACGACGAGCTTCTCGGCGAACGCCTCCAGGGTGCACTCGATGAGCAGCTTCTCCTGGAAGGGGTCACCGACCTGCACCGCCGGGCGCTTCGACGGCTTGGCGTCGTCGAAGGTCTCGGAGGCCAGGATGGAGGCGCCGCCGATGCCGTCGCCACCCGTGCGGGCGCCGTACATGATGACCTTGTTGCCCGCGCCGGACGCCTTCGCGAGGTGGATGTCCTCGTGCCGCATGACGCCGATGGCACCGGCGTTGACCAGCGGGTTGCCCTGGTAGCAGGAGTCGAAGACGACCTCGCCGCCGATGTTCGGCAGGCCCAGGCAGTTGCCGTAGCCGCCGATGCCGGCGACGACGCCGGGCAGCACGCGCTTGGTGTCGGGGTGGTCGGCCGCGCCGAAGCGCAGCGGGTCCACGACGGCGACCGGGCGGGCGCCCATGGCGATGATGTCGCGCACGATGCCGCCGACGCCGGTGGCCGCGCCCTGGTAGGGCTCGACGTACGACGGGTGGTTGTGCGACTCGACCTTGAAGGTGACGGCGTAGCCCTGGCCGACGTCCACGACACCGGCGTTCTCGCCGATGCCGACGAGCATCGCGTCGGACTGCGGGGCCTTCTCGCCGAACTGGCGCAGGTGCACCTTGGACGACTTGTACGAGCAGTGCTCGGACCACATGACCGAGTACATGGCGAGCTCGGCGCCGGTCGGGCGGCGGCCGAGGATCTCCACGACCCGCTCGTACTCGTCCTTCTTCAGGCCGAGTTCGGCCCAGGGGAGCTCGACGTCGGGGGTCTTGCTCGCGTTCTCTACGGTGTCGAGGCTCATGAGGCGGCGACCAGCTTCTTGAGGATCGAGGTGAAGAAGGGGAGGCCGTCGGTGCGGCCGGACCCGATCAGCGGTTCCACGGCGTGCTCCGGGTGCGGCATCAGGCCGACGACGTTGCCCGCCTCGTTGGTGATGCCGGCGATGTCACGGAGCGAGCCGTTGGGGTTCACGTCCAGGTACCGGAAGACGACGCGGCCCTCCGCCTCCAGCATGTCGAGGGTGCGCTCGTCGGCGACGTAGCGGCCGTCCATGTTCTTCAGCGGGATGTGGATCTCCTGGCCCGCCTCGTAGTCGGACGTCCAGGCCGTGCCCGCGTTCTCCACCCGCAGCTTCTGGTCGCGGCAGATGAAGTGCAGGTGGTCGTTGCCCAGCATCGCGCCGGGGAGCAGGTGGGCCTCGGTGAGGACCTGGAACCCGTTGCAGATGCCCAGGACGGGGAGGCCCGCCCTCGCCTGGTCGATCAGGGTCTCCATGACCGGCGAGAACCGCGAAATGGCGCCCGCGCGCAGGTAATCGCCGTAACTGAAACCGCCCGGCAGGACCACCGCGTCGACCTGCTTCAGGTCCTTGTCCTTGTGCCAGAGAGCGACCGGCTCCGCGCCCGCGAGGCGGATCGCGCGCTGGGTGTCCCTGTCGTCGAGGGATCCCGGAAAGGTGACGACGCCAATACGAGCGGTCACTTTTCGGCTCCCGCGACAAGCTCCTCGACCTTGACGGTGAAGTTCTCGATCACGGTGTTGGCGAGGAAGGTTTCCGCCAGCTCGTGGATACGGGCGAGCGCGGCGTCGTCCACCGGCCCGTCCACTTCGAGCTCGAAACGCTTTCCCTGGCGGACGTCGGAGATGCCGTCGAAACCGAGGCGCGGCAGCGCACGCTGCACCGCCTGGCCCTGGGGGTCGAGGATCTCCGGCTTGAGCATGACGTCGACTACGACGCGTGCCACTGGCACTCCCGGTGTGTGGTGCTGAGCAGGTCCGTTCAGAGTACCCGCCCAAATCTTCTACTCGCGTAGACAGTAGGAATCTACGAGAGCCGCATCACGTTACGGCAACGACATCAGATCCGCACGGAAAATTAAGGGAAAGACACCGAAAGACACCGGCATATCTACGACGACAGACACGCGGAGGTTTTTAAATGGTCTTCCCTCCGCAATGCCGGACAAGGTAAAAAGGAATGGGCAGAAACCGGAAACAGACCGGAACAGTCGACATCTCCGCACGTCAAAGCGGGGATGCCGGACGAAGGGACCGATATTCGTGGCGCAGCGTGTCGTGGTCACTCTCTTTGACGACATCGACGGCTCAGAAGCGGCGGAAACGGTCGCCTTCGGTCTCGACGGCAAGTCGTACGAGATCGACCTGAACCCAGCCAATGCCAAACAGCTCCGCAAGGCGCTGGCCCCGTACCTCCAGGCCGGCCGCAAGCGGAACGGCAAGGCCGCCAGGACGGAGAAGACGGCCAGGACGGCCAAGGTGTTCAAGCACACGGCCGTGAACCCGGACCCGGCCGCCGTGCGCGCCTGGGCCCGCTCGAACCGACTGGACGTGCCGCCGCGCGGCCGCATCCCCAAGCGGATCTACGAGGAGTTCGCGAAGGCCAACTGAGGTCGCGCACGGGGCCGGGCCGGTCCGTCCGGCCACCCCGTCAGATGCCCCTCGCGGCAACCGACTTGCGCTGCACCCCCGGCGGTCGGCTAGAGTCTGGAGCACGCCGAGGGGCAAGGCCGCAGGGCCGGACCCCACGGAGTACATGCGGGTGTAGTTCAGTAGTAGAACATCCCCCTTCCAGGGGGAAGGCGCAGTGTGCAATTCCTGTCACCCGCTCTGCATCGCGTACCGACCGCCCTTCGGGGTGCGGTAGGCTGGTGCTCGCGCCGATCAGTGAGAGCTGGTCGGAGGCAATGCGAACGTAGCTCAGTTGGTAGAGCGCAACCTTGCCAAGGTTGAGGTCGCGAGTTCGAACCTCGTCGTTCGCTCCAGTTCCGAAGGCCCGGATCCCCCAGGGATCCGGGCCTTCGGCGTATCCGGCACCCGGCCGCCCGGTGGCATCTGACATTTGTCATGGACGTCGATGACAGCGCGCACTGCCGCCCGGCCCCGGCCGGCGGAAGGCTTGAAGCATGACCAACAACGAGCGCGTGATCGACGTCACTGATCTGCGCCGCGTGTACGGGGACAAGCGGGGGTCCTTCGAGGCGGTGCGCGGAGTGAGTTTCTCCGTGGGCCGCGGCGAACTCTTCGCCCTCCTCGGCACCAACGGCGCGGGCAAGACCTCCACCGTCGAGCTCCTCGAAGGGCTCGCGGCCCCGGCCGGCGGGCAGGTACGGATCCTCGGCCACGACCCGCACACCGAACGCGACCGGGTGCGGCCGCGGATCGGCGTGATGCTCCAGGAGGGCGGCTTCCCCTCCGAGCTGAGCGTCATCGAGACGGTCCGCATGTGGGCCGGGTGCACCAGCGGGGCACGGCCCGTCGGCGAGGCCCTGGAGATGGTCGGGCTCGGCGGACGCGGCAAGGTCCGGGTCAAGCAGCTGTCGGGCGGCGAGAAGCGGCGCCTGGACCTGGCGCTCGCCCTGCTCGGCCGTCCCGAGGTGCTCTTCCTCGACGAACCCACCACCGGGCTCGACGCCGAGGGCCGCCGGGAGACCTGGAACCTGGTGCGCCGGCTGCGCGCCGAGGGCACCACCGTGCTGCTGACCACGCACTACCTCGAAGAGGCCGAGGACCTGGCCGACCGGCTGGCGATCCTGCACGAGGGGCGGATCGCCGCCGAGGGCCGCGTCGACGAGGTCGTCGCCGCCCAGCCCTCGCACATCTCCTTCGAACTGCCCGAGGGATATCTCATCGGCGACCTGCCGCCGCTCGCCCCGCTCGGGATCAGCGGACACGAGACCGAGGGCCGGCTCGTCCGGCTGCGCACCGACGAACTCCAGCGCGCCGCGACCGGGCTGCTGCTCTGGGCCCGGGACGCGGGAATCGAACTGCGGCGGCTCGACGTCCGCGGCGCCTCGCTCGAAGAGGCGTTCCTGCGGATCGCGCGGGACGCGAAGGACGGCACGGAACCGGCCCCGGAGAAGGAGATGGCGGCATGAGCACAGTGGCGACGACGACCTCCGCGGGGCGGCTCGCCTCGCTCGCGCGGGCCGAGTTCACCCTCATCGGACGCAGCAAGGGCTTGCTGTTCACTGCGGTGTTCGTGCCGCTCGTACTGCCCGTCAGCGTCTCCCGGTCGGTCGACAAGAGCGACCTGAAGGACGTCGGGCTCAACCTCGGCACCGTCATGATCTCCTCGGCGATCGCGTTCTCCCTGCTCTTCGCCGTGTACAGCTCACTGGTGAGCGTCTACGCGTCGCGGCGCGAGGAACTCGTCCTCAAGCGCCTGCGCACCGGAGAGCTGCGCGATCTGGAGATCCTCGCCGGAGCCGCGGTGCCCTCCGTGGTGATCGGGCTCGTCCAGTGCGTCACGGTGGCCGCCGTGTGCACGGCGCTGCTCGACGCGGGGACCCCCGACGCGCCCCAACTGGTGCTGCTCGGCGTCCTGCTGGGCATCCCCCTGTGCGTCGCGCTCGCCGCCCTCACCACGGTGTTCAGCCGCAGCGTGGAGAGCGCACAGGTCGCCGCGATGCCGATGCTGCTCGTCTCGATGCTCGGCTCCGGCGGCGTCGTGCCGCTGGAGGTGCTGCCGGACCGGCTGGCGGCGGTGTGCGAGTTCCTGCCGCTGACGTCGGCGCTGACGCTGGTGCGCGGCGGCTGGAGCGGCACCCTGTCCGGCGGGGAGTCCCTGAAGGCGATCGTGCTGGCGGTGGCCTGGATCGGGATCGCGGTGTTTGCTGTCCAGAAGCGGTTCCGGTGGGAACCGCGGCGCTGACGGCGGGAGGATCTTCGGTGGCGCGGGTTCGGTGGCGGGACCGCAGCAAGATCGAGCGGGTGGAGTGGCAGAGCCGCTTCACGCTGGCGGCGGTGAACTGGTTGTTCCTGCTCGCCTGGTCGGGCAGCGGCCTCGCCGGGAGTCTGCGCGGCGAGTCCACGGCGTTCGCCCTCGGGATCGCGCTTGTCGTGGTGAACATCGCGCAGTGCCTGGTCGCCGGCCGGCACACCGGCCTCGCCCTCGACCAGTACCTCGGGCGCGGGAAGGTGCCCCGGGCCCTGACGGTCACCGCCGGGGCCCTCACCGTCGTCGCGTTCGCGTTGATCGCGGCCATCGTGGCCACCGGCAGCAACCGGAGCGGGCTGATCGCGATGCCGCTGCTGTTCGCACCGATGCCCTTCGGCGGGGCGTACTCGCTGATGGTGCCGGTCCGCCGGTTCGTCCGGGAGTCGGCCGTGGTCATCGCGGTCGTCATCGCGGTCAGCGCGGCCCTCGGGCACGCCTCGACGAGCCTGTTCGCCGAGGGCGCGGTCCTCGCGCTGGGCGCCGCGCTCGCGCTCGGCTCCTACCGGTGCAGCGCCTGGAACCTCTCCGTCATGTGGGAGTCCGAGAAGGCCCGCGAGACCAAGGCACTGCTCGCCGTCGCCGAGGAGCGGCTGCGCTTCGGCCGTGATCTGCACGACGTCATGGGCCGCAATCTCGCCGTCGTCGCCCTCAAGAGCGAGCTCGCCGTCCAGCTCGCCCGGCGCGGCCGGACCGAGGCGGCCGTCGCGCAGATGGTCGAGGTGCAGCGCATCGCGCAGGAGTCGCAGAAGGAGGTGCGCGATGTCGTACGGGGATATCGCGAGGCCGATCTCACGGTCGAACTGGCCGGTGCGCAAGGAGTGCTGGACGCCGCCGGGGTCACCTGCACGGTGACCGGCTCGCCGGCCGGGCTGCCCGACGAGGTGCAGGCGGCGCTCGGCTGGGTGGTGCGGGAGGCGACGACCAATGTGCTGCGGCACGGAGACGCGAAGAGCTGCCGGGTGGAGCTGGAGACCGGGACGGAGGACGTGGTGCTGACCGTGGAGAACGACGGAGCGGGCGACGGAGCGGAGACCGGTTCCGGGTCCGGGCTCGCCGGGCTGCGGGAGCGGCTCGCCGTGCTGGACGGGGAGTTGGACGCCGGGCCGGTCCGCAAGGGGGTGTTCCTGGTGCGGGCGCGCGTACCGCTGCCCGGGGCCGGAACCGCCCCGGTGCGCCGGGAACAGGAGAGCGCCCGATGACCGTACGGGTCCTGCTCGCCGACGACGAGCACCTCATCCGCGGGGCGCTGGCCGCCCTCCTCGCCCTCGAGGACGATCTGGTGGTGGTCGCCGAGGCCGCCACCGGGCCCGAGGCGCTGGCCATGGCGCGGGCGCACCGGCCGGACGTCGCCGTGCTCGACCTGCAGATGCCGGGCGCCGACGGTGTGAGGGTGGCCACATCGATCAGGGCGGAGCTGCCCGGCTGCCGGACCATGATCGTCACCAGTCACGGGCGCCCCGGGCACCTCAAGCGGGCGCTCGCCGCCGGGGTGCGCGGCTTCGTGCCGAAGACGGTGAGCGCCCAGCGGCTCGCCGAGATCATCCGGACCGTGCACGCCGGAAACCGCTATGTGGACCCGGAGTTGGCCGCCGACGCGATCGCCTCCGGCGACTCCCCGCTGACCGCGCGGGAGGCCGAGGTGCTGGAGCTGGCGGCGGACGGGGCGCCGGTCGCGGAGATCGCCGAGCGTGCCGCCCTGTCCCCGGGGACGGTCCGCAACTACCTGTCGTCGGCCGTCTCGAAGCTGGGGGTGGAGAACCGGCACGCGGCCGTGCGTCTCGCGCGCGAGCGGGGTTGGGTATAGTTGGCGTCGCGCTTCGGCGCACGGAGCACCGCGAAAGCGGCGCTTTGCGAACGTAGCTCAGTTGGTAGAGCGCAACCTTGCCAAGGTTGAGGTCGCGAGTTCGAACCTCGTCGTTCGCTCCGGAAAAGAACCCCGGTCCTCTCGGACCGGGGTTCTTTCGTCACAGGCTCCAGGGCGTCCCGGTCAGCAGCTCGAACGCCTCGATGTACTTGGCGCGCGTCGCGGTGACGACCTCCTCGGGGAGGGCCGGCGGCGGGGTCTCGCTCTTGCGGTCCCAGCCGGACGCGTCCGACGTCAGCCAGTCCCGTACGAACTGCTTGTCGTAGCTGGGCTGGGCGCGGCCCGGCTGCCACTGGTCGGCCGGCCAGAAGCGCGACGAGTCCGGCGTGAGCACCTCGTCGGCGAGGATCAGCGTGCCGTCCTTGTCGAAGCCGAACTCGAACTTGGTGTCCGCCAGGATGATGCCGCGCTCGCGCGCGATGTCCCGGGCCCGGCTGTACACGGCGAGGGTCGCCTGGCGCAGCTGGGCGGCGGTCTCCGCGCCGACCTGGCGGGCCACTTCCTCGTAACTCACGTTCTCGTCGTGCTCGCCGACCTCGGCCTTGGTGGCGGGCGTGAAGATCGGGGCGGGCAGCTCCGAGCCGTCCTCCAGGCCGTCGGGGAGGGCGAGGCCGCAGACCGTGCGCGAGGCGTTGTACTCCACCAGGCCCGAGCCGGTGAGGTAGCCGCGGGCGACCGCCTCGACCGGGACCATGTCCAGGCTCTTGCAGACGAGGGTGCGGCCCGCCCAGTCGGCGGGGGCGCCCGCGGGCAGCTCGGTGGAGAGCACGTGGTTCGGGATCAGGTCCTTGAGCTGGTCGAACCACCACAGCGAGAGCTGGGTGAGCACCTTGCCCTTGTCGGGGATGGGGCTGGGCAGCACCCAGTCGTAGGCGGACATGCGGTCGGTGGCGACCATCACGAGGTCGCCCGCCTCGTTGCGGTACAGGTCCCGCACCTTGCCGGTGTGGAGATGCACCAGGCCCGGCACCTGAAGCGGCTCGGGCTTTTCGACGAATCCGGACACGGTTCCTCCCCGTGGTTCTGTACGAGTGGTGTTGATTCTCCCGTACGAAGAGGCGGGCCTTGGCCAGGGGTCCGGCTCGGGGGTCCGTTCTCAGTCCCGTTTGCAGATGCGGTCCAGGAGGTTGGCCGTCGCTCTCTGGATCCGCGGGTCGACGTGCCCGGGCCGGTCCAGGGCCGGGGACCAGGCGAACGTCCCGGACGCGAAGACCAGCGCCCCGGACGGCGCCCGGTACAGCGAGGTCTCCTGGTGCCTGCGGACCTTGTCGCCGTCCCGGTAGGGGGAGTGCGCCAGCAGGATCCGGTCCTCGTGGTCGGGCAGGGCGGTGCGCGGGAAGTAGCGGTCGGCCTCGCCGGCCACCAGGCCCTCGATCTCGTCGCCCTCGTGCGCGCCCGTCGCCTCCCACAGCCAGTGGTCCGCGTTCCGCACGACCAGCGGGTGCGGCTCGGGGACCCGGCCCGCGTACTGGATGCCCATGAGCTGCTGCTCGGGCCGGTCGATCTCGCGCCACAGCGTCGGCTTGCCGGGGCCGCGGCGCTTGCGGCAGGTCAGCAGGCGGTCCGGGACGCCGGAGGCGGACGGACCCAACTCGACCTGCCAGTACATGGTGTTGGCCGACAGGAAGACCAGGGACGTGCCGTGCTCGCGGGCCAGCTCGGTGGTACGCCGCATACTCGCCGACCAGTACTCGTCATGGCCGGGGAAGACCAGGCCGCGGTAGCGCGTCGGGTCGACCCGGCCCGCGTGCAGATCGCGGGCGTCCGCGTACGCCAGGTCGTAGCCGTAGCGCTCCGCCCAGCGGATGAAGTCGTAGGCGTGGCCGACGTGCAGCGGCAGGCCCGCGCCCGCGTACGGGCGGTCGAAGGAGACCGTGACCGCGGCCTCGCTCTCGCCGAGCAGCCGGCCCTCCTCGTCCCACGCGTGGTAGAGGCTGGCGCCGGTGTGGCCGTCCTCCGGGTACAGGTTGTACGCCTGCCAGGTGATGTCGGGCAGCAGCAGGAGCAGATCCGCGGGGCGGTTGTCCCGCACCGTGAAGGGGACGTGCGAGCGGTGGCCCCCGACGGTCGTCAGGACCGCCACGTACGCCCCCACGTTCCAGAACGACGGGATCTGCAGCCGCCAGGACTGCCACCAGTGGTGGCAGGAGACCGTGCGGTCCACCGAGAGGGGCGCGGGCTGGACGATGCCGGAGAGCCGGGGACTCGTGGTGATCTTGGAGGCGCCGTCGCCGCCGTAGTGGCCGATCCGGTAGATGTCCACGCTGAACTGCTGGGGCGGGTCGACCGTGATGTGGAAGTCGATCGCCTCGCCGGGCGCGGCCGCGCCGGTGGAGGTGAAGCCCTTGATCTGGCGGTGCACGTCGTCGGCGGTCCGGGGGCCGCCGGTACGGGGGCTGGGGATGGCCGCGGTGTTCGTGGAGCCGGGCTGCCCCGCGTGGCCCGGATCGACGTACCAGGGGACGACCTGGCCGGTGTCGTCGAAGTAGGTCTCGCTGCCGCGCAGCCAGGGCAGCGGGCCCTGGCCGAAGGGGTCGCTGACGGCGTGCGCCATCGCGCCGGACTCCCAGCGGCGGGTACGGGGGCGCGGGGGCGGTGCGGCGTCCCGTGCGGCCTGCTCCTCGGGGTGCTCCGCCCTGTCCGGACCCAGCGCCATATGTCTTCCCCTCCCTCGCTCCCCCGAGCCGAGCGCGGATGTCGGGTCCGCTCGGCGCGCCCGTCTGGCACGCCCACTCGTCGCGTCCTTCTCCAAGCTGTCTGGAACGTCCGCCTGTTGTGTCCGCGACCGGTCCCAGCACATCACATTACGCACGCGGTCCGTCACCGTTCGTCGTGAATTGACGGGACAGGAACGATTCCCTCCGGGGCGCGCTTCGGCACGCATGGGGTCATACCAGACGTACGGGTTTCTCCGGCCGGATGCCCAGCCGGGTCAGCCAGCCCTTCAGCGGCTCCGGGTCGCCGTCCTCCACCAGGCTCAGCACCCGCGGCGCGAGGTCGGCCGCCCGCTCGCCGCCGACGAGCAGCGAGGGGCCGTCGAGCCAGTCCAGGCCGGGGGTCGCGCCGGCGGTGTCCACGGCGGCGCAGCAGACCATCGCGGTGACGTGGTCCGCCAGCAGCTCGCGGCCGGAGCGCGGGGGCTGGAGCGGGAAGAGCGGCAGGGCGCCCTCGTCCCACAGCGCGCCGTCCGGGCCCTGTCCCGCCGCGGTGACCGGCGGGGCCGGGCGCTCCTGCTCCTCGCGGGCCAGCTCTGCGGTGAGTCCCGCCGAGAGGGTGTCCACCTCGGGGCGGGGGGCGGGGTCGAAGTCCGGGTCCAGGTCGAGACCGAGGTCCCTGGGGAGACCGAGATCCCGGTCGGGGTCCTGGTCGGGGTCCTCTTCGGGATCGGGGCCGGGGTCGGGGTCGGGGTCCTGGTCGGTGGTCAGGGCCTCGGAACGGGTGTCCGCCGGTTCCGGGCCTGCGCCCGTGGTGCCGGAAGAGGTGTCCGAGGCATCCGCGGGCGTCGCCAGGTGGTCGAGGACGCGGGCCAGGGTCGGGCCCTCGGGGGCCGCGGCGGGGGCGGTCCCGGACTCCACGCCGAGGGTGTCGAGGACCCGGTGCAGGCGGGCCGCGTCGGTGCGCCACTTGCGGTCCACGACCTCGTCCGGGTACTCCTGCCAGTCCACCGGTGCCCAGTCCGGGCCGGACTCGGCGGGGCCGCCGTGGAAGAGGCGGGCGGCGAGCAGCGAGGCCGCCTCGTCGACGGTGCCGGGCTCCTCCAGCAGGTCGCAGGCGGGGCGCTCGCCGAGCCGGGACGCGAAGGTCCCGTTCTGCGCGGCGAGGCGGTCGCGGCGGGAGAGCTCGGTGAGGGCGGCGACCACGCCCGCGTCCAGCCGGGACGGCCAGCGGCCCATCCGCCAGGCGGGCAGCGCGACCCGGGTGAGGAGGCGGTCCCAGCCCGCGTACGCGAGGCCGACCTGCTCCTGGGCGACGATCCGCAGGCCGTAGTCCACCGTCTGGGCACGCTCGGCGGCGGCCGCGGCGACCCCGCGCTCCATCTCGGCGGCGTGGATCCGGCAGCCGCTCAGCATCTGCCGGGCGACCCAGCCGACGACGCCCAGGACGCTCCGGGCGAGCGGCCCGCGGTCGGGGGCGGCGGCGACCGCCACGGCGGCGTCCAGGCCGCGCACGAAGCGCCGGGCGGCGGCTATGTCGGGGTGCGCGGAGGGGCCCGTACCGGCGACGACCGGGGCGAGGACGGCACGGAGCTCGGCCACCCGCATCCACCACAGGAACGGGGAGCCGATGACCAGCACGGGGGCGACGGGTGCGGCCCCCTGCGCCGTGTCCGCCGAGGTCTCGCGGCGGCCGCGGGGCGGGCCGTGCGCCGGGTGCGTGCGGTCCTCCAGCCAGCTGTCGCAGTCCGGGGTGAGCGCTATCGCCGACGGTGCCGGGACGTCGAGCCGGTCGGCCAGGTCGCGCACCAGCCGGTACAGATCGGGGGCGGTGTGCTCGGCGATCGGAACGGTCGGGCTGACCGCCGGACGGGCCCGCGCGACGACGAGTGCGACGCCCGCCGCGGCGAGCAGCACGACCACCGCGACCGCGGAGACCACGATCCGCGCGACGTCCCAACTCCCGCCCGTCAGATGCCCGGTGGCGCCGCCCGCGAGCAGCACCACGGAGGCGGCCGCGGGCAGCAGGGCGAGCGCCGTCGCCCTGCCGCGGATGCGCAGCACGGCGAGAGCCCGGGAGCGCGCCGCGCGCGCACCCATCTCCGCACCCATACCGGACACGACCGATGTCACCCCCTGCTGCCTCTGCCTTTTGTCCGGCCGGGGGCCGAGGCCCGCGGCAGAACACTGGTGGCGTTGCTCACTCCCCCACTGTGGCACCCGTCACTGACATCGCAATGCCGGTGGTCCGTCTGGTTCTCTCCGGGCCGCACGGGTGCCGGAACTCCGTGCGCCGCACCTTAGTTGGGCTCCGGTGCGTCGTCAGCCGGATGGGCGAGCGGTCACTCGATGGAATGGCTTTGGGCAAAGGTGGCTGACATGAAGGCGCCGGGCGGGAGAGGGTGACTCCCGCCCGGCGACATGTTCTCCGGCTGATCCGGTCAGCTCTCGGCCGCCGCCTTCGCGGCGATGTCCGTGCGGTGCTGGGAGCCGTCGAGGCCGATGCGGGACACGGCGGCGTACGCGCGCTCGCGGGCCTGCGTGAGATCGCCGCCCGTCGCTGTGACGGACAGCACACGGCCGCCCGCGCTCAGGACCGCGCCGTTCTCGCCGTCGCGCTTGGTCCCGGCGTGCAGGACGTACGCGGACGGGGCATCCTGCGCGGCCACCTCGTCGAGCCCGGTGATCGGGTCGCCGGTGCGCGGGGTGCCGGGGTAGTTGTGCGAGGCGATGACGACGGTGACGGCCGCGTCGTCGCTCCAGCGCAGCGGCTCCAGGTCGGCGAGGGTGCCGTTCGCCGCCGCGAGCAGGACGCCGGTCAGCGGGGTCGCCAGGCGGGCCAGGACGACCTGGGTCTCCGGGTCGCCGAAGCGGGCGTTGAACTCGATGACGCGGATGCCCCGGCCGGTGATGGCGAGACCGGCGTAGAGCAGACCGGAGAAGGGCGTGCCGCGCCGCTTCATCTCGTCCACGGTCGGCTGGAGGACGGTGTCGAGCACCTCCTGCACCAGCTTCGGGTCGGCCCACGGCAGCGGCGAGTAGGCGCCCATGCCGCCGGTGTTCGGACCCGCGTCGCCGTCCAGGGCGCGCTTGAAGTCCTGGGCGGGCTGGAGCGGGACGACCGTCTCGCCGTCGGTGATCGCGAAGAGCGAGACCTCGGGGCCGTCGAGGAACTCCTCGATGACGACGCGCTCGCAGGCGTTCGCGTGGGCGCGCGCCGCGTCGACGTCGTCGGTCACGACGACGCCCTTGCCCGCCGCGAGGCCGTCGTCCTTCACGACGTACGGGGCGCCGAACGCGTCCAGCGCCACGTCGACCTCGGCCGGGGTCGTGCACACGTACGAACGAGCGGTGGGCACGCCCGCGCCGGCCATGACGTCCTTGGCGAACGCCTTGGAGCCCTCCAGCTGGGCGGCCTCGCCGGACGGTCCGAAGACCGGGATGCCGGCGGCCCGCACGGCGTCGGCGACACCGGCCACCAGGGGGGCTTCGGGGCCTACGACGACGAGGTCGGCCTCCAGACTCTTGGCGAGGGCGGCGACCGCCGCACCGTCGAGGGCGTCGACCGCGTGCAACTCGGCGACCTCGGCGATGCCTGCGTTGCCGGGGGCGCAGTGCAGGGCGGAGACGTCGGGGTCGAGGGACATTGAGCGGCACAGGGCGTGTTCGCGGGCGCCGCTGCCGATGACGAGGACCTTCACGCCGTCAGCCTATCCGGCGGGGCCGGAGTGTCTTGTAGGGGCGTCCCACGGTGGGGTGGGGCAGGGTTTGTGGGTTTCTCCAGGGGACGGTGGTTCGTCGGCCGGCGGGCGGTGGGGGTTGCTCGCGCAGTCCCCGCGCCCCTGGGATGTACGTCGGCTGACGCCAGGTGGGGCTTCTCGCGCAGTTCCCCGCGCCCCCGAGAGCCGCTTGCGCGGCTCGGGGCTACTCGTTGGCGAATTCGTCCAGCACCGTCGCGCCCAGTTCGCGGACGATCAGGTCGTGGCCCGACAGGGCGTTCTCGTCGAGGTCCGGGTCGTCGTCCTCCGGGGTGTCGTCCTCCACCGAGACCGGACGGCGGGCCGGGGCCGGAGGCGGCGTCGGGGCGGGGGCCGACGGGGCCGGGGACGGGGTGGAGGACGGTGCGGCCGGCTGGGGGGCGGCGGGCTGCGGGGTCGGCGGGGCGGGCGTGTAGCCACCACCCGCGCCACCGCCGCCGTATCCGCCCCCGTAACCGCCACCGGCGGGTGCGGGAGCGCCGCCGCCCGAGGCGTCGACGACCGCGTCGATCTTCCACTGGACGTGGAACTGCTCGGCCAGGGCCGCCTTCAGGACCTCTTCGCCGCCGCTGCTCGCGAAACGGTCACGAGCGCCCGCGTTCACGAACCCGAGCTGCAGCGTGGTGCCGTCGAAGCCGGTCACCTGGGCGTTCTGGCTGATCAGCATCCAGGTGAAGCGGCGCTTGTTCTTGACCGCCTCCAGGATGTTCGGCCAGAGGGTGCGCGGGTCCGGGCCGCCGGCCGGGGCCGCCGCCATGGGCGCGGGGGCCGCGGCGGCCGGCTCCGCCGAAGGGGCGGGCGCGGACGGCTGCCCGGTGCCGGCGGGCGCCGCGGTGGGCCACCCACCGGGCCTGCGGCCTCCTCCGGCGGGCGCCGCGGTGGGCCAGGCGCCCGGAGCCTGCGCGGTCTCGGGAGCCGGGGCGGGGGGCGCCGCCGGAGCCGGTGCCGGAGCGGGTGCCGGAGCCGGAGCGGGTGCCTGCGCCTGGACGGGGGCCTGGACCGGGGCGGGTGCCGGGGCCTGGGGCTCGCCCGGAGCGCCGCCGCGCACCGCCGCCCGGGCCGCCGCCGGGCCGCCGCCGGGCGCGACCGGCGCGGCGGGAGGCACGGCGTGGGCATCGGGACCGGGAACGTACGCCATCGCCGGACCGGGCCCCTGCCCGCCCGGGGTGAAGACGCCGCCGCGCTCGATGCGGTCGAGGCGGGCCATGACGGAGCGCTCGTCGTCGTACGCGGCGGGCAGCAGCACGCGGGCGCAGATCAGCTCCAGCTGGAGCCGTGGGGCGTTGGCCCCGCGCATCTCGGTCAGGCCCTCGTTGACCAGGTCGGCGGCGCGGCTCAGCTCGGCGGCGCCGAACGTGCTCGCCTGCGCCTGCATCCGCTCCACGACGTCGGCCGGGGCGTCGATCAGCCCCTTCTCGGCGGCGTCCGGCACGGCGGCCAGGATCACCAGGTCGCGCAGCCGCTCCAGCAGGTCGGAGACGAACCGGCGCGGGTCGTTGCCCCCCTCGATGATCCGGTCCACGACCTCGAAGGCGGCCGCGCCGTCGCCGGTGGCGAAGGCCTCGACGACGGAGTCGAGCAGCGACGCCTCCGTGTAGCCGAGCAGGCCGGTCGCCATGGCGTACGTCACACCTTCTTCGCGGGCGCCGGCGAGGAGCTGGTCCATGACGGACATGGAGTCACGTACGGAACCCGCACCGGCCCGCACGACGAGCGGAAGTACACCGTCCGCGACGGGGATGTCCTCCTTGCCGCACACCTCACCGAGGTACTCCCGCAGGGTCCCCGGCGGCACCAGCCGGAACGGGTAGTGGTGGGTGCGCGACCGGATCGTCCCGATGACCTTCTCGGGCTCGGTCGTGGCGAAGATGAACTTGAGGTGCTCCGGCGGCTCCTCGACGACCTTCAGCAGAGCGTTGAACCCCGCCGAGGTGACCATGTGGGCCTCGTCGATGATGTAGATCTTGTAGCGGCTGCTCGCCGGGCCGAAGAACGCCTTCTCGCGCAGGTCACGGGCGTCGTCCACACCACCGTGCGACGCGGCGTCGATCTCGATGACGTCGATCGAGCCCGGCCCGTTCCGCGCGAGGTCCTGGCAGGACTGGCACTCCCCGCACGGCGTCGGGGTGGGGCCCTGCTCACAGTTCAGACAGCGGGCCAGGATGCGCGCGCTGGTCGTCTTGCCACAGCCACGCGGACCTGAGAACAGGTACGCGTGATTGACCCGGTTGTTCCGCAGCGCCTGCTGCAACGGGTCGGTGACATGCTCCTGCCCGATGACCTCGGCGAACGACTCCGGGCGATAGCGGCGGTACAGCGCGAGAGACGACACGCATACGAGGTTATAGGCGCCCACCGACAACCGGCTCCGCCCCACGACCCCCGGGAACGCAAACGCCCCCCACGCACCCGCCAGAGCCGACCTACCCTTGCTGCCTTCCGGCCCTGGGGGAGTTCAGTCAGATAGCGCCACGTGAGGGGCTGCGCCCAGAGTACATGCTCCGGGCCGGTGGAACGAGTTCCCTCCGGGCCAGGGGCAGGCGTTCGCGAGCACCCTCAAACGTCTTGTATTGTTTGCCGCGGAGGATTCGCCTAGTGGCCTAGGGCGCACGCTTGGAAAGCGTGTTGGGGGCAACCCCTCACGAGTTCGAATCTCGTATCCTCCGCAGGCAGAAGGCCCGGACCGTGTGAACGGTCCGGGCCTTCGTCGTTGTCCGGTCCGGGGCGCGGTCGCGGCAGTGTGGCGTGCGTCATGCGGCCGGCCGTCACCCGCGACGATCAGGCGTGGCGTGGCGGTGTCGTCCTCGTCGGCGGCCGGTGGGGTGTCGGTGTCCAGCGTGGCGGCGGCGGCGCGGGCCCGGTCCGCACGCCGGCGGTGTTCGGCGGCCTGCTGGGGGCGATCGCATCGTTCGTGCTCGTGGGCCAGGGCGTCCTCGGCCTCGGCCAGCGCCTCGACCGCCGCCGCGACCTGCTGCCGGACCCGGTCCGCCCGGGCCTCCAGGGCCGGGAGGGGCACCCGGCCCCGGGGGATCATCTGCGCGAGGGCGGCCCGGATCTCCCGGTTGATGGAGTCCTGCTCCCGCGTATCCGTCTCGTCCGCGCGACGCAGTGCCGCTTCGCTCCGTTCGAGGCGCTCCTGGCTGGCCGCCAGCAGAACCTGGGACCGGGCGATCTGTTCGTACGAGCGCTCCCGCGCGCTCATGGTCGGGTCTCCCGCCGTGCGACGCCGTATGTCCAGACGCGTCTCCCACGCGGCGAGCTGGTGCTGCCACGCGCCCGCCACGGCTTCCCGTTCGTCGGCGGCGGCTTCTCGCCGGTCGGCGACCGCCTCACGCTCGTCGGCGATGGCTTCCCGCCGGTCGGCGGCGGCCTCACGGACGTCGGCGGAGTGATCCCGCTCCTCGGCCTGCTGCTGTCGTTCGGCGGCAACTTGCCCCCGCGCGTCCTGGGTCTGTGCGTCGTCCCTCGCGGCGGACGGTCCGTCCATCGGATCAGTGCCCATATTGGCAGTATGCCCGCCTCCGAGGCCCTGGGACCGGGGCCGGACACCCGGCGATGACCACGCGTGCACCGTGGCTACGAGGCCCGTATCCGCTTCTGCACGTAGTGGCCGAAGACGCCGATGAGGACGACTTCGCAGCCCAGCAGCAGGCGTTCGACCAGGCCGATCAGCTCCCGGTCGCCCGGTCCCGCGGACAGGGCCATGACCACGGCACCGGTGAGTGCGGCCACGGACAGCAGGCGCAGCCCGCGGGCCGTTCGGCGCGCGTCGGGGGCGGCGTCGAGCCGTCGGGCCAGGAGGAGTCCGGCCAACGGCAGGGCGACGAACGCCGTGACGGAGGCGTACCGGTGCACGTACGCCGATCCGCTCAGGTGCACGGTCAGCGGATCGGTCGGCACCACAGCCGCGACCACCAGGCCCAGGCTCCAGGCCGCCAGCAGCCCGGACGGCAGGCCGCGCGCGGCCGTCAGCCGGCTCCTCGCCACGGCCAGCAGCACGAAGGACATCACACCCAGGACCGCCATGCCGGTCTCGATCGGACCGCCGCGGTCGAGCGCCGCGAAGTCGCTGACCGTCAGTGCGAACGGGCTCAGCCCGGGGTCGGTGTCCGAGGGTGCCGCCACGGCCGCCCCCGATGCCAGGGCGGCGGCGGCCCACACCGCGGGGGCGAGAAAACGACCGAGCAGGCTGTGGGTGCGGCCTCCATGACTCATCATGTCCTGATCATTCGCGGCGGGGAGACGCCACGGCATGGGGGAAGCCCCCGAGATGCCCCTGGCCCTCACCCGGAGAGCATCGGTCCTCCGGTGACGGCCGGTTCCGCAGGGCCTCCACCACCGCGCCCACCACCGGATTGTGCTCGGCCCCCGCCCGTACGGCCGCGAACACGTTGCGGGACGGTGTCGGGGTGGCCGCGTGGAGCGTCACCTCGTGCGGGGCGTAGGCGTGTTGGACCAGGCGCGGGATCAGGGCCACGCCCGCGCCCGCCGCCACCAGCGCCGCGACGGCCGACCAGTCGTCGACCTCGTGGCGGATGTCGGGGCTGAAGCCCGCCGCCGCGCACACGGCGCGGGTGACCGCGCCGCAGCAGTTCGCCGCGTCGCCGACGATCCAGCGCTCCGTGGCAAGGTCGCGCAGGTTCACCCGGGCGTGCGGGGCGAGGCGGTGGCCGGGCGGCAGGGCCAGGTCCAGGACGTCGGTCAGCAGGTCGGTGCGGGTGTAGCGGCGGTCGGTGTGCGGGGGCGTCGCCGTGAAGTCGACCGCGACGACGACGTCGATCCGGCCCGCGTCCAGAGCCGTGAAGACATCCGGGGGCTGGGCCTCCCGCACCCGGATCTCCACCTCGGGCAGCCGGTCGGCCAGGGTGCGCAGCGCGTCCGGCAGCAGTCCGACGATGGCGCTGGAGAAGGCGCCGAGGGTGACCGTGCCGCGCGCCCCGGACTCGTACGCGGCCAAGTCGCTCCGTGCGCGCTCCAGTTGGGCGGCGATGCGGTCGGCGTGGTCGAGCAGGATGCGGGCCTGGCCGGTCAGCCGGACCCCGCGTCCGGCGCGTTCGGTCAGCGGGGCGCCCGTCTCGCGGGAGAGCGCCGCGATCTGCTGGGAGACCGCGGACGGTGTGAGGTGCAGGGCCTGGGCCGTGGCGGCGAGGCTGCCGCGGCGGCGCAGTTCCCGCAGGACGGCCAGGCGGCGCAGGTCGAGGCTGAAGCCGTCGCCCGCCGCCGGTCCGCCGACAGTGAAGCTCTCGCTTACCGGTTCCATCGCGAAAGATTAACTGGATCGCGGGAGTTGGCGCTGTGAGGATCAGCGGCATGAGCGCCTTTCTCCTTCTGCACGGGTGGCAGAACCGGCGGCCCGCCGGGCACTGGCAGCGATGGCTGGCCGACGAGCTGGCCTCCGGTCGCGGGCACGACGTGTCCTACCCGCAGCTTCCCGATCCCGATGATCCCGAACTCGAATCCTGGACGCGTGAGTTGGGGTCGCTTCTGGAGAGGTTCGGCGAGCCGTCCGTCGTCGTCTGTCACAGTCTCGGCTGCCTGCTGTGGCTGCACGGCGTCGCCCGGGGGCTGGTGACCGAGGGGGCGGTGGAGCGGGTGCTGCTCGTGGCGCCGCCCTCCCCGGCGTTCGTCGCCGGGGAGCCGCGGATCGCGGACTTCGCGCCGCCCGCGCTGCGGCCCGGGCAGCTCGGGGAGGCCCGGCTCGTCGCGGGCGACGACGACCCGTACTGCCCCGAAGGCGCCCTCGCCGCGTACGGGGGCCCGCTGGGGATCGCCACCGAGGTGATCGCGGGCGGCGGGCATCTCTCGATGGACGACGGATACGGGGCCTGGCCCGCGGTGCGGGAGTGGTGTCTCGGTCCGGCCGCCGGCGTGCGCTTCGGGTAGTCGGACGGGCCGGGCGCGGGCCGTGGGGTCACGGCTGCCGGGGGAAGCCGTGGTCGCGGGAGACGGTGATCACCGCCAGAACCGGCGCCAGGAGCAGCGGCACCGCCCACGGGAGCGCGGCCGGGCCGCCCAGGTGCAGCAGGACGCCGCCCGCGACGCCGCCGCCCGCCATCGCGACGTTCCAGAGCGTGACCAGCAACGCCTGGGCGGCGTCGGCCTGTTCACCGCCCGCGCGGCCCGCCGCCGTCTGCAGCAGCGTCGGGACGCCGCCCCAGCCGAGCCCCCACAGGGCGGCTGCGACGTAGACCGGCACGGTGGAGCCGCCGGTCAGCGCGAGAAGGGTCGCGGCCACGGCCACCAGGACGGTTCCGGCGAGCGTGAGCCCGCGCAGCCTGCGGTGGACGAGCGCGCCGACGGCCCAGATGGACAGCAGCGAGGCCGCGCCGAAGACCAGCAGGATCAGGTCGGTCGAGCCGCCCAGGCCGACGTCGTCGAGGAACGTGGCGATGTACGCGTAGAGGATCGTGTGCGCCAGGACGAAGACCAGGGTGACGGTGAGGACGGCGGGTACGCCGGGGGCCCGGAGGGCGTGCCGCATCGGGGTGCGGGCCGAGCGTTCCCGGCCGGGGTGGCCCGGGACCGTCAGACGGATCCAGGCGAGGAGGACGACCGTGAGCCCCGTCATCGCCAGGAACGCGGTGCGCCAGCCGAGCGTCGTCCCGAGGAAGGTGCCGGCCGGGACGCCGAGGGAGAGCGCCACCGGGATGCCCGCCATGGCGATCGCGATGGCCTTGCCCTCCAGGTCCGGCGGGGCGAGGCGGCGCGCGTAGCCGGCCAGCAGCGCCCAGGCCAGACCGGCAGCGACACCGGCGACGAAACGGGCCGTCATCGTCAGGGCGTACGAGGAGGAGAGCGCCGTCACCGTGTTGGCGACGGCGAACCCGGCCATGGCCGTGAGCAGGAGACGGCCGCGGTTCCAGCCGGCCGTCGCGGCGGTGAGGGGGATCGCGGTGAGGAAGGTTCCGGCGGCGTAGACGGTGACGGTCTGGCCGGTGGCCGACTCCGTGGCGCCCAGTGAGCGGCTCATCGCCGGGAGGAGGCCTGCCGGGAGGGTCTCGGTGAGGCTCGTGACGAAGACGGCGGTGGCCAGGGCGAGGAGGGCGGGCAGGGGGAGTCTCGTCGCGGGTGCCGCCCCCGCTTCCGGTGGCTGCTGCGAGGTCCCTGTGGTCGTCGTGTCAGACATGGTCCGCTTCCCTGCCGGGGTTCTGGTGGGCGGGAGCGATCCTGTCCCCGTGCGGTTCGGGAGCGCTGATGAAGTACTGATGACGGCTGTCGGCGGACGCCGTGCGGGCGCGGAGCCGGGCGCTACCGTTTCCCCATGTGGTTCGGGGTGTTGGGGGGACTCGTCGTCCGCGAGGGCGCCGGCGGGGACGCGGTCGGGGTTCCCGAGCTGAAGGTGCGGGCGCTGTTGGCCGTGTTGCTGGCGCACGAGGGGCGGGTCGTCTCCGTGGACCGGCTCGTGGAGGAGCTGTGGGGCGCGCGGCCGCCGGGCAAACCCGCGAACGCGCTGCAGGCCAAGGTGTCCCAGCTGCGCCGGGCCGTCGGCCGCTCGCGGGTGGTGCGGCAGGCGCCGGGCTACCGGCTCGACCTGACGGGCGCCGAGGTGGACGCGGTGACGTTCCGGGACCTCGTGGAGCGGGCGCGGGCCGCCGCGGATCCGGCGGAGCGGGCCGGACTCCTCGACGCCGCGCTGGAGTTGTGGCGCGGACCGGCGTTCGCCGACTTCGCCGACGCCGCGTTCGTCCGGGGGCCGGTGCGGCGGCTGGAGGAGGTGCGCCTGGTCGCGCTGGAGGAGCGGGCCGCCGCCCGGATCGCGTCGGGGCGGCACGATCTGGTCGCCGGTGAGCTGGGCGGGCTCGTGGCCCGGCATCCGCTGCGGGAGCGGCTGCGGGCCCTGCACATACGGGCCCTGTATCTCGCCGGGCGGCAGGGCGAGGCCCTCACCTCGTACGAGGAGCTGCGCCGGGCCCTCGCACGGGAGCTGGGGGTCGATCCCACCCCGCAGCTGACCGCCCTGCACGCCCGGATGCTCCGGCACGAGCCGTTGCACTCTGATCCATTGCAGCCCGAGCCACTGCATCCCGAGCCGTGGCGCCCCGATCCTTTGCACCTCGACAAGTGGCACTCCGAGCCGACGCCCGGGGATCCCCCGGCGACACCCCGCGCGGCCCATCCGGCAGCACCGCCGGCGGGCCCCGCCGCCCGTCTCCCGGCCCCGCCCACTCCCCTCCTCGGCCGCGCCCCGGATCTCGCCGCCGTCTCCCGTCTCCTCGCCGCCCACCGCCTGGTGACGCTGACCGGCCCGGGCGGTGTCGGCAAGACCCGGCTGGCCGTGGCGGCCGCCCGGCAGTACTCCGCGCCCGGCGGCGTGTGGCTGGTCGAACTCGCGGGGCTGCCCGGCGGCAGTGACGTCGACGATCTCGCCCAGGCCGTCGCCGCCGCCCTGGGCCTGCGCGAGGACGCACCCCACGCGGGCCCGCTGCCCCGGCCCGACGGCGGCCCCGTGCGGCGGCTCGCCGACGCCCTGCGTGAGCGCGACGCCCTCTTGGTCCTCGACAACTGCGAGCACGTCGTCGACGCCGCCGCCGAGCTGACGTACACGCTGCTGCGCTCGACCTCCCGGCTGCGCGTCCTCGCCACCGGTCAGGAACCCCTCGGGCTGACCGGCTCCGGGGAGGCCGTGCGGCCCGTGGAGCCGCTGCGGCCGGCCGACGCCATCGGCCTGTTCACGGCGCGGGCCACCGCGTCCGCGCCGGGCTACGACCCCGCCGACGCCCCCGGGGCCGTCGCCGAGATCTGCCGCCGCCTCGACGGCATCCCGCTCGCCGTCGAACTGGCCGCCACCCGCGTACGGGCCCTGGGCGTACGCGAACTGGCGGCGCGGATCGACGACCGGTTCCGGCTGCTCGGGGCGCGGCAGCGCGGCGTCCCGGCACGGCAGCGGACCCTGCGGGCGGTGCTCGACTGGAGCTGGGAGCTGCTCGGCGCGCCGGAGCGGATCGTGCTGCGGCGCCTGGCCGTGCACCGCGACGGCTGCACCCTGGACGCGGCGGAGGCCGTGTGCGCGGGCGACGGCGTGGCCCGCGAGGAGGTCCCCGACCTCGTGACGCGGCTGGTCGAACGGTCCCTGGTGGTGGCCGTCCCCGGGCCCCGGCCGCGCTACCGGCTCCTGGAGTCGGTCTCCGCGTACGCCCTGGAGCGGCTGGCGGAGCAGGCGGAGGCCGCCGCCGTACGGGAGCGGCATCTGCGGTACTTCCTCGGGCTCGCCGAACGGGCCGCCCCCCGGCTGCGCGGCGCGGGACAGCAGGAGTGGCTGGGCCTGCTCGACGCCGAGTCCGGGAACCTGCGGGCCGCCCTCGACGAGGCGGTGCGGGCCGACCCGGCCGCGGCACGGCGGCTCGGCGCGGCGCTCGCCTGGTGGTGGCTGCTGCGCGGGCGGCTCACCGAGGGGCACCGGGCCCTGTCCGCCCTGCCGGACCTCGGCCGGACCGGTGACCTCCCCGCTCTGCACACGGCGTTCGGGCTGCTGACCGGGGCCGTGAGCCCGGCCGCCGCACCCCCCGCGGGCGAGGTCTCGGCCCCCACGTCCTGGCTCTTCGCCCACGCCCTGTTCCACGGCGGTGACCCGGACGCCTGTGGGCGCCGGCTCGACGCGTGCCCGCCGCCGGACGACACCTGGGCCACCGCCGCCACCCTCGCCCTGCGCGCCCTGCACGCCCTGATCCGCGGCGAGCTGTCCGCCCTGGAACGGGACGGGCGGCGCGCGGCCGCGCTCCTGCGTGAACTCGGCGACCGGTGGGGTGAGTTGCAGACCGTCGGGCCGCTCGCCGCGCTGGCCGAGATCCGCGGCGCGTACGAGGATGCGGAACGGCTCGGCCGGGCCGGGCTCGCCCTCGCCCAGGACCTCGGGCTCGCCGCCGAGGTCGCCGCCCGCCTGTCCGGGCTCGGCCGCGTCGCCCTGCTGCGGCACGACTTCGCCCGCGCCCGCGACCTGCACGAACAGGCGCGCGCCCGGGCCGTGGAGCAGGGCTACCGGTACGGGGAGGTGCACGCCGAGATGGGGCTGGCCCTCGGCGCCCGGCGCGCCGGTGAACTCGACGCGGCGCACGCGCACTTGACCCGGCTGCGCGACACCCACGGCGACGTCTCCTCCCCCGCGGGCGACCATCTCCGCGCGGCCGAGTTCGGGTTCCTCGCCGAGCTGGGCGGGGACGCGGCCGCCGCCCGGGCGCACCATCTGTGCGGCCTCGACGCCGCCCGGGTCCTCGCCGAGCCGCGCGCCTACGCGCTGACGCTCGAAGGGCTGGCCGGGGCGGTGTCCCTGGCGGGCGACGCGGCGGGGGCCGCGCTGCTGCTGGGGGCGGCGGACGCGGCCCGGCGGGGCGTCGGGGCGCCGCTGCCCGCGGCCGAGCGGGGCGATGTGGAGCGGATCGCGGCCAGGGCCCTCGGGGCCCTGGGCGGGGCCGCGTACGACGCCCGCTTCCGGGAGGGCGCCGCCCTGGAGCCCGAGAAGGCGCTCGGCAGCGTGCTGTGAGGACGGGCCGGGTCAGGCCGTCACGGCGGTGAGCAGCACCACCGCGTCGGTCAGCGCCAGCAGCCCGTGCCGCTCCTGAGGGATCGGCCGCAGGTCGCCGGGCCCCAGTTCCACGTCGCCCGAGACGGCGGTGAGGCGGACGCGGCCGGTGAGGACCTGGAGGGCGGCCGCGGGCGGGGCGTTGTGCTCCTCCAGGGCGCTGCCCTCCACCAGGGCGATGACGCTCTGCCGCAACTGGTCCTCGTGCAGGATCAGTTCGGCGCTGCGGCCGTGCGGGGCCGAGCGGGCGGCGGCGAGATGGTCGTCGGCGAGAGCGGCCAGATGGTGTGTGGTCGTCATGAGGTCAGGGTCGCCGGGACGGGCGGCCCGCGCGAGGCCGCGTCAGCCGTTCGGGCGCACCGCGGCGCCGGGGCAGCTGCCCTCCACCAGGTCCGCGAAGGCCCGGGCGGGCGGCGACAGCGCGGCCCAGCGGCGCACCGCCCAGCCCACCTGGAGCGGCGGCAGGCAGGGGACGGGGACCAGGACGAGCCCGGGGTGGCCGGGACCGCGCAGGCCCGGCAGGTCGGGGACGACGGCGTGGCCGAGGCCCAGCTGCGCCAGGTGCGCGGCGGTGTCCCAGTCGGCGATGCCGGTGCCGGCGGACGTCGCGTCCGCGATGCCCAGCTCGGCGAACCGGTCGTCGAGGTGGGAGCGGGACGTGGAGTGCTCGGGCGGCAGGATCAGCTGCGCCGATTCGGCCAGGTCGGCCGGTTCGACGGACAGCCTGGCGGCCAGCGGGTCGTGCTCCTGCACGGCGAGCACCCAGGGCAGCTCGACCACCGGCCGCAGCTCGATCCCGCGCTCGACGGGCCCCATGGTGATCCAGGCGAGGTCCAGGTCGTGCGCGGCCAGCGCCTCGAAGCAGCTGCGGCTGGAGCTGACCGTCTGGAACTCCAGGCTGATCTGCGGGTGCCCGCGCCGGTAGGCGACGATCGCCTCGGCCATGAAGTGCCGTACCGAGGTGGCGCCCGTGGTCACCCGCACCGAGCCGCTCGCGCCGCGCGCCAGGTCGTCCAGGCGGCGCAGCGCGTCGTCGAGGGCGCCGATCCCGTCGGCCGCCGCGGCGCGCAGGATCCGGCCCGCCGGGGTGGGCACGACCCCGCGGGCGTGCCGTTCGAGGAGCCCGATCCCGGTCTCCTTCTCCAGCCGTTTGACGTGCTGGCTCACGGCCGACTGCGTGCAGGACAGGTCGCGTGCGACGGCGCTGAGACTGCCCGCGCGGCAGACGGCGACGAAGACGCGGAGGTCGTCGAGGGTCACACCGGTCGAAGCTACAGCTTGGGTATCTGCAAGAAAACCCGAGGATTGACTTGGGTCGGGGGCGCGGCGCACGATCGTCGGCGGGACGGCCCAGGGCGGCAACCCGTCACGGAGGTCGCGAACTCCGGGCGGGTGCCGACCCGTTGACCTGCGAGGAGCGGCGAGCGGTGGACGTGGTGGAAGCGGTGGCGATCGGCGCCGCCGGGGTCGCGGCGGGCGGCATGAACGCGGTGGTCGGCTCCGGCACCCTGATCACGTTCCCGACCCTGCTCGCCTTCGGCTACCCGCCGGTGCTCGCGAACGTCTCGAACAACGTGGGGCTGGTGCCCGGGGTGCTCAGCGCCGCGTACGGTTACCGGCGCGAACTGCGGGGCCAGCGGCGGAGACTGGTGCGGTTCGGTACCGCGTCGCTGCTCGGCGGGCTGGCCGGGGCGCTGCTCCTGCTGCGGCTGCCCGACGCCGCGTTCCGCGCGATCGTGCCCGTCCTGATCATCACCGCGTGCGTCCTCGTCCTGGTCCAGCCGCGCCTGAACCGCTGGATGAAGGCCCGGCAGGATCAAAGGGGGGCCACGCGTACCGACGGCGGGCTGCCGATGTGGCTCGGCGTCCTCGGTACGGGCGTCTACGGCGGCTACTTCGGGGCGGCCCAGGGCGTGCTGCTCATGGGCATGTTCGGGGCGGTGCTCCGCGACGACCTGCAACGCCTGAACGCCGCGAAGAACGTGCTCGCGTCCCTGGTCAACGGGATCGCCGCCGTGGTCTTCATCGCGGTCGCCGACGTCGACTGGGCGGTGGCGGGGCTGATCGCGGCGGGCTCCACGGCGGGCGGCCTGCTCGGCGCCCGCCTGGGCAGGAGGCTGCCGCCGACCGCGCTGCGGGCTGTCATCGTCACGGTCGGCGTCACGGCCTCGGTCCTGCTGATCGTCCGCTCGTAGCGCGATCAGCCCTGGTAGAAGGCGAGTTGCGCGCGCTTCTCCGGCAGGTGCACCTCGGGCAGGTCCACCTCCGGCAGCACGATCTCGCCGACGACCTCGAACCCGGAGCGGGTGAACAGCGCGACCGCCTTGTCGTTACGGGCGTCCGGCTCGACCACGATCCGCTTCCTGCCGAGCCCGTCGAGCGCGTAGGCGACGAGCACGCCGACCAGCGCCGCCGTGAAGCCGCGCCGGCCGCCCGCGTCCCCGGTCGGCGGACCGACGAGCAGGTGCACGCCGACGTCCCCGTCCCGCACCTCGTAGCACTCGCTGACCCGGTCGGCCTCCGGTTCGTACGTCTGGAAGAGCGCGACCGGGACCCCGTCGAGGCGGACCAGGAACGCGTGGTGGGTGTCGAGGCCGGCCATGTGCGCGTAGATGTCGCGGACGTCGTCGCGGCCCAGGCCGGTCATCCCCCAGAAGGTGGCGCGCTCGTCGCGCACCCAGCCGTGCAGGACGTCGATGTCGGCTCCGGCCGGGTCCACGGGGGTGAGCCGGAAGGTGCCGAATCCGTCGACGGTCCGCTCGTACACGTCCAGCACGGGGGTCTCCTCGGTAGGGGTCAGCCGGTCGAAGTCGGTGACGACCGGGGCGAGTTCACCGCGCAGCCACAGCGGCAGCTGGTCGCGGTGGTGGGCGGTGCCGGGGATGCCGGAGGCGCCGTGCGGCACGATCCAGCGGCTGTTCTCGCGCCGCGCGAGGTCCCACACGTAGCGGGCGGCGGGCCCGCGCGCGGCGAGGTCGGTGATGCCGGGCACGCTCGACGTGGACAGGACGCAGTCGTGGTCGCCGTCGAGGGCGGGCCGCTCGGCGCCGGGGTCGGGCAGCGCCTGCCAGGCGGCGAGCCGGTGCAGCTCGCCCCAGGTCGTCTCCGGCACTCCCGCGACCTCCTCGACCGCTTCCCGGACGGCGGCGAGCCGGTCCCCGTACGGGAGCCGGGCGGCCGTCAGCAGGTTCTCCAGGCCGTACGCGACGCGCGGGACGAGCGCGAGCCAGGGGCGGAAGACCTCGGGGTAGGCGGGGGCCAGGCCGGTCAGGTCCGCGAGCGACGGATGGGCGGCGATCCGGCGGACGACGGCGGACCGCACCCGTGCGTACGCGGCGGCGCGCACGCTCCCGGCGGCCATCCGCCGGTCCCAGTTCAGCAGCGACTCGCGCAGCACGGCCCCGGCCGGGGTGAGTCCGTCCAGCCGCTCGACCAGTCCCAGCAGGGGCCGGGCGGAGGCGAGTTCGGTGTCGGTGTGCACGGCGGCCATGTCCGCGGCGGCCCAGGTCTCCCGCTCCGCGAGCAGCTCGGCGATGCGCCGGGCGCGGTGGGGCGGTGCGAACTCGGTGCCGAGCGGCGCGGCCAGGGACCGCTCGTTGGCCATGACGGCGACGCCGTCGACCTCGGCGCGCGGCAGGGGTGCGTGGACACCGCGCCACGCGTACCGCTCCTCCCACGCGGGCACCACCCGCACCCTGTTCTCCGGGTCGCGCAGGGGCACGGTGCCCGCGACCCGGTGCAGCGTGCCGCCCTCGGTGTCGGCGGCGAGCACGACGTTGACCGGCTCGGCCCAGCCCTCCAGGGCCCGGTCGACGTCGGCCACGGTCCGGGCGCGCAGCAGGGCGGGCAGCGTGGCGAACCCCAGGTTGCCGAAGACGCGGGCGGGCTGGCGCAGGCTGATGCCCTCGCCGTCCGCCTCGTCGGGGCCGCCGATGACGACGACTCCGCGCTCGGTCTCGACGACCTCGACACCGTCCACGCCGTCTTCCCTGTGGGCGTGGGCCGGGCGCCAGCCGTCGGGGCCCAGCGCCTCGACACCGCCGTCGCCGGTGCGCCGCAACCGCTCGCGGTACAGGTCCTGGTAGTCGGCCATGGCGTTGGTGATGGCCCAGGCGACGGAGCCCGCGTGCCCGAAGTGCCCGATGCCGGGGACGCCCGGCACGGCGAGGCCCACCACGTCGAACTCCGGGCAGGCCAGCCGGATCTGCTGGTAGACGCCCGGGTCCTCGATGTACCGGTGCGGGTCGCCGGCGATCAGCGCGCCGCCGTCCGCGGCGCGCGCCGCGCCGACGAGCCAGCCGTTGCTGCCCAGCGTGCCCGGACCGTCGGTCGCGAAGAGGTCCACCGCGTCCGCCCCGAGCCGCCGCACGACCTCGTCGCGCCACAGCTTCCCGGGGAACCCGGCGAACAGCACGTGCGTCGACAGCCACACCCCGAGCGGCGTCCACGGCTCCCAGCGCCCCGGCGCTCCGCCGGTCCGGGCGAACTCCGGCGCCCGGCCGCCCTGGTCGCGCAGGCCCCGGTTGACCCCGTCGACGTACGCGGCCACCCACGCACGGGTGTCCGGGTCGAGGGCGTCGTGGCAGCGCCGGGCGGTGTCCGCGAGCCGGGCCCGCCGCGCGAAGGCGTCCCAGCCGGCCTCGCCCGCACCGAGCAGCCCGGCGGAGGTGCCGAGCATCCGGTGCCGCTCGACCTCGATCTGCCAGCCCCGGTCGGCGGCGGTCACGTACCCCTGCGCGTACGCGAGAGCCGACGCGCCGCCCGCCCGCAGATGCGGTATCCCCCACGCGTCCCGGAAGACCTCGAAGTTCACCGTTCCCCCACTCGCCTTCCACATTTATTAGGTGAGCCTAACCTAATCCCCACATGTCGGGAGCGCGCCGGTGGGTCATCATCGACGTATGGACGTCACCCTCCACCTCGCCCAGGACCCGGCCGCCGACGAACTGCTGGGCCGCAGCCCGCTCGCCGCGCTGGTGGGCATGCTGCTCGACCAGCAGGTGCCCATGGAGTGGGCCTTCGCGGGACCCCGCACGATCGCCGACCGGCTCGGCGCCGACGACCTCGACGCCCACGAGATCGCCGCCCGGGACCCGGAGGCGTTCGCCGCGCTGCTCTCCGCCAAGCCGGCCGTGCACCGCTACCCCGGCTCGATGGCCAAGCGGATCCAGCAGCTGTGCCAGTACCTCGTCGAGCACTACGACGGCGACGCCGCGGCCGTCTGGACGGGTGTCGGCACCGGCAGGGAACTGCTGGCCCGCCTCGTCGAGCTGCCCGGCTTCGGTAAGCAGAAGGCCCAGATCTTCCTCGCCCTGCTCGGCAAGCAGCTCGGCGTGCGCCCCACGGGCTGGCGCGAGGCGGCCGGCGCCTACGGCGAGGCGAAGGCGTTCCGCTCGGTCGCCGACATCACCGGCCCCGAGTCCCTGACGAAGGTCCGCGCGCACAAGCAGGAGATGAAGGCGGCGGCGAAGGCCGCGAAGGCCGCCAAGTCGTCAGCCGGCTGACGTCCGTGTAGCCCATGAGAGGGGAAAAGGGCGCCCGGTGATTGCGTCACGGGCGCGTCCGGGGGACAAGTCGACGCATGAGTGTCGCGCCGATCCCCACCGCGCCGGGCCCCCGTGCCCGGACGTGGGCGGGCGCGCTCCTGCTGGTGCTCGCGCTGCTGCTCGCGCCGTTCGCCGCGCCGCCCGCCGAGGCGGCGGCCCCGCTCCCGGTGGCCGCGGCCTCCTGTGAGGGCGCCGAGCACCACGACACCCCCGAGGCCGCCCTCCGGCTGCCCACCGGGCATCCGACGCGGCTGCTCACGGCTCCGCCGCCGCGGCCGGTCCCCCGGGCGGTCCCGCTCGGGCCCACCCCCGCCGAGCACCCCGCACGTCTGTCCCACCGCGCCCTGCGCACCGTCGTCCTGCGCTGCTGACAGGTCCGGCACCTCCCGGACCCCTTCATCTCCCCTGTCAGCACCGAAAGGACGCCCCACCATGCCCAAGGACCCGTACGCCCTGCTGCGCGCCCTGCTCCGCGCCGAGGCCGCGCGCGACGCCCGCGCCCATCAGTCACCGGAACCCGCGCCGACCCGCAAGCGGTCCGCGCAGGGTCCGCAGAAGCGATCCGGCAGCTGAACACCCCCGGGCGGCCACCCCGGCCGCCCGGCCCTCACCACGCCTCCGGGTCGTTCGTCGTGTGCGGCCCGGTGGCCGAACGAGCCGCCTAGCGGCGCCGAGTGCCGAAGATCGAGCGGGAGATCTCGCGGCCGAGCTGCGTACCCATCGAGCGGGCCAGCGATTTGAAGATCCCGCTGCCCACGACCTGGTCCACGACGGAGTCGTCCCGCGCCGGCTTGGCCCGGGCGGCAGCCCGGGCCTCCTTCTCCGCCGCGACGGCATCGGCCTCGGCCTGCTTGCGGGCCGCCGTCTCGGCCTCCCGCGCGGTCAGCTTTTCGAACGCCGACTCCCGGTCCACGGCATCGGCGTACCGCGAGTACAGCAGCGACCCCTTCACGGCCGCGTCGAGCGCCCCCGCCTCCACGGGCCCCATCAGCGACTCCGGCGCCCGCAGCCGGGTCGCCGCGACCGGCGTCGGCGCGCCCTTCTCGCTGAGTACGGTGATCACGGCCTCGCCGGTGCCGAGCGAGGTCAGCGTCTCCTCCAGGTCGTACCCGGAGTTCGGGAACGTCTTGACGGTGGCCTTCAGCGCCTTCTGGTCCTCCGGCGTGAAGGCGCGCAGCGCGTGCTGCACCCGGTTGCCGAGCTGCCCGAGGACGTCGGCGGGCACGTCCTTCGGGGTCTGCGTCACGAAGAAGATGCCGACGCCCTTGGACCGGATCAGCCGCACGGTCTGCGTGATGGCCTCCAGGAACGCCTTGGACGCACCGTTGAAGAGCAGGTGCGCCTCGTCGAAGAAGAACACCAGCTTCGGCTGCTCCACGTCACCGACCTCGGGCAGCCGCTGGAACAGATCGGCGAGCAGCCACATCAGGAACGTGGAGAACAGCTGCGGCTTGTCCTGCACGGCGGGAAGCTCCAGTACGGAGACCAGGCCCCGCCCGTCGGAGGCGGTCCGCAACAGCTCGCTGGTGTCGAACTCCGGCTCCCCGAAGAAGTCCCCCATGCCCTGCGCCTCGAACGCGGTCAGGGCCCGCAGGATCACCCCGGCGGTGACGCTCGACAGACCGCCGATCGTCTTCAGCTCGGGCTTGCCCTCGTCCGAGGTCAGGAAGGTGACGACCGCCCGCAGATCCTTCAGGTCGTAGAGCTCCAGGCCCTTCTGGTCCGCGTAGTGGAAGATCAGGCCTAGCGACTGCTCCTGCGTCTGGTTGAGCTGGAGGACCTTCGACAGCAGGACCGGGCCGAAGCTGGTGACGGACGCGCGCAGCGGGATGCCGGTGCCGATGCCGCCGAGCGCGTAGAACTCGCACGGGAAGCCGGTGGCCCGCCACTCCTGTCCCACCTGCCCGGCCCGCTCGCGCACCTTCTCGCCGTCCTCGCCCGGCGCCGAGATGCCGGAGACGTCGCCCTTGATGTCGGCGAGGAAGACGGGGACGCCCTGCGCGGCCAGCTGCTCCGCGATGAGCTGGAGGGTCTTGGTCTTGCCGGTGCCGGTGGCGCCCGCGACGAGGCCGTGCCGGTTCAGCATCGGCAGCGGGATGCGGATCTGGGCGTCCGGGTGGCACTGCCCGTCCCAGAGCAGCGCGCCGAGGTCGAGGGCCGGCCCGGTGAACGCGTACCCGGCGGCGATCTCCAGCGCTCCGGCGGGCAGTGCCGGGCCGCCGGTGACGGTCTCGGGGTGCGCCCCTTCCGCGGCCTCCGGCTCCGCAGGCTCCGTCTCCTGCGTCAAGGAGACGCCGCGTTCTCCCCCGGACGGGTCCGCCCCCTGCGCCTGTCCGCCCGCCATCGGCTCGCTGTCACTCATTTCAGGCCCCTGTCCCGGGTTTGAGTGGTCCTGTTTCGCCCCGGTTCAGGGCGGTATTTCACAGGGTCGCACTCCGTCTCCATGGCTGCGCCCGGAGAGCCCGGCCCGGTAGGCTTTCCGTGTGATCTTCAAGCGCATCGGAAACGGCCGGCCGTACCCCGACCACGGCCGGGAAAGCACCCGGCAGTGGGCGGACGTCGCGCCGCGCCCGGTCCGCCTCGATCAGCTCGTGACGACGAAGGGTCAGCTCGACCTGGAAACGCTGCTCGCCGAGGACTCGACGTTCTACGGCGATCTCTTCGCGCACGTCGTGAAGTGGCAGGGCGATCTGTATCTGGAGGACGGGCTGCACCGCGCCGTCCGCGCCGCGCTCCAGCAGCGCCAGGTGCTGCACGCCCGCGTCCTCGAACTCGGCTGACGCACCCCGGCGGCCGAGGGTCCCTCAAGTCCGCATTGGCCCTTTCGGGTTGGACTGAGCGGCCACCACTGATCATTTAATAGGCATCGCCGCCGGGCGGCACTACGCTGCGCCCATGAGCATGCTCACTCCCCCCGGCATGGGCGGCAAGTACCGCATCACGGGGGACAAGTACCCCCGTATGCGGCGCGGCCGCTCGCGCAGCAGGATCGTGCTCGCCGTCGTCGCGTCCGTCGCGGCGATCGGCCTGATCGGCTGGGGATCGTTCCAGCTCGTCGATGTCTTCACCGGCGGTCGGAAGGCCAGCGCGGCCGGCTCCGGCGCCGCGGACTGCCCGAAGCATCCGAGCACGAGCCCGTCCCCCGCCAAGGCCGCGGCGAAGCTGCCCGCCCCCGCGAAGATCAAGGTCAACGTCCTCAACGCCACGACCCGCGGCGGCCTGGCGAAGGACACCGCCGACGAGCTGAAGAAGCGCGGCTTCGCCATCGGGGACGTAGGAAACGCGACAAAGACGTACGACAAGAAGGTCACGGGCGTCGGGATACTGCTCGGCGCCAAGTCGGCCTCCGACGCGGCGCTGCCGGTGCTCGGCACACAGCTGGCGGGCGCCGAGCTGAAGTCGGACACCCGCGCCAAGCCGACCGAGGTCGACCTGATCATCGGCAAGCAGTTCAAGGGCCTGTCGTCGAAGGCCGACGCCGACAAGGCGCTCTCGGCGCTGACCCACCCGGAACCGACCTCTTCCGCATCCCCGAGCTGCGCCCCGTAGGGGGCGCGGGGAACGGCGCGAGCAACCACAGAAAAGCCGCAGTCGCGTCTGCTCGGTACATGAGCGGACGCGACTGCGGCTTTCGTCGTGGCCGGCGGAGCTACTCCGCGGCGCCGTACATCCGGTCACCGGCGTCACCGAGGCCGGGCACGATGTACCCGCTCTCGTTCAGCCGCTCGTCGACCGACGCGGTCACCACGGTGACCGGCGTCCCGGCCAGCTCCCGCTCCATGATCTCGACGCCCTCGGGCGCGGCCAGCAGCACCACGGCGGTGACATCGTCCGCACCGCGCTTGATGAGCTCCTGGATCGCCGCGACGAGCGTGCCGCCCGTGGCGAGCATCGGGTCCAGCACGTAGACCTGGCGGCCGGAGAGGTCGTCCGGCATGCGCGTGGCGTACGTGGAGGCCTGCAGCGTCTCCTCGTTGCGCACCATGCCGAGGAAGCCCACCTCGGCGGTCGGCAGCAGCCGCACCATGCCGTCGAGCATGCCGAGACCGGCCCGCAGGATCGGCACCACCAGCGGGCGCGGGTACGACAGCTTCACGCCCGTCGTCCGGGAGACCGGGGTGTCGATGTCGACCTGCTCGGTGCGCACGTCCCGGGTCGCCTCGTAGGCGAGCAGGGTGACCAGCTCGTCGGCCAGGCGCCGGAAGGTCGGGGAGTCGGTGCGCTTGTCGCGCAGCGTGGTGAGTTTGTGCGCCACCAACGGGTGGTCGACGACGTGGATCCGCATGTCCTCAACAGTAACCGGGCCCCGGACCCACGGCTCCCCCGCACAGCCGCCCGGAACAGGCGCCCCACAGGCATCAACAGCGCGCCAGAAGGGAAATCGGAGGGTCGGGGACAATGGAGAGGACCCGTCGAGTGGGGTGGTGATGTGGCTCATGCCGGACAGCAAGCGCCGAGCGCGGTCGGCCTCCGCCGATGACACGGCCGATGGCATAGCGGCGGCGGAGCGTCCCGAGCCCGAGACGGACGCCGAACGAAGGCGCCGTCGCGCGGTGTTCCTGCGGGAACTGACCGAGGCACGCGAACTGCGCGCCCGGGTCCAGCCGCGCCGCGCCCGGGCCGCACGCATGCGCCAGCAGATGCGGATGCGCACGTTCCGCTGGTGACGCCGCGGCGCGCCCGGCGCCGGGCACCGGCTCCGGGCGGCTCAGCGGCGCCCCGCGCGTGACGCGGCTCACACCAGACACGGGTGTGCGTGGCCTGTCGGGGACGCGACGCCAACACAGCGCGCGGAAGACCTCTCCTGACGGCGTTCTTTCTGCCACGATTCCGAGTGGGCGGGGCTTGAACTGCACTCCCGTCCATCAGACTCCGCCGGGGGGACCCCCGACCGGCACTGAGACCAGTGGGAGAGTCACGGTGTACTTCGCCGCACTGCTCGCGCGCACCGAAGACGGGTGGGAAGCGAGCGACACAGAGCTCGACGACGTGGAGACCCTGTCGGACCTGTCCGACCTGGCCCGCGAAGCGGCCGCCGAGGCCGACGCGGGGGACGACACGGTCCTCGTCTTCATCGAACAGGAGGACGCGTGGTTCGGCGTCGTCCGCGTGGACGGCGAGGACGACCCTCGCATCTACGTCTCGGACGCGGCGGCCGCCGCTCGCAGCAGTTACGGCGAGATCCTGCTCACCGACGAACTGCTCGGCAAGGATCCGGACGCCGACGAGCTCGATGCCCTCGACCTGGACGGCACCGAGGACGGCGAGCCGGAGCAGGCCGCCGACGACAGCGACGACGACACGGACGACGGCGGTGGCCAGAGCTCCGAGGCGGTGCCCGCGGGGCCGCTCGGGGACCGGGACATCCTCGCCGACCTCGGCGTCTCCGAGAAGGAGCTGCTCGCGCTCGACGGGGCCGACGCCCTGAGCGAGATCGCCGACGCCCTGGGCGCCGCGGAGGTCCTCGAGACGGTCCGCTGACCCCGGGGCCCCGCCGCCGGGGTTAGATTCCTGGCCGTGACGCCCCTGCCCCCTGACAGCCCCGCCATCCCCGACACCCCCGATCCCGTACGTGATCCGTGGCGGCCCGCCATGCGACAGGCCCTGGCCGAGGCCGGGCTCGCCGCGGCGGGCGGCGACGTCCCCGTCGGCGCCGTCCTGCTCGCCCCGGACGGCACGACGGTCCTCGCCACCGCGCACAACGAACGCGAGCTGACCGGCGACCCCACCGCTCACGCCGAGGTCCTGGCGATCCGCAGGGCCGCCCGACGGCTCGGAGAGTGGCGGCTGACCGGCTGCACGCTCGTCGTCACCCTGGAGCCGTGCACCATGTGCGCGGGCACCGCCGTCCAGTCCCGCCTCGACCGCGTCGTCTACGGAGCCCGTGACGACAAGGCCGGGGCGGCCGGCTCCCTGTGGGACGTGCTCCGCGACCGGCGGCTCAACCACCGCCCCGAAGTCGTCGCCGGCGTCCTCGCCGACGAGTGCGCCGAACCCCTCACCCGCTTCTTCAGGGAAACGGATTTCAAACCACGGCCACCTATGGGCTAGAGTTCCTCTCGGTAGCGTGTCCGAGCGGCCGAAGGAGCTCGCCTCGAAAGCGAGTGTGGCGTAACCCGTCACCGTGGGTTCAAATCCCACCGCTACCGCTGACAACGCCCCTCTTCCACGGATCACCGAGGAAGAGGGGCGTTCTGCATGCCCGCGTACCGCCTCCGCGCACACAAAGATCCCCGGCGCCTGACCAGGGGCACCGGGGATCTCGTCCCGCTCGGGGCGGGGGAAGCGGTTTCGGGGGGCGAACCGCTTCCCCCGATGAGGACGGACTCCCGTCAGCCCACGCCGCTTCAGGGGGGAAGACGCGGCGTGAACCCCGCAGTCGGGGTCCTGTCCCTGCCCGTCGGATTCCTGCCAGATCCTCCGGGCTCATCACCTATCCTCCGGCACGCGCACACCGCCGGGACGCGGCAAAGGGCCTGGAACGAGGGGTCGTTGGTCCTTAAAGGTCGGGTGAGGGAACGTCACGTTAGACTCGCGCCCGGCACCAGGGCACACACTGGCACCACAGGACACCGGGGCACGGGGCAAGGGGAGGCCGGACGCGATGGATCCGAAGAAAATAGGGCTCTTCGTGGTGATCGTGTTCGTGCTGTATCTGATCATCACCGACCCCGCCAAGGCCGCGGACTACGTCCAGATAGGGTTCGAGGGCATATCGTCCGCCGCGCGGTCCATCGGGGACTTCATGACCTGGGTGGCCAACGGCGGCAAGTGAGCCCGGCAGAGGAGCGTCGCCCGTGATCCGCCATCTGGTCCTGTTCAAGCTCAACGACGGCGTCGGCCGCGACGAGCCCCGTGTGGTCGAGGGCGTCGAGGCCTTCCGCGCGCTGGGCGGGCAGATCCCCGAGCTGACGTTCTGGGAGTGCGACTGGAACATCACCGACCGGCCCATCGCGTACGACTTCGCGATCAACTCGGCGGTCGAGGACACCGACGCCCTCAAGCGGTACCTGGAACACCCGGCGCACCAGGCGGGCGTCGCGCAGTGGCGCGAGTTCGCCACGTGGGTGATCGCGGACTACGAGTTCTGACGCTCCCCGCGTCACACGATCGAGCGGCCCCTCACCTGAACGGTGAGGGGCTTTTCGCTGTCTCCGGACACCCGCCGGCCCCTAACTGGCCCGTCAACACGTAGTTATGCGGTGCTTGCACACAGTGCACATGTCTTGTGATGCTATGACCGCTTTTGATCGAAGAGTTGACGAAACAGAGGTGGGGTTGACCGTGCCGGCCAGTACTGCGCCTCAAGAAGCACCTCAAGCACAACAGGTGCCACAGACACCGGCGCCCCAGGCGTCGACCGCGAAGTCGCGCGGGGCCGACACCCGGGCGCTCACCCAGGTCCTCTTCGGCCAGCTCAAGCACCTGCTGCCGGGCAGCCCGGAGCACTCGCGGGTGCGCGGCGCCCTGATCGAGGCGAACCTGCCGCTGGTGCGGTACGCGGCGGCCCGCTTCCGCAGCCGCAACGAGCCGATGGAGGACGTGGTCCAGGTCGGCACGATCGGACTGATCAACGCCATCGACCGGTTCGACCCGGACCGCGGCGTGCAGTTCCCGACGTTCGCCATGCCGACCGTGGTCGGGGAGATCAAGCGCTACTTCCGCGACAACGTACGGACCGTGCACGTCCCGCGGCGCCTGCACGAGCTGTGGGTGCAGGTGAACGCCGCGAGCGAGGACCTGACCACCGCCTTCGGCCGCTCCCCGACCACCGCCGAGATCGCCGAGCGGCTGCGCATCGGCGAGGACGAGGTGCTCGCCTGCATCGAGGCGGGCCGCTCGTACCACGCGACCTCCCTGGAGGCCGCGCAGGAGGGCGACGGGATGCCGGGGCTGCTCGACCGGCTCGGCTACGAGGACCCGGAGCTGGACGGCGTCGAACACCGCGACCTCGTACGGCATCTGCTCGTACAGCTGCCCGAACGCGAGCAGCGGATCCTGCTCCTGCGCTACTACAACAACCTCACGCAGTCCCAGATCAGCGCCGAACTGGGTGTCTCACAGATGCATGTGTCAAGACTCCTCGCCCGCAGCTTCGCCCGACTTCGATCCGCAAACAGGATCGAGGCGTAGCTGAATCGGGTAGACCGGTTCTGCGGGGATTTCCCGGCGAAAACGCCGCCCTCTTCAGCCACACCCCCTGCTATCAGCGCTGATTCGCCCCATCCATGTCGACATGTCACTACAGCGTGTTGCCGACATGTGACATTCTGCTGGAACCGCGTTTGGCGCAGCCCCGCGTCCGGTATTCAGGTGGAGGCTGCGTTCCTACCTGACGGGAGCGTCCGCCGCGACCGTCCGCGACCTCAAGGGGGTGGCATGTCCGCAGACCAGGGCAGCTCGAAGGTGCTCACGCTCTCGCCCGACACGCCTGTTCCTGTTCCGGCCCAGGCCTCGGCCACGACCCCGGCCCCGGCTCCGGAGGCCTCCGCGGCGCCGGTCGCGCCGGAGGCTCCGATCACGCCGGTGTCGACGGGACCCATCGACACGCGCACCCTGTCCCGCTCCCTCTTCCTGCGGCTCGCCTCGCTCGACGAGAACAGCCCGGAGCGGGCCTACGTCCGCGACACCCTCATCGAGCTGAACCTCCCGCTGGTGCGGTACGCGGCGGCCCGCTTCCGCAGCCGCAACGAACCGATGGAGGACATCGTCCAGGTCGGCACCATCGGCCTGATCAAGGCGATCGACCGGTTCGACTGCGAGCGCGGCGTCGAGTTCCCGACCTTCGCGATGCCGACGGTGGTCGGCGAGATCAAGCGGTTCTTCCGGGACACGTCCTGGTCGGTGCGGGTGCCGCGCCGCCTCCAGGAGCTGCGGCTCGCCCTCACCAAGGCCAGTGACGAGCTGGCGCAGAAGCTGGACCGGTCGCCGACCGTGCCCGAACTCGCGGCGGTGCTGGGGGTCTCGGAGGACGACGTCGTCGACGGGCTCGCGGTGGGCAACGCCTACACCGCGTCCTCGCTCGACTCCCCGGCCCCCGAGGACGACGGCGGCGAGGGCTCGCTGGCGGACCGGCTCGGGTACGAGGACACCGCTCTGGAGGGCGTCGAGTACCGGGAGTCGCTCAAGCCGCTCCTCGCCAAGCTGCCGCCCCGCGAGCGCCGGATCATCATGCTCCGCTTCTTCGCGAACATGACGCAGTCGCAGATCGGCGAGGAGGTCGGGATCTCGCAGATGCACGTGTCCCGGCTGCTCACGCGGACCCTGGCGCAGCTGCGCGAGGGCCTGATCGCGGACTGACCGTCGCGGACGGATGTCACGGGGCGACGACCCGGCCGGGTCGTCGCCCCGACGTCTTTTCCGGGGCCGGAGCTCCCCGAGGGTTCCTAATTGACGGACCGTCAGACACACTGGCGCGATGCTGCGGACGTGGGTACGAGGACGTAGGGGCGTCGCCGTCGGGGTCGCGTCGGCCGCCGTGGTGGGGCTCGGCGGAGCCGCCACCGTCGCCTTCGGCGGGGACGGCGGGCCCTCCAAATACGTGGCCGTGGGAGCCGCCGGCGGCTCTGCCGCGCCGGGCGACAGCGTCGCGCCCACCGGAAAGGTGCAGCTCGTGCCGCTGGACCCGGACTCCCCCGCGTCCTCCGGGAGCGGGCGGGAGAGCGGCGGCGGCAAGGGGGGCGGTGGCGGATCGTCGTCCGCCGCGGGCCCGCCCCGCGCCGGGTCGCCGGACGCAGAGGGAGGGTCCCCGCGCTCATCAGGGGCGGCCGGCCCCTCCGGCTCCGGCTCCGCGAGCGGCGGCAAGGGCGGCGGCACGGCGGGCACCCCGTCCGGCTCGGGATCGGGATCGGGATCGGGATCCGGCTCGGGATCAGGATCGGGCTCCGGGTCCGGCTCGGGTTCCGGAACCCCCGCGGGCGGCGGCACCTCCGCACCCGCCACCCCCGCCGCCCTGAAGGTGGGCGACCCCGTACTGGAGGACGCCGACGACCGCTGGTGCCAGGACGTGACCCTGGCGCTGCACAACTCCGGTGGCACCGCGGTGCGTTCGGGCACCGTGACCTTCGAGACCCACATCATCGGGTCGCTCGGCGTCGACTGGGCGACGATCGAGTCGACAGAAAAACTCCCCGTGCCCATCGGGCCCGGGGAGAAGAAGGAGAAGACGTGGACGGTCTGCGTCGACTCCTGGCGCGTACCGCTCGGCATGCATGTCGAGACGCGGGACGTCTCCGTGAAATGGAAGTGAGGGCGCGGCGGGCCGCTACTTGAGCGCCAGCCAGGCCACCGCCGCCACCACGACGATCGCGACCACGATGCCGACGATCAGTCCCGTACCGGGACCGGACTTCACCGGTGCCGCCTCCGCGCGCGGCGTGGGCGTGCCGCCCTCGTCGACGAAAGCGCGGAACATCTGGGTGCTGCCCGCCGGGTCGATGTTGCCTTCGGGGCCCGGGCCCTGGGGGTTGTGTGCCATGGGGCAGGACCCTAGCGAATCGGCGCCACAGGCGCCACAGGTCTGCCGCAGCCCCTTTGAGCTGCGGCTTTACACCATTGGGCCCGGAGGTTTGCCTAGTTTTTAGGGTCGAACGCCCTTTTTAGTTTGCCTGCGGCAACCAACTGCTTCTATGGTTGCTCTAAGCAACAAATAAGGTTTTGGTCAGGAGGTGCTGTGGCCGCACAGCGTCATTACGACGAACTGGCCCGACAGCTCAGTGCCTTCGGCGCCGTCAAGAGGGACATGGCGCGCATCCTGCCCCACGACTGTCCGGCAGGTTCGGCAGCCGTCCTCGCTCTCCTCAAGCGCTACGGCGACATGCGGATGAGCAGGATGGCCGAGCTGATGGCCGTCGACATGTCCGTGGCCAGCCGGCACGTGGCACACACCGCGGACCGCGGCTGGATCGAGCGCCGCCCCGACCCCGCCGACAAGCGCTCCCGGATCCTCACCCTCACCGCCGAGGGGCACGAACAGATGAACAACCTCGACGCGCGGACGACCGAGTTGCTCGCCGAGCGGCTGAGCGACTGGTCCGACGACGAGGTCAACCAGCTCATCGCCCTGATGACGCGACTGCGCGACAGCTTCGGGGACTGCCGGACGACGGCGTCCCGCACAGCGCCCCCGGTCGCCGCGCAGGCTTCGACACAGACCACCCGTACACCCGCGTAAGACGTAAGAAAAGGAATCCCATGGCAACATCCACACCGTCCGGTGTGCGGGGCAGCCATGCCGCCAAGCACGGAGGCAATGCCCCCGCAGCCGGCGCCACCATGACGCACCGTCAGATCATGGAGGCGCTGTCCGGGCTGCTGCTCGGCATGTTCGTCGCCATTCTGTCGTCGACGATCGTCACCAACGCACTCCCCGAGATCGTCGGTGACCTCGGCGGCGGCCAGTCCGCCTACACCTGGGTCGTCACCGCCTCGCTGCTCGCGATGACCGCGACCACGCCCCTGTGGGGCAAGCTCGCCGACATCTTCAGCAAGAAGGCGCTCGTCCAGATAGCCCTGATCATCTACGTGGGTGGTTCGGTCGTCGCGGGTCTCTCGCAGAACCCCGGCATGCTGATCACCTGCCGTGTCGTCCAGGGCATCGGCGTCGGCGGTCTGTCCGCCCTCGCGCAGATCGTGATGGCCGCGATGATCTCCCCGCGCGAGCGGGGCCGCTACTCCGGCTACCTCGGTGCGACCTTCGCCGTCGCCACCGTCGGCGGCCCGCTGCTCGGCGGTGTCATCACCGACACCTCGTGGCTGGGCTGGCGCTGGTGCTTCTACGTCGGTGTGCCGTTCGCGATCATCGCGCTCATCGTGCTCCAGAAGACGCTGAAGCTCCCCACGGTCAAGCGTGAGAACGTCAAGGTCGACTGGGCCGGTGCCTTCTTCATCACCGCCGCGGTCTGCACCCTGCTCCTCTGGGTCACCTTCGCCGACGACAAGTACGACTGGCTGTCGTGGCAGACCGGCGCGATGGTGGGCGGCGCGGTCGTGCTCGCCCTGATCTTCATCCTCGTGGAGAGCAAGGCCGCCGAGCCGATCATCCCGCTGCGCCTCTTCCGCAACCGCACCATCACGCTCGCCTCGATCGCCTCGCTCTTCGTGGGTGTCGCGATGTTCGCGGGCACCGTGTTCTTCTCGCAGTACTTCCAGCTGGCGCGCGGCAAGTCGCCGACGATGTCCGGTGTCATGACGATCCCGATGATCGGCGGCCTGTTCATCTCGTCGACCGTCGCGGGCCAGGTCATCACCAAGACCGGCAAGTGGAAGGCGTGGCTGGTCTCCGGCGGCGTCCTCATCACGGCGGGCCTCGGCCTGCTCGGCACGATCCGCTACGACACCCCGTACTGGCACGTCGGGATCTTCATGGCCCTGATGGGTCTCGGTGTCGGCATGACGATGCAGAACCTCGTGCTCTGCACCCAGAACCAGGTCGCCCCGCAGGACATCGGCTCGGCCAGCTCCACGGTCACCTTCTTCCGCTCCCTCGGTGGTGCGATGGGTGTCTCGGCGCTCGGTTCGATCATGTCGACCCGCATCACGCACTACGTCAAGGACGGCCTCGCCGACCTCGGCCCGAAGGGCGCCGCCCTCGGCCACGGCGGTACGGGTGGCGGCGCCATCCCCGACCTGGACAAGCTGCCCGCGCCGCTGCGCACGATCATGGAGAGCTCCTACGGGCACGGCATCGCCGACGTCTTCCTGATCGCCGCGCCGATCGCGCTGCTCGCCCTGATCGCCATGCTGTTCATCAAGGAGGTTCCGCTGCGTACGTCCGGTGGCCTGGACCAGGCCAAGGAGACCGAGGCAGCCGCGTCCGGCGCCCCCGCCGGCCTCACCACCGCCTCGGCGGGCGAGCCGGAGAAGGTGCCGAGCCTGGTCGGTGCGGGTGAGCCCGCCGCCGACCCGCAGACCCAGCGCTTGGCGGCCGTCGCGTCGGCCCCGGCCGGCGCCGTCCCGGCGCAGCCCGGCACGGGCGGCGGCACCCCGGTGCACGGCTTCGTGCGCGGCGCCGAGTCCGCCCCGGTCCCGCGGGCCGCGGTCACGCTGATCTCCCTCGGGGGACGGCAGCTGGGCCGCGCGGTCGCCCAGGGCGACGGTTCGTACACCGTCGACGCCCCCGGCGCCGGTTCCTACGTCCTGATCGCCTCGGCCGACGGCTACCAGCCGCAGGCCTCCACGGTGGTCGTCGGCGAGGACACCACCGGGCACGGGACCGCGTACGACATCCTGCTCAGCGGCACCAGCGGGCTGAGCGGTGTGGTCAGGGCCGTGGAGACCAAGGCCGCCGTCGTCGGCGCCATGGTCATCGTGACCGACGTCCGCGGTGACGTGCTGGCCACCGGACTCTCCGGCCAGGACGGCGAGTTCACCTTCGCCGAGCTGGTGCCGGGCGCGGTGACCGTGGCCGTGAACGCGGCCGGACACCGTCCGCTCGCGCTGCCCGTCGAGGTCGGCGGCACGGGTGTCACCCGCGTCGAGATCGAGCTGAACTCCGGCTCCCAGGTCCAGGGCACCGTCCGTGCGGCGGGCCGCTCGCTGAACGACGCGCGGGTCACGCTCGTCGACGCCGCGGGCAACGTGGTCGCGACCTCGACCACCGGTGAGGACGGCGCGTACGCCTTCACCGACCTGGACGGCGGCGAGTACACGGTCATCGCGACCGGTTACCCGCCGGTGGCCACGCACCTGACCGTGAACGGCAGTGGCGTCGACGGTCACGACATCGAGCTCGCCCACCCCGGCGAGTAACTGACTCCGGACGGACCCCCGGTGCGGCTCGCGTTTCGAGCGGAGACGTGAGCCGCACCGTCCTTCCGGATGTGGGAAAAGGGCCCCGGACCCGGTGGCGTCGTTAACGGCAGGGGACGGCCGAGACGCTGCGGGCCGGGGCCGTTTCACGTACGGGACGCACTCGATTCCCTTACGTGTGTGAGAACTTGAGCTAGGAGATGTGGACGATGGGACTCAGCGCGCGGATCCGGACGCGGGACGGGTGGGCTCTGCCGCACGCCGTCGTCACGGTGACCGACATGACGGGCGCGCAGGTGCTGCGTGCCGAGGCGGACGACGAGGGCGCGGTGCACGACGCGGCCGTCCTCACCCCGGGTCCGTACACCGTGATCGTGACCGCCGTCGGGTACGGCCCCGCGGCCTCCACCGCGCTGGTCACGGCCACCGGCCGGGCCGACGTCGGCACCGTCGTGCTGGCCCGGCAGGGCGGGGCCGAGCTGCCGCCGCCCGGACCGTGGACGGTCGACCCGGCGCACTCCGCGGTCGCCGCGACCGCCCAGCACCTGGGCATCACCTCCGTGCACGGGCGGTTCACGGACTTCCGGGCCCGGATCGACATCGCGCAGGACGTGGAGAAGTCCCGCGTCGAGGCGGTGATCCGGTCGGCGTCGATCGACACCGGCAACGGGATGCGCGACGGCCACCTGAAGTCCCCCGACTTCCTGGACGTCGAGTCGCACCCCGAGATCACCTACCGGTCGACGGGCCTGACCCCGGCCGGCACCGACCGCTGGACCGTGCACGGCGAGCTGAACCTGCACGGCGTGGTGCGCGAGGTCGACCTCGACCTCAGCTACCTGGGCACCGGCGCCGACCCGTGGGGCGGCACCCGCGCCGCGTTCAAGGCGACGGCCGAGCTGCGCCGCGAGGACTTCGCCATGAACTACAACCAGGTCGTGCAGGCCGGCATCGCCGCGATCGGCGCGACGCTCAAGGTCGAGCTCGACATCCAGGCGGTCCAGGGCGACGCGCTGCCCAGCATGTAGCACGGCAGTCATTAGGCTGGGCGGCATGGCTCCGAACATCGCGACCAACACCCGTGTGTCCCTGGACGAGTTGCTCGACTTCGTCCGGCCCCGCCACCGCGCCCTGCTCATCACCGCCCGCGCCGACGGCACCCCGCAGGCCTCACCACTGACCTGCGGGGTGGACGACGCCGGGCGGATCGTCGTCTCCACCTATCCCGAGCGCGCCAAGACCCGTAACGCCAAGCGGACCCCGCGGGTGAGCGTCGTCGTGCTGAGCGACGAGTGGAACGGCCCGTGGGTGCAGATCGACGGCACCGCGGAGGTCCTCGACACCCCCGACTCCGTCGAGCCCCTGGTGGAGTACTTCCGCAACATCTCGGGGGAGCACCCGGACTGGGACGAGTACCGGGAGGCGATGGTGAAGCAGGGCAAGTCGATCATCCGGATCACCCCGGAGAAGTGGGGCCCGGTGGCGACCGGCGGCTTCCCGGCGCGGCTCGCCTAGCCCTGGCCCTCCCGCGCCACCAGCGCCGCGATCCCGGCGATCTGGAGATCGAGCGCGACGTGGAAGTCGAGGTCGCGGACCTGCTCGACCGTGCCCCCGGCTTCCACCTGCGCCATCGTCTCCTCGGCGTGCCGCAGCATCTCGGGCTTGTCGGCCGGCGCGGTGAAGGTGGTCATCGTCCGCCGGAAGTACTCGTCCTGCGTCATGCCGACATCGGCGCACCGCTGCCGGAAGTGGCCCTCGACGGTCCCGTACCCGTACACGAACTGCATGACGCTGGCGATCGCCCCGCGCTGCGCGCTCATCGGCAGCCCGGTGCGGGCGAAGACGCGCTGGACGACGGCGGAGAACTCCAGGGAGTTCGGGCCGATGTTGAGGTAGCTGCCGACCAGCGGGGAGATCCACGGGTGGCGCACGAGCAGCGCCCGGTACTCGGTGGCGAGCCGGCGCACCTGCTCGCTCCAGTCGGCGTCGTCGGGGCCCTCGGCACCCGTACCGGCGACCTCCGGTTCGCCGAAGACCCGGTCCAGGGCGAGTTCGAGCAGGTCGTCCTTGGTGTCCACGTACCAGTACACGGACATCGCGGTGACGCCCAGCTCGCCCGCGAGGCGCCGCATGGAGAACTTGGCGAGCCCCTCGGCGTCGAGCAGCTTCACCGTGGCGCCGGTGATGCGCTCGCGGTCCAGGCCGCTGGGCTGCTCGCTGCGCCGACCGCGTCCGGGCCTGCTCTCTTCGAGCCAGACGCTCATCCGCGCTGCCTTCGCCATGGCGCACCTTCCCAGGAGTTGACGTACCGGGCAGGGCGGATCCCGGGCTCGCACCCACGGAATCCGCCCGTCCGCCTGCTTCGATGCTAGGGCTGTTCAGGACCTGTTGGGAAAGCGCCCGGAGCCGTCGCCCCTGCTGACTCTGCCCGCTCGGCGCGCCGCAGCAACGCCGCGGCGAGGAGTCCGCCGACGAGCACCGCGACGGCGCCGACCAGCTGGCTGGTCTCCAGGCCCGAGGAGAAGGCGTCCGCGATCCGGGCCTTCTCGTCGGCGGAGTCGGCGGCGGCGAGCGCCGCCGGGAGGGAGGCGGCGGAGACGGCGACCAGCGCCGCGAACCGGGCGTTGAGGACCGCGCCGAGGACGGCGACGCCGAGGCCGTTGCCGAACTCGGCGAGGGTGCCGTTCACGCCCGCGCCGACGCCCGCCTTCGCGGGCGGGATGGCGCTCATGATGGCGTTGGCCATGGCGGGCATGGCGAAGGCGATGCCGACGCCCATGACGACCAGGCCCACCAGCATGCCGCCGTAGGAGTCCCCGCCGAGCACGGCGATCGCCGCGAGCCCCGCCGCCAGGCAGCTCATGCCGGCCGCGATGGTGACCGGGGTGCCCACCTTGGCGAGGAACCTGGCGCCGACGCCGGTGAGGTTCAGGGCGACGATGGTCAGCGCGAGCGGCGCGGTGCGCAGCCCGGCCTCCAGCGGCCCGTACCCGAGCACGAACTGGAGGTGCTGGGTGAGCAGGAACAGCGAGCCGCCCATGCCGAACGCGACGAGGATCGCCCCGGCGACCGCCCCCGTGAACTTCTGGTTGCGGAAGAAGTGCATGTCCAGCATCGGGTACGGGATGCGCAGCTCCCAGCCCACGAACGCGGCCATGAAGACGATCCCGGTCGTCGCCGAGATCAGGGTGGTGCCGGAGGTCCAGCCCTGGTCGGGGCCGTTGATGATCGCGTAGACGACCCCGGTCATGCCGACCGTGGAGAGCAGCGCGCCGAGCAGGTCGGGCCGGTCGCCCTGCGGGTTCTTCGACTCCGGTACGAGCGTCAGGACGGCGATCAGGCCGATGACCGCGACCGGGATGTTGATGAGGAAGATCGCGCCCCACCAGAAGTGGTCCAGCATCACACCGCCGAGCAGCGGCCCGACGGCGAAGCCCAGCGAGTTGACGGTCGCCCACAGGCCGATCGCCCGCACCCGCTCGGTGTCGTCGAAGATCTGCACGACCACGGCCAGGGTCGTGGTCATCAGCAGCGCCCCGCCGACGCCCATCCCGGCCCGCGCGGCGATCAACTGGCCGGTGGAGTCGGCGAGTCCGGCGACCAGCGAACCGACGCCGAACAGCACGAGCCCGGCCGCGAGCATCTTCTTGCGGCCGTAGCGGTCGGCGGTGGAGCCCGCGGTGAGCAGCAGCCCGGACTGGACGAGCGAGTAGGCGCTGATCACCCACTGGATGTCGGACGTCGACGCGTGCAGCTCCCGGGTCAGGGAGGGGATCGCGACGTTCAGGACGGTGTTGTCGAGCAGCACGGTCAGCTGGGCGAGGCAGATGACGCCGAGGATGATCCAGCGCTGCGGGTGGCCTGCGGCCGGGGCGGGCGGCCGGGGGCCGCCGCCGGTGTTCTCGGCGGTCGTCGCCGTCATACGGGCTCCTGTCGTACGGGCTGGATCCGGGCAGTGATGTACACCGTAAAGGAGAACTCTTACGGCGTACAAGCGCGTTTTCGGCATACGGTTCGGCCATGCCGAGACGAGCCCGTTCCGTATCGCAACTCGCCGTTTCCCTCGCCGTGTTGAGCCTGCTCGGAGCGGCTCCCGCGGCGGCCGCCGGGCAGCACGGACCCCCGCCGGTCCCGCTCCGCATCGCCACGTACAACATCCACGCGGGCGCGGGGGCCGACAACGTCTTCGACCTCGACCGGCAGGCGGCCGCGCTGCGCGCCCTGCACGCCGACGTGATCGGCCTCCAGGAGGTCGATGTGCACTGGGGCGCGCGCAGCCAGGACCGGGACGTGGCGCGGGAGCTCGCGGACCGGCTCGGGATGCGGGTGTCGTTCGCGCCGATCTACAGCCTGGACCCGGTGACCTCGGGGGAGCCGCGGCGGGAGTTCGGGGTCGCCGTGCTGTCCCGGTATCCGATCCGATCCGCCGTCAACCACGAGATCACCCGGCTGTCGACGCAGGACCCGAACCCGGTGCCGGCGCCCGCGCCCGGGTTCGGCGAGGTGACGCTGAAGGTGCGCGGGGTGCCCGTGCAGGTCTTCGTCACGCACCTGGACTACCGCGCGGATCCGTCGGTACGGGTGGCGCAGGTCGCGGACACCCGGCGGATCATGGCCGCCGAGCGCTCGGCGCTGCGCGGGGCGCGGCAGGTTCTGCTCGGCGACTTCAACGCCGCGCCGGACGCGCCCGAACTCGCGCCTTTGTGGACGGAGTTGCGGGATGCCGGGCCGGTGGGCGGGGTCACGTTCCCCGCCGATGTGCCGGTGAAGCGGATCGATTACGTGGCGGTGGGGTCCGGCATCGACGTGCGGGCAGTTTCGGTGCCGGACGAGTCCGTGGCGTCGGATCATCGGCCGGTAGTGGCTGAGGTGGGGGTGCGCAGGTAGGGGCGGGCGGGGGTCGTCGCCGGGTGCGGCCCGGTGGGGCTTCTCGCGCAGTTCCCCGCGCCCCTGAGGCATGCGCTGCGCGCAGCCTTCCCCTGGATGCCGCAGGCATCTCAGGGGCGCGGGGAACTGCGCGACCAGCCCCCACCGGCCGGCACCCGACCAACAAGAAATTCAGCTCGTGGGCCGCGTCAGGTCGTAGAAGGTGGACGATCCCACGGTCACCTTCTTGAAGTGGGACTCCACCCACTTCGTGATCTTCGACGCCGAGCCGGAACCCGACCCGCTCATGCCCCCGATGAAGTAGTGGATCTTCCCTTCGGCGACGTACTGCTTGAACTGGGCCAGAGTCGGAGACGGATCCGTGCCGTTGAACCCGCCGATCGCCATCACCGGGTCACCGGTGGCCAGTTGGTAGCTGGCCTGGTTCTGGGATCCGACCGTGGCCGCGACCCAGGTGAAGTCCCCGGCGTTCCTCTCCAGCAGCGCCTCGGCCTCGGAGCTGACCTCGGCACCGTTGAGCAGCCCGCCCATACCGCCACCCCCGGCCCCGCGCATGCCACCCGGCATCCCGCCGCCGGGGAAGCCGCCCTGCCGATTGCCCGGCCCCGGACCACCGCCAGGCGGCTTCCCCGTCCGGGCGCCCCCGCCGAACCCCATCGCGCTGGCCCCCGAAGGACCGGCCGTGACGATCGACCCGGAGTGCCCGGTGTTCAGCGTGAAGACGGTGTACGCGGTCGGCCCGGCCAGCGACGCGGCCAGACCCAGACCGGCCGCCCCCAGCGCGAGCCGGCGATCGAGCCGCCCGGCGAGAGCGAGACCCAGCCCCGCCGCGAGCCCGGCGATCAGCACCACCCAGCGCAGCCACGGCAGATGGTCGGGCGTCCGGCCGAGCAGCACAAAACCCCAGACGGCCGTGACGGCCACGGCCGCGCCCAGCGTCACGGACCAGCCGATCCGGGACCGCTCCTCCCACAGCACGGTGGCGCCCATGCCGACGACGGCCGCGAGGTAGGGGGCCAGGGCCACCGTGTAGTACTGGTGGAAGATGCCGGCCATGAAGCTGAAGACCAGCGCGGTGGTGACCAGCGACCCGCCCCACGCGAGGAACGCGGCGCGTGCCGTGTCGGTCCGCTTCGCCCTCCGGGTCAGCACGATCCCGGCGACGAGCAGGATCAGCGCGGCGGGCAGCAGCCACGAGACCTGGCCGCCGATCTCGGAGTCGAACATCCGGGTGAGCCCGGTCTCGCCCCACTGCCCGGTGCCGGTACCCCCGCCACCGCCGCCCACGCTGCCGGTCTCGTCGCCGTTGATGCGGCCGAGTCCGTTGTAGCCAAAGGTGAGTTCGAGGAACGAGTTGTTCTGGGAGCCGCCGATGTACGGGCGGGAGGACGCCGGCCACAGTTCGACGACGGCCACCCACCAGCCGCCCGCGACGACCGCCGCGAGCCCGGCGAGGGCCAGCTGGCCGAGCCGCCTGCGCAGCCTGGCCGGGCCGAAGAACCCGTAGAGCAGGGCCAGCGGCGGCAGGACCAGGAAGGCCTGCAGTGTCTTGGCGAGGAAGGCGAGCCCGACGGCGACGCCCGCCCAGACCAGCCACGTGGTGCGGCCCCGCTCCATGGCGCGCAGCACGCAGTAGACCGTGACGGTCATGAGCAGGGCGAGGATCGCGTCCGGGTTGTTGAACCGGAACATCAGCGCCGCGACCGGCACCGTCGCGAACACGGCCATGGTGATCAGGCCCGCGGCGGCGCTGAACCGGCGGCGCACGGCCGCGTACAGCACACCGGCCGTGGCGACGCCCATCAGCACCTCGGGAACGAGGATCGCCCACGAGTTCAGGCCGAAGAGGCGGACCGAGAGGGCCATCGGCCACAGGGCGGCCGGGGGTTTGTCGACGGTGATGGCGTTCGCCGCGTCGGACGAGCCGAAGAAGAACGCCTTCCAGCTCTCGCTGCCCGCCTGGACGGCCGCCGAGTAGAAGGAGTTGGCGTAGCCGGAGGCGGAGAGGTTCCAGAGGTAGGCGAGGCCGATGAGGAGCAGCAGCCCGAGGAAGGCGGGGCGCACCCAGCGCGCGTCGCCCGGCCGCCCGCGCCACACCCGTGTCGGGAACGGGTCGCGGGGCCGGCCGTGGCCGCCTCCTGGCTCCCCCGGCGCGGTGGGCGGCGGGCCCGTACTCGTGGGGACGGTCGTCGTGCCGGTGGTCGTCATCGCTGGTCCCTGGAGTCGAAGGCGGGGTCGTGCGGGCCGACCGCGGTCGTCCGCGCGGTGGCGTCGTCGTACCGGGTCCGCTGGCGCGGGGCCTCGGCGGGGAACACCCAGGCCCGGAAGAGCAGGAAGCGCAGCACGGTCGCCGCGAGGTTGGCGGCGATGAGCACGGCCAGTTCGGTCGCGTGCGCGGGATCGCCGGTCGCGGCGTTCAGGGCGGCCAGCGAGCCGCTGGTCAGCGCGAGCCCGATGCCGAAGACGACGAGCCCCTGGGCCTGGTGGCGGACGGCCTTGTCGCGGCCGCGCACCCCGAAGGTGAGGCGCCGGTTCGCCGCGGTGTTGGCGAAGGCCGACACCAGCAGGGCCAGCGCGTTGGCGGGCTGCGCCCCCGAGAACGTACGGAAGCCGGAGTACAGCAGCAGATAGAACAGCGTCGAGAGGGCGCCGACGACACAGAACCCGACCAGCTGCCGGGCGAGTCCCTTCGGCACCCCCGGGAGCCGGCGGTCGCGCGGATCGTCGCCGAACGGACGGGCGAGCCGGTCCAGGGGCAGGGAGCCGGAGGCGAGCGCCTTGCCGACCCGCCACACGCCCTTCAGGTCGTCGGTCGCCGTCCGCACGATGTGCACGGTCGAGTCCGGGTCGTCGACCCAGTCGACCGGCACCTCGTGGATCCGCAGCCCGGCGCGCTCGGCGAGCACCAGCATCTCGGTGTCGAAGAACCAGCCGGTGTCCTCGACCAGCGGCAGCAGCACCCGCGCGACATCGCGCCGGATCGCCTTGAAGCCGCACTGGGCGTCGGAGAACCGTGCCTGCAGAGAGCCCCGCAGGATCATGTTGTAGGCCCGCGAGATGAACTCCCGTTTCGGGCCGCGCACCACCCGCGAGGAGCGGGCGAGCCGGGAGCCGATCGCCAGGTCGGAGTGGCCGGAGATGAGCGGGGCGACCAGCGGCAGCAGCGCGTTCAGGTCGGTGGACAGGTCCACGTCCATGTAGGCGAGGACCGGCGCGTCGGACGCCGACCACACGGTGCGCAGGGCGCGTCCGCGGCCCTTCTGTTCGAGCCGGACGTGGCGGACGCCCCGCAGCTCGGCGGTGAGCCGGCGCGCCACCTGCGGGGTGGTGTCGGTGGAGGCGTTGTCCGCGATCGTGACGCGGAAGCGGTAGGGGAAGGTGCGGACGAGGTGGGCGTGGAGCCTGTGCACGCACTCACCCAGGTCCGCCTCCTCGTTGTAGACCGGGATGACGACGTCCAGCACGGGCGCGTCGCCGAGGCCGCTGCCCACGGGCAGGTGCTCCCGCGCAGGCAGCGCGCCGAGGTTCGCGGCGGTGGGGCCGATGCCCGGAGAAGAGTCGGTTCGCATGCCATGGACACTCGCCAACTCCTCTGTCAGCGCTGTGTGGTGGACCTTTGGGCTGCCTGTGAGTCCGGCTGTGCGGGGGCGGGCACCGTCGCGTCGGCGCGCACGGGCAGGGCGCCGGCCGGCTCGTCGTGGGCCGGCAGGTGCACGGTGAACACGGTCCTTCCCGGCCCGCTGTCCACGGTCACGGCTCCGCCGTGGGCGGCCGTGACCGCCTGCACGATGGCGAGCCCGAGCCCGGTGGACCCGGCCTTGCGGGACCGGGAGGAGTCCCCGCGGGCGAACCGTTCGAACACGTGCGGCAGCAGCTCCGCGGGGATCCCCGGCCCGTCGTCCCGCACGTCGAGACAGACCCAGGGTCCGTGCCGGTGCACGCGCGCGGTGACGGTGGTGCCGGGCGGGGTGTGGGTCCGCGCGTTGGCGAGCAGATTGACCAGGACCTGGTGCAGACGGGCGGAGTCGGCGAGCACCAGGGCGGGCTCGTCGGGCAGCTCCAGGCGCCACTTGTGGTCCTGCCCGGCCGCGCGGGCGTCGCTCAGCACGTCGATGACCAGCGGCGACACATCGGTCGGCTCGTACGACAGCGGCCGCCCGGCGTCGAGCCGCGCGAGCAGCAGCAGGTCCTCGACCAGGCCGGACATGCGGTGCGCCTCCGACTCGATCCGGCTGAGCGCGTGCCGGGTGTCGGGGCCGACCTCCTCGCGGCCGCGCCGGGTCAGTTCCGCGTACCCGCGGATGGAGGCCAGTGGCGTGCGCAGTTCGTGGCTGGCGTCCGCGACGAACTGCCGGACCCGCGTCTCGCTCTGCTGGCGTGCGTGCAGCGCGCCGTGGATGTGGTCGAGCATGCGGTTGAGTGCGGCGCCGACCTGGCCGACCTCGGTCCTCGGGTCGGCCTCGGCGTCGGGCACCCGCTCGTAGAGGGTCACCTCACCGGTGTGCAGGGGGAGTTCGGAGACGCGGGTGGCCGTGGCGGCGACCCGGCGCAGGGGGCGGAGGTTGACGCCGACCATGACGGCGCCCGCGATTCCGGCGGCGACGAGCCCGGCGAACGTGACCGACAGCTCGACGACGATCAGGGTCCGGACGGTGTCCTGGACCTGGGAGGCCGGGATGCCGACGACGATGGTGTCGCCGTCGGCGCTGTGCACCGCCTTCACCCGATAGGTGCCGAGGTCCGTCAGATCGACGCTGTGTATGCCGCCGTCGTCGGGCACGGACGCCAGCTCGCTCCTCTGCCCGGAGGTGAGGGATGCGGTGTCCCAGCCGCCCTTGCCACGTGCGGCGTTGGTGACCTGGCCGTCGGCGACGACGGCACCGACCGTGTCCTTCGGTGAGCCGCCGCCGAGCACGAAGCCCAGCTTCTGGTCGACGCTCCGGCTGCCGGGCGGCTGGATCTGCGGCTTCGCCCGGTCGAGGTCGCCGGGCTGCCCCTCGGCCCGCTTGGCGATCGAGCGGAGGTCGGTGTTCAGCCTCTCGTAGAGCGAACTGCTGACCGCCACCGTGGTGACGGTCCCGATGACGGCGGCGACGACCGCGATCAGCGCGATCGCCGACACCACCAGCCGGGTCCGCAGCGTCTGCGGCCGCGTCCGCCGACGCTTCACGACACCGTCGTGGCAGCGGGCTTGATCAGATAGCCGGCACCCCGCCGCGTGTGGATCATCGGCTCGCGCCCGGCATCGATCTTCCGCCGGAGGTAGGAGATGTACAGCTCGACGACATTGGCCTGGCCGCCGAAGTCGTAGGACCACACCCGGTCCAGTATCTGGGCCTTGCTGAGCACGCGCCGCGGGTTGCGCATGAGGAAGCGCAGCAGCTCGAACTCGGTGGCGGTCAGATGGATGTTGGCCCCGCCCCGCGACACCTCGTGGCTGTCCTCGTCGAGCATCAGGTCGCCGACCACCAGCACCGACTCGCTGCGCCGGTCGGCGGCGCCGGTGCGCCGGATCAGTCCGCGCAGCCGCGCGACGACCTCCTCCAGGCTGAACGGCTTCGTGACGTAGTCGTCGCCGCCCGCCGTCAGCCCGGCGATCCGGTCCTCGACGGCGTCCTTGGCGGTCAGGAAGAGCACGGGGACGTCCGACAGCTCACGGCGGAGCCGCCCGAGCACGCTCAGTCCGTCCATGTCCGGCAGCATCATGTCGAGCACGACGGCGTCGGGCCGGAACTCCCGTGCGGTCTGCACGGCTCCGACGCCGTCGCCGGCGGTCCTGATCTGCCAGCCTTCGTAGCGCAGGGCCATGGACAACAGCTCGGTGATCGACTGCTCGTCGTCCACGACAAGCACCCGGACGGGGCTCCCGTCCGGCCTCAGCAGTTCGGTACGCCCCTGGGGCGAGGTCGCGGTCATGGTGCAACCATGCGGCGATCCTCTGAGAACACCCTTTCGCCTACCTGTGAATAGCCTGAGAAACGCACAGCAGCCTCTCAGGAACCGGACCGCCGCCGGGGCGCCCTGAGCCGCGGGCTACCGCAGGAACAGTTCCGCGCCGTTGCCGTGGCAGACGGCCCGCACCCACTCCGACCCCAGCCCGAGCCGCTCGATCGCCTCCAGCTGATGCACGTACGGATACGGGATGTTGGGGAAGTCGCTGCCGAGCAGCACCCGGTCCCCGAGCTCGACGAGCCGCCCCAACTCCCGCTCGGGGAACGGCGCCTGCCGCTCGACGAAGTCCGTGAACGCCATCGTCGTGTCGAGCCGCACCTCCGGGTACCGCTCGGCCAGATCCAGGAACTCCGTGTACTCGGGCATCCCCATGTGCGCCACGACGAGCGGCAGACGGGGGTGGCGGGCGAGCACCCGGGCCATCGGCTCCGGCCCGGTGTGCTTGCCGGGCGCGGGCCCCGACCCGCAGTGCGTCACGACGGGCACCCCGGCCTCGGCCAGCAGGCCCCACACCGGGTCGAGCAGCGGGTCGGCCGGGTCGTACGCCCCGACCTGGACGTGCGCCTTGAAGATCCGCGTCCCCTCCTCGACCGCCCGCCGCACGTACGCCTCCACTCCCGGCTCGGGATAGAAGGTCGCGGTCCGCAGACAGCCCTCGGTGCGCCGCGCGAAACCGGCCGCCCACTCGTTCAGCCACTCGGCCATCCCCGCCTTGTGCGGATACAGCATCGACGTGAAGGCGACGACCCCGAACTCCCGCATCCGCGCGACGCGCCGGTCCTCCTCCTCCCGGTACGTGATCGGCCACTCGCCCCCGACCAGCGGCCCGGCCGCGTCGAAGTACGCCCACACCTTGCGCAGCACGCGCTCGGGCATGAAGTGCGTGTGCACGTCGACGAGCCCGGGCAGTCCGTGCCGCGCGCGGAACCCGGCGACCAGCTCCGCCTCGGGGCTACTCACGGACGAACCCGTGGCTGCGCTCGACCCTGGCCACATGCACCGTGTAGCTCTCGTACCACTCGGCCCGCCCCTGCCGCTGGGCGTCCCGGTGCGCGGCCACGGACCGCCACTCCTCGACGGCCGCACCGTCCCGGAAGTACCCGACGGTGATCCCGAGCCCGCCCGGCGTCCGCGCGGACTCGTGCCCGAGATACCCCGGCACCTCCCGCACCAGCGCGTCCAGCCGGTCGGAGGTCTCGCCGTACCCCTGGTCCTCCGCGGTCCGCACGGAGCTGAACACCACCACGTGGTACGGCGGTTCGAAGGCCGGCAACGGCGCCCCGGGCGCCTGGGCGTGATCACTCATCCCCCCACAGTCGACCCGCTCCCGCCTCCCTGTCCACACCTGCTCCGGATCCGCGCCCCCTCAGAACAGCCCGCCCTGCACGGCGGGCACCTCCCGCACCTCGACCGCGGCCCCCGCCCCGGCCGCCCCGTCACCCGCGCCCGCCAAGGGCCACCCGGCCAGCACCCGCGTGTCCACCACCAGCCGCCGCCCGCCGGCCTCCACGAGATGCAGATCGGGCCCGGCGGCGGCCACCACGCGCCCCGCCACCACGGCCCCTTCGCCCAGACCGCTCACCACGGCGTCGACCCCGTCCACCGCGCCGAGCCCGAAGGCCTCCCCGTGCCCGACGACCGCGCACGGCAGCCGCGCCAGCGACTCGGGCCATCCGTCGAGCCCCACCGCGACCCCGTGCGCCCGCTCCAGCTCGGCCCGCGCCCGCCCCGAGTCCAGGCCGGCCGCCGCCGCGGCCCGGACGATCCGCTTCGTCTCGTACGGAATCCGGTCCGGCACCCCGAGAGCCACCCGCAGCAGCTCCTCGGCCCGCCGCGCCGCCATGAGCGGTCCCTGCCCCAGCCACGTGAACGCGACGGCCCCCTGTTCGAGCAGCCGGGCGCCGCCCCTGCGCACCCCCGTGATCCCGACCTTCACCCATCCGTCCCCGAACCACGCCAGATACACGTGGTACGGCCGCGGGTCGTCCGCGATCGTGTCGGCGGCCACGGACTGCGCCCGGTCGATCCCCGCGCACTGCGCGCACTGCGCCCGCGTCCCCCGCACCGGCACGTCGGCCCACCCCGGGCACCCGCTGCGCCGCCCGCCGCGCCACACGCCCAGACACCGCCGCGGCCCCGCGACCCGGAACGCCACGGGCTCCCCGAACCGCACGGCGCTCTCCCGCTCACCACCCCCGTCCCCCGTCCACCCCATGCCCGGCCCGCCCCCGCCCCATCGCATCCCGGTGCACCACCACGTCATACGGCCAGGATGGCGCACCGCACTGACAACGCCCGGGGCCGCCCGTTCTGAGTACGCACCTGAGTACGTGCGCCCTGCCCGCCCGGCCCCGTCGGCGCGAGACTCGTCGACATGAACACCCACACGAACAGAGAACGCGTGCTCACCACCCTCGTCCCGGCCGTGACGGCCCTCGCCGCGTGGGCCGCCTGGCTCGGCTGGGACCAGCACCGCGACGTCCACCCCGACGGCTCGACGACCGGCCCGTACGCCGCCTGGCAGGTGATCGGCCTGGTCCTGACCCTGCTGGCCCCGGTCTACTGGTCGGCCTCCCGCCACCACATCGCGGCCGCGACCCTCGGCACCACGGCCGGCCTGACGGTGGCCGCCGCCTACGACTGGTCGGACGACTCCAGCGGCCTGTTCATGGTCGGCGTCGTCCTGATCGCCCTCGGCTCCCTGGCCGCGACGGCAGCGGTCTCGGCCACCATCAGCACCGTCCGGCGCGGCACGGCCTGACCCGCTCCGAAGCCACTACGGTCGACAGTCCGGGGAATGTCGAGAACGTGCCACCGGCTCCGTCCCAGCCGTGACCGGACCCGGATGAAGGAGACCAGCATGGCCATTCAGCGGATGGACAACGTCGGCATCGTCGTCGAGGACATGGACGCCGCCATCGCCTACTTCGTGGAACTCGGCATGGAACTGGAGGGCAGGGCGGAGGTGAAGGGCCCCGTCGCCGACCGGTGCACCGGACTCGACGGCGTCCACTGCGACATCGCGATGCTCCGCACCCCCGACGGGCACAGCCGCCTCGAACTCTCGAAGTACCGCACCCCCCGGGCGACCGCCCCCGAGCCGCGCGACCGCCCCCACAACATCCTCGGCACCCACCGCGTCATGTTCGCCGTCGACGACCTGGAGGCCACCGTCGGCCGCCTGCGCCCGCACGGCGCCGAAGTCCTCGGCGACATCGCCCGCTTCGAGGACAGCTACCTGCTCGCCTACGTCCGCGGCCCCGAGGGCATCATCGTCGGCCTGGCCGAGCAACTGCGCTGAATCCTGAGTGCGCACCACGGCCGACCGTGCCACGCTCCTCCCATGTCGATCATCGCCGTGTCCCCCGAAGTGTCCCTCGCGTACGAGACCTTCGGTGATCCCGCCGACCCTCCGGTCCTGCTCGTGATGGGCTTCGGGGCACAGATGATCGCCTGGCACGAGGACTTCTGCCGGATGCTGGCGGACCGCGGCCGTTACGTGATCCGGTACGACAACCGCGACTGCGGCCTGTCCACCAGGTTCACCGACCACCCCGTCGACATGGGCGCGTTCATCGCCGCCGTGAGCGCGGGCGACATCCCCGCCGCCCTCGCGATGGTCCCCTACCGGCTCACCGACATGGCCGACGACGGCCTGGGCCTGCTCACCGCCCTCGGCATCGAACGCGCCCACGTGGTCGGCGCCTCGATGGGCGGAATGATCGCCCAGACGATGGCCCTGTCCGCCCCGGAGCGGGTGCTGACCCTGACGTCGATGATGTCCTCGACCGGCGAGAGCGAGTACGGCCGCCCCAGCCCGGAGGCCCAGGCCGTGCTGTTCGCCCCGAAGCCCACCGACCGCGAGGCCTACATCGCGGCGGCGGAGAGGGAACTGGTGTGGGCCTCCCGGCGGTACGGCGACGCCACGGCCCTGCGCGAACTGGCCGCCGCCGGCTACGACCGCGCCTACTACCCGGCGGGCATCGGCCGTCAGCTCGGCGCGATGATCCTCAGCGGCTCCCGCGCGGACGCACTGCGCGAGCTCCGCGTCCCGACACTGGTGATCCACGGCCTGGACGACACCCTGATCGACCCCAGCGGCGGCCGCCGCACCGCGTCCCTGATCCCCGACGCCGACCTCCTCCTGCTCCCCGACATGGGCCACGACCGCCCCCGCGAACTCTGGCCCGCCCTCATCGACGCCGTGGTGACCCACACCGGCTGACTCACGCCGAGAGGCGGCGATGCCGCCAACGCAAGAGGCCCCCGGATCATCTCCGGGGGCCTCTTGGCTGTGTGCACTCGGCAGGATTCGAACCTGCAACCTTCTGATCCGTAGTCAGATGCTCTATCCGTTAAGCTACGAGTGCTTGTTTTTTCTTTTGTTGTTGTCTTCGTTCCCGGCCTTTCGGCCCGTCCCGGCGACAAGAAGAACATTACATGACTGCCGCCGTCATGTGAAATCCGTTAGCCACACCCGTTGTGACCTGCGAAAACGCGCCTCGGGTGCATCCCGCAAGCAGCGAAGCCCCGGTCCTGGTGGACCGGGGCTTCGGATCTTGCTGCGGAGGCGGAGGGATTTGAACCCTCGATGGGCTTTAAGGCCCAAACCGCATTAGCAGTGCGGCGCCATAGACCGGACTAGGCGACGCCTCCAGCACATCCCGCCTGCGCGAACGCGAGCGGCTGCGTGCAGATGATGACACAGCTGAGCGCCGTGTCACCAATCGGCTCCTACGGTACTAGGAGGCCGGGGCGCAGAGCAAAGGTGTTGAGGCCCGTGTGGGGGCGCAACGTCGGGGCCGCGGCCGCGTTAGGCAGGGCATGTTGCTGCGCCGTCTCTCCCGTTGCGTCCTGGTCACCTCCGCCGCCACCGTCGCCGCCCTCACGGCCCTGCCCGCGGCCGCGCACGCCGACACCGGGCCGGGACACATCGCACCGCCGCCCTTCAGCGCCCTCGACGGGGTCGGCCACGCCTTCGGCCACGACGAGCTGACCATCACCGTCGCCGACTCGGGCAACGGCCACGACGGCACGTCCGACCTGCGGTGCGGTCCGGCCGGCGGCACCCACCGCGACCCGGGCGCGGCCTGCGCGACGCTCGACCGGATCGCGGCGGACGGCACCGATCCGTTCGCGCCGGTACCGGCCGGGGCGCAGTGCACGATGCTGTACGGCGGGCCCGCGACGGCGCACATCACCGGCACCTGGCACGGGCGGCCCGTCGACGCCTCGTACAAGCTGAGCAACGGCTGCGAGACCGCGCGGTGGCGGCAGCTGGTCCCCGTGCTGCCTGCTACCGCTCCGTGACCCTGGGTCCATCGGGCACATCGCCTTCGTGCGATCCCCACATCCTCTTCGTCGCCTCTACGTGGGCTCCCTCTCATCCGGGGTCGCGCAGAGAAGCCGTGCCCGTAGACTCCCTCCCGTGACACGTTGTGCTTCGCGCGGCAAGATGGCTGGCGCGGTCGGCACGTCGCGGTAAAGCGGTACATCAGGGAGGAAGCGTCGTCGTGAGCAGCAGGCCATCCCGAGGCGCTGCTCGCCTCGCAGCCATACTCGATGCGCTCCCGGACGCATTGGTGCTGGTCAACACCAACGGGACCGTCGTCAATGCCAATTCGATCGCCCTGGAGGCCTTCGAGGCCCCGGGGACGGCGCTGGTCGGGCGCGGACTGCTCGATCTGCTGCCGGAGTTCGACTCCCGGCTGATCCCCGGCTCGATGCGGCGGCCCGACACGGTCACCGACGAGCGCGGGCGGACCAAGCCGACGCGGATGATCGCCCGGCGCACCGACGGCAGTGAGTTCCCGGTCGAGGTCACCTCGGCGAACCTCGCCGACAGCGCCCGGGACGCCGTGGACCCGTACGACTCCTCGTACGGCGCTGGCGGCGGCTCCTTCAGCGGCACCGAGTTGCTGATGCTCGTCGTGCGCGACCTGTCGGGCACGGTCGACACCGAGGCCGAGCTGGCCCGTTCGCAGCGGCAGACCGAGATGATCCTGCGGGCCGCGGCCGAGGGCGTCGTCGGCACCGACACCGACGGGCGGATCGTGCTCGTCAATCCCGCCGCCGCGCAGATCCTGGGCTTCCGGGCGAGCGACCTCGGCGGGCAGGAACTGCACCAGCTCGTCCTGCACTCGCGGCCCGACGGCGACGCGTTCCCCTACGAGGAGTCGCCGCTCGCCGACACCCTGCGCTCCGGGCGCAAGCACCGGGTGCGCGGGCAGGTGCTGTGGGCCAAGAACGGCGAGCGGGTGCCCGTCGACATGACGACGGCCCCGGTGCGCGACGGCGACCAACTGGTCGGCGCCGTCATGACCTTCACCGACCGCCGCCCCTACGACAAGCTGGTCGAGGAGCACGCGGAGGAGATCGCCCGGCGCGACGAGATCGCCGAGCAGGAGCGCGCGGAGCGCGACGCCGACCTCGCGCGGGTCCGCGACGAGCTGGCCGCCGAACTGGCCGAGCTGCGCGAGCAGCACGCCGAGGAGGTGTCCGCCGAGCGGGAGCGCGGTGCCGCCTTCGCCGAGCGGGAGAAGGACCGTTACGAGGCCCTGGCCGCCCGGCACACGCAGCTGCTGGCGGTGCTCGGGCAGTCGCTGCGCGGGCCGCTGGAGAACCTGCGGCAGGAGCTGTCGCAGCTCGCCGCCGACGACGCGGGCCAGCTGTGGCCGGAGGCGAACCAGGTCCTGCACCACCTGGCCGCCGGCTACTCACGGATGACGACGCTCGTCGACAACGTCCTCGCCTATCAGTCGCTCGACGAGGGCGGTGGCGCGCTCTCCCGTACGAAGGTGATGCTCGACGCCGTCGTGGCGGCGGGTGTCGACGGAGCCGTCGAGCTGATCGGGCCCGGCCGGGTGCAGTTCGCCGTGCACGCGCCGCCGATAGAGGCCGAGGTGGACGCCGGACGGCTCGCCACCGCCCTCGCGCACCTGGTGGCCGACGTCGCCGGGATCGACGCGACGGGGAACGCGCGGGCGGCCACCGGTCCCGGATACGTCGACAACACCGTGGTGGTGGCCGCGGCGCAGCGCGGCGAGAGCGTGCGCATCGAGGTGCGCGGCCCCTATGCCGGCGGCGATCCGGTGCACGAGCCGATCGTCCGAGGCATCGTGCGGGCGCACGGCGGTGTGCTGCAGACGCACGAGATGCCGGGCATGGGCGGCAGCGCGTACGTGCTCGAGGTGCCGATCGGCAGCGGTGCCGGGGTGGTTCCGGCCGCGCCCGCCCCCGTACCCGAGCCCGAACCCGAGCCGGTGGCCGAGGAGGACAGGCCGAGCGTGCCCGAGCAGGCCGGTTCGGCCGCGGGCGGCGGGCGGCGCCGTGCGCGCCGGGCCGCCGGGCCCTCGGTCGACTCCTTCCTGGAGAGCGGACTGCCGGGCGAGGGCGCGGCCGCTGCCGCGTCCGGCGGGACCGGGCGGCGGCGCGGACGGCGTGCCGCCGAGGAGGGTTCGCCCGCCCCGGCGGAGCTGTCCGCTCCTCCCGCTCCCGTGGACGGTGACGGGACGCAGGCCGGGGCAGAGCCCCCGGCGCAGGCCTCCGGTGGTACCGGGCGGCGCCGGGCGCGGTCCGCGGACGGCGCGGCGACCGAGGGTTCCGTGATGACCGCGGCCGAGCACGCGGCGGGCTCGCCCGCGCTGGGCGACACGGTGCCGCCGCAGGGCGTGCCCGCGCCGACCGGCCGCAGGGCCCGGCGCGCGGAGGGCCAGGAGCAGCCCGCGCTGCCGTCGGCCCCCACCGGCCAGGGCCAGGGCAGCGAGCTGGAGCTCGCGGGTTCCCCGGCGCAGCCCTCGGGGCGGCGCGCGCGGCGTGCTCTCGGTGCCGCGCAGCCCCAGGGCGCCACGGCGCCGGAAGAGGCGGCCCCGCGCGAGAGGTTCGCGCTGCCGCCCGCGCAGGCCGACCGGGCACCCGAGCCGGCCCAGCAGGCGACACAGCATCCTCAGCATCCTCAGCATCCTCAGCATCCTCAGCAGCAGGACGAGACCGAGGCACCGCAGAACGCGGGCGCCCAGCCCCTGCCGCTCCCGCTGCCCGACGAGCAGCAGCACGCCGCCGCGCAGCACCCGGCGCAGGACGACCACACGCCGCCGCAGCCGCACCCGACGCAGAGCACGCCCGCACAGGGCACGCCGAAGCCCGCGGAGTCCGTGGCCCAGCCGCTGCCCGCCGCCCAGCCGCTCCCCGCGGAGGCCCCGCAGGACCCGGCCGCACCGACCGGAGACACCAACTCGACACAGGGCCGCGCCTTCAGCGTGCGCACCCTGGGCCAGGGCGTGCCGTTCGGGCGGCAGATCGCCCAGCAGCAACAGCGCGGTCAGCAGCCCGCCCCCGTACGGCCCGGGGCGACGCCCCCGCAGGGAGTGCCGCAGCAGGAGGGTCAGACGCTCGGCGGCGGTTCCGCGTCGGGACGGCGGCGCAAGCTGTCCAACCGGCAGGACCAGCCGGAGACCGCCGAGACCCCGGCACAGGGGACTACGGCGCGCCCGCACCCCCAGCCGCAGTCCGCGCAGCAGCCGCCGCAGCCCCCGTTGTTGTCGTCGATGAACCCGTCCGAGGGCGCCGGCCGCTCCTACGCCATAGGAGCACCGGATCAGGACGCCGACGAGGGCCCCGAGCCGCTGGACGGTCCCGGCGGCGCGGTCGAGGTCGCCAACCGGCCGCAGCCGCAGCCGATGGACGACGAACTGCCGCCGGAGCCGCTGGACAACCCGCGCCGCCTCCTGGTGTGGCCGGCGCCGGACGTCACGACGCAGCAGGCGCTGAGCGAGCGCGGCTACCGCCCGGTGACCGTGCACTCCCGCGAGGAGGTCGACGCGCAGATCGCGGCGTTCCCGGCCGCACTCTTCGTCGACCCGCTGACCGGGCCGATCACCCGTACCGCGCTGCAGTCGCTGCGCCAGGCCGCCGTCGCGGCCGAGGTCCCGGTCCTGGTGACCGCGGGGCTCGGGCAGGCGACGCGCGAAGCCGCGTACGGAGCCGATCCGGCGATCCTGCTGAAGGCGCTCGCGCCGCGCGACAGCGAGCAGCACCCGCCGCGGGTCCTGCTGATCGAGGAGCACGAGGAGATCGCGCTCGCCCTGACCGCGACCCTGGAGCGGCGCGGTATGCAGGTGGCGCGGGCCGCGAGCGACGCGGACGCGGTGACGCTCGCCGCGCAGATGCGGCCGAACCTGGTGGTCATGGATCTGCTCCAGGTACGCCGTCGGCGCGCGGGCATCATCGACTGGCTGCGGGCGAACGGGCAGCTGAACCGCACCCCGCTCGTCGTCTACACGGCCGCCGTCGACCACGACGACCTGCCGCGGCTCGCGGCGGGGGAGACGGTGCTGTTCCTGGCCGAGCGGTCGACGAGCACCGAGGTGCAGGGCCGGATCGTGGACCTGCTGGCGAAGATAGGGACCAACTGACGCGACAGGGCGGCCCGTTCGGGCCGCCCTGTTTCACGTGAAACAGACCGTCACAGCCGGGTGACGTCCAGTTCCCCCTCCGCGTACTGCTTGCGCAGCACCTTCTTGTCGAACTTGCCGACGCTGGTCTTGGGGACCGCGGAGATGATCGTCCAGCGCTCGGGCAGCTGCCACTTGGCGACCTTCTCGGCGAGGAACGTCCGCAGCGTCTCGAAGTCCGCGCTCGCGCCCTCCTTCAGCACGACGGTCGCGAGCGGCCGCTCGCCCCACTTCTCGTCCGGCACGGCCACGACGGCGGCCTCGGCGACGTCCGGGTGGGACATCAGCGCGTTCTCCAGGTCGACGCTGGAGATCCATTCGCCGCCGGACTTGATGACGTCCTTGGCGCGGTCGGTGAGGGTGAGGAAGCCGTCGGGGCTGATCGTGCCGACGTCGCCGGTCTTGAGCCAGCCGTCCTCGCTGAACTTGTCGTCGGGCCGCAGCGGTTCACTGTCCTGGCCGCCGTAGTAGGCGCCCGCGATCCAGTTGCCGCGCACCTCCAGCTCGCCCGCGGACTCACCGTCCCAGGGCAGGATCTCGCCGCCGGGGCCGCTGAGGCGCGCCTCGACGCCCGCCGGGAAGCGGCCCTGGGTGAGGCGGTAGGCGAACTCCTCGTCGCTGCCCGGCTCGACGCCCGCCGGGGGACGGGCGATGGTCCCCAGCGGCGAGGTCTCGGTCATGCCCCAGGCGTGACAGACCCGCATGCCGAGGTCGTCGAACGCCTTCATGAGGGAGGGCGGACAGGCCGAGCCGCCGATGGTGACCTGGGTGAGCGAGGAGACGTCGCGCGGCTTGGCCGTCAGCTCGGCGAGCAGGCCCTGCCAGATGGTGGGGACGGCGGCGGCGTGCGTGGGCCGCTCGGACTCGATCATCTCGGCGAGCGGCGCGGGCTGCAGGAACCGGTCCGGCATCAGCATGTTCACGCCGGTCATGAAGGTGGCGTGCGGCAGCCCCCAGGCGTTGACGTGGAACTGGGGCACGACGACCAGCGAGGTGTCGGCGTCGGTGAGCCCCATCGACTGCGTCATGTTGACCTGCATGGAGTGCAGGTAGATGGAGCGGTGCGAGTAGACGACGCCCTTGGGGTCGCCGGTGGTGCCGGAGGTGTAGCACATGGCCGCGGCCCGGCGTTCGTCCAGCTCCGGCCAGTCGTACGTGGTCGGCTTCCCGGCGATGAGGTCCTCGTAGTCGTGGACCTGGGGCCGGGCGCCGTCGAGCACGGAGCGGTCGCCGGGGCCGGAGACGACGAGGTGCTCGACCCCCGGCAGCTTCGGCAGCAGCGGGGCGAGCAGCGGCAGCAGCGAACCGTTGACGATGATCACCCGGTCGGCGGCGTGGTTCACGATCCAGACCAGCTGCTCCGCGGGGAGGCGGAGGTTGAGCGTGTGCAGCACGGCGCCCATCGCGGGGGCCGCGAAGTATGTCTCGACATGCTCCGAGTTGTTCCACATGAGGGTGGCGACCCGGTCGTCGTCCTGGATGCCCAGATCGTCGTGGAGGGCGTGGGCCAACTGGGCCGCGCGGGCTCCCACCTCGGCGAACGTGCGGCGGTGCGGCTCACCCTCGCCCGTCCATGTGGTGATCCGCGAGGTGCCGTGAACACGCACTCCGTGATTCAGGATGCGGGTCACAGTCAGCGGTACGTCCTGCATCGTGCTCAGCACGGCGTCCTCCCGGTGGGCGCTACGGAGCAGTAGGGTTCCGCCGATTCTCACCGCATACCACTCGGTATGTCACTAGTCCCGGGAATGATCGATCACCTCAGACGTGCGCGGGACGCAGCTCCGGGTCCTCGCGCAGCTTCCCGAGCGCCCGCGACACCGCGCTCTTCACCGTGCCGATGGAGACCCCGAGCACGGCGGCCGTCTGGGCCTCGCTCAGATCCTCGTAGTACCGCAGCACGACCATCGCCCGCTGCCGTGCGGGCAGCTTCATGATGGCGCGCCACATGGCGTCGCGCAGCGCCTGCTGCTCGGCCGGGTCCCCGGCGGGCACCACCGGCGGCTCGGGCAGCTCGTCGCAGACGAACTCGTCGACCTTGCGCTTGCGCCACTGCGACGTCCGCGTGTTCAGCAGGGCGCGGCGCACATAGCCGTCGAGCGCCCGGTGGTCCTCGATCCGGTCCCACGCGACGTACGTCTTCGTGAGCGCGGTCTGCAACAGGTCCTCGGCGTCGCACGGGTTCGCGGTCAGCGAGCGGGCGGTGCGCAGGAGAGCGGTCTGGCGTGCGCGGACGTACGACGCGAACGACGGGTACGCCGTGTGCGCCGGGTGGGTCCCGGTGTGGGTACGCGTCGCCGGCTCCGATGCGCTGGGGCAGACAGACGCCAGGGTTGGGGTCATGACTCCACGCTAAGAGCGACCCCTACCGTCGCGGATCGGCCGGAGGTCCCGAAGCGGCGTCCGCCTCAGGTTGTACGAGGGGTGGTAGCCCCACCTCCTGAAGGTGGAGGAGGGGATGAGGGCCCCTGAGGGTTCGGCCCCGAGAACCCTGTCCCCCTAAGAGCCCGCCGGACGTTCCGCTCCGGGAAGCCTGCCACAGACGCGCGGTGCGGGGATTCAGTCGACGCGTGCCACCGGCGCGTTCACCAGGTTCCGGTCGATCACCAGCGTGCGGCCGCCGTGCCGCTCCTTCACATTGCCCGCGTACTGGTGGATCCGGCGCTCGGGGCGCCAGGCGTTCCGGCTGAGCGAGGGTTCGCCGTACAGGCTGGGCCTGGTGTGCCAGCGCGCGAACCACACCACCGAGGGCAGGTCCGGCACGCCCGCCCGCCGGGCCGACTGCAGGTGCCGCACGCCCGAATCGGCGCTGCTGTAGAAGCCGGGAACGTAACCGCGCCCGCGCACCTCCTTGCTCCACGCGCGCACGAACGCCAGCGTCCGGTCCGCGCAGGCCCGCTTGCGGTAGTTGTACGCCTCCATGTCGAGATAGAGCGGGCTGCTCCGCCCGATGCCCACCTCCCCGGCCCGGCGCACCGCGTCCCTGGCCTCCCGGACGCCCTCGGTCCACGGCCGGTCGCCGATGCCGAGACCCTTCTTGTGGCCCGCGCTGACACAGGGCGACTGCGAGCCCACGTACACGGGCAGCACGCTCCACCCCATCGAGTCGACCGCGCGCATCCAGTCGCGGTTCAGATGCGGCTGGTCCTGGCAGAACCGGCCGCGGCCGCCGAAGTAGACGCCCACCGCCCGGTAGTCGGACGACCGCCAGCGCCGCATCGTGTCCTGCGACGGGGCCCGGCAGATGTCGAAGGCCCGGCCGTGGAAGGTGCGCACCGGGGCCGACCACGGCGCGGACGACGCCGCGTCGGTCTCGGCCACGTCCTTGCCCGAGGCGGCGGCCTCCGGCAGGGCGGCGGTGCCGCCGAGCAGGAGTGCCAGGAACACCCCGAATCCCATGATCATTTTTTGTCGGTACATGGGGCGAGTGAAGGGCCCGCCGGTGCGCGCGGGCCGGAAACACGCGCCCCGTTCAGCCGTCCGCCCCCAGAATCAGACCCGAAGTGGGGACCCCGGTGCCCGCGGTCACCAGTGCCGTCGCCGCGCCGGATCTCTGGTTCACCGCCGTGCCCCGCAGCTGGCGCACGGCCTCCGCTATCCCGTTCATCCCGTGCAGATACGCCTCGCCGAGCTGCCCGCCGTGCGTGTTGATCGGCAGTAGCTCCTCGGCGACGAAACCGGCCGCCTCCCCGGGCCCGCAGAACCCGAACTCCTCCAGCTGCATCAGCACGAACGGCGTGAAGTGGTCGTAGAGGATTCCCACGTCGATGTCGTCCGGGCCCAGCCCCGCCGTGCGCCACAACTGCCGTGCCACGACGCTCATTTCGGGCAGCCCGGTCAGATCGTCCCGGTAGAAGCTGGTCATCTGCTCCTGGGCCCGGCCCGCGCCCTGCGCCGCCGCCCGGATCACGACCGGCGGGTTCGGCAGATCGCGGGCCCGCTCGACACTGGTGACGACGATCGCCTGGCCTCCGTCGGTCTCCTGGCAGCAGTCGAGCAGCCGCAGCGGCTCGACGATCCAGCGGGAGGCGGCGTGGTCGGCGAGGGTGATCGGTCTGCCGTAGAAGTACGCGGCCGGGTTCGTCGCCGCGTACGCGCGGTCGACGACGGCGACCTGGCCGAACACCTCGGGGCCGAGCCCGTACGTGTGCAGATAGCGCTGCGCCGCCATCGCCACCCAGGACGCCGGGGTGAGCAACCCGAACGGCAGGTTCCAGCCGAGGGCCGCGCCCTCCGCCGACGGCTCGCGGTGCTGCACGCCGGAGCCGAAGCGGCGGCCCGACCGCTCGTTGAACGCCCGGTAGCAGACGACGACGTCGGCCACGCCGCTCGCCACCGCGAGGGCCGCCTGCTGCACGGTGCCGCAGGCCGCGCCGCCGCCGTAGTGCACCCGTGAGAAGAAGGAGAGCTCCCCCATGCCCGCGGCCTGCGCCACGGTGATCTCCGGGCTGGTGTCCATGGTGAAGGTGACCAGGCCGTCGACGTCGGCAGGGGTGAGCCCGGCGTCGTCGAGCGCCGCGTGCACCGCCTCGACGGCCAGCTTCAGCTCGCTGCGGCCCGAATCCTTGGAGAACTCGGTGGCGCCGATACCGGCGATCGCCGCCCGTCCGCCGAGCCGGTCCCTGGTCCGCACACTCATGCCGGACCCCCGTCGTCCGAAGTCGCCTCGGCGGTGGGCACGGTGACCGTGACCGTGCCGGTGACATGGCTTCCGATGCCGTTCTTCCCGACGACCCGGACCCGCGCGGTCGCGCCGTCGGGTCCGGTCTCGACCTCCGTCACCTCGCCGGTCAGCACCATGGTGTCGCCGGGGTGGTTGGGCGCGCCGAGCCGGATCGCGACCTTGCGCAGCACCGCCGTGGCCCCGAAGTGGTCGGTGATGTACCGCCCCACCAGGCCGTTCGTCGTCAGGATGTTCATGAAGATGTCGGGGGAGCCCTTCGCCCGTGCCAGCTCCGCGTCGTGGTGCACGTCCTGGTAGTCACGGGACGCGATGGCCCCGGCGACGATCAGGGTTCTGGTGACGGGTATCTCCAACGGGGGCAGCACTTCGCCTGCCTTCATGCCGACTCGCCTCCCTCATGAGTGCCGGCGGCGATCAACTCGCCCAGCTCCTCCAGTACTTCACTGCCGCATCCGAGATAGCCGTCGAGCTGACGCCCCCACAGGAAGTGCCGGTGCACCGGGTGGTCCAGGTCGGCGCCCAGACCGCCGTGCAGATGCTGGCCCGTGTGCACCACGCGCTTTCCCGCCTCCGACGCCCACCAGGCGGCGGTCAGCGCATGGCCGCGGTACCCGAGCCCGGCGTCCCGCCGCCAGGCGGCCTCGTACGCGGTGACCCGGATCGCCTCGACGTCCATGTGGGCTTCCGCCGCCCGGAGCTGGACGCCCTGCTTGGCCGCGAGGGGGCGCCCGAACTGCTCCCGCTCGTTGGTGTACTCCACGGCTCTGGCCAGCGATCCCGCGCAGACACCGGCCTGCAGCCCGGCGAACGCGGTGCGCGCCGCCGCCAGCACGTCCTCGTACGCGCCGGGGCCGCCGATCCGCTCGGCCGGGGTGCCGTCGAGCACGAGCCGCCCCGCCGACCAGGGCGCGGTCAGCTCGACGGGCTCGCACCGGGCGTCGGCCGCCCGCACCATCCACAGGCTGTGGGCAACTTTTTCGCGGACCGCCACGAGGACGTGGGTGGCGTCCCGCAGCCAGGGCACCCAGGGCACGACCCCGGTCAGCTCCGCCGCCCCTGCGCCACCGTCCGGCGCGGACACCATGATCCCCGTACGCCCCGGAAACGCCCCCGCCGCCACGGCGGAGCCGTCCCGCAGTCCCGGGAGCAGCCGCTCCCGCTGCCCGGCCGTGCCGTGCGCCGCGACCGCGAGCAGCCCGTACACACAGCTCGCCGCGAACGGCACCTGCGCCGTCGTCCTGCCCTGCTCCTCCAGCATCAGCACCAGGCCGAGCAGCCCGGTCTCCTCCACCGCGGCGGCCAGGCCGGCGTCCCCCAGCGCCTTCCACAGCCCGGCGTCCGTGCCGCCGTCGAGACCCGTGAGCCGCTCCGGTGTGGACAGGTCGCCGAAGATCCGCGCGGCCAGCTCGCGCGCCGCCTCCTGCTCGGACGTGGGAGTGAAGTCCATGTCACGCCTCCCCGTCCTCGGCCGCCCGGAAGACGGGCAGCTCCCACTCCTCGTCGGCCCGCAGGAACTCCAGCCGCACCGGCAGCCCGATCCGCACCTTGTCGTAGGGCACCCCGATCACATTGCTGACGATGCGCACCCCTTCGGCGAGCTCGATCAGCCCCACCGCGTAGGGCGGGTCGAACGCCGGGAAGGGCGGGTGGTGCATGACGACGTAGGAGAAGACCGTGCCCTCGCCGCTCGCCTCGACCGTGTCCCACTCCTGGCCGCCGCACGCATTGCACCCCGGCAGCCACGGGAAGCGCAGCGTGGCGCAGCCCGTGCAGCGCTGGATCAGCAGCTTGTGCCGGGCGACGCCGTCCCAGAACCCGGCGTTGTCCCGGTTCACGACCGGCCGCGGCCGTGACTTCCTGCTCTGCGCCGCAGGGGAACTCCGCCGGGCGGGCGCGTACTTGAGGATCCTGAACCGGTGCGTCCCGGCCAGCTCGCCACCGGCCCGCACGTCCATCCGGGTCGTGACGAAGTGGCCCGTGCCGAGCTTCGTCGTCTTCAGCGGCGACACCGACTCGATCACCGAGTCGTAGGTGATCACGTCACCGGGGCGCAGCGGCCGCAGGTACTCCTGCTCGCAGTCGGTGGCGACGACCGAGGTGTACCCGGCGCCGTCGAGCAGGGCGAACAGCTCGTCGTGGGCGGGCGAGCGCCCCTCGTACCCGGACAGGCCGCCCATCGTCCAGGCCTGGAGCATCGTCGCCGGCGCGACCGCGTCCGGGCCCTCGTACGCCGGGTTGGTGTCGCCCATGGCCTCGCACCAGTGGCGGATCATCGGCACGTTCACCGGGTCCTTGCCCTCCAGGCCGCTCGCCGCGGTCCGCCCCTCGAACGTCAGCAGCTCCTCGTACACCCCGCCGTCCCGCACCCCGCCGTCCCGCTCCTCGGACATGCCCCTCACCGCCTCCCCCGCTTCATCCCGAGCCGCATCGTGGCCACGATCTCCCGCTGCACCTCGCTGACCCCGCCGCCGAACGTGTTGATCTGCGCCGCCCGGTTCATCCGCTCCAACTCCCCGTCCCCCAGGGCGGAATCACCGCCCGCCACCCCGAACACCCCCGGCGATCCGGACCTCACCCACCCGGCGTCGCCCGCGATCTGCTGACACAGGCGATACGTCTCGACCGCGGATTCCGTTCCCGCGAACTTCACCCCGCTGGCGTCCCCGGGGGCCAGCCGGTCCGCCCCGACGTCCCCCACCAAACGCCAGTTGAGCAGGCGCGTTGCCGCCAGCCGGGCATGCGCCTCGGCCAGCGCGGAACGGATCCAGGGCGAGTCAACCCGGCGTTCGCCCGTCACCGGATCGGGGGTACGGGCGGCGGCGAGGACATCGGCGTAGAAGTCCTCGGCCTGCATGCCGATCGCGGCGAGGGCCACCCGCTCGTGATTGAGCTGGTTGGTGATGAGGCCCCAGCCGCCGTTCACCTCCCCGACGACGTTCGTGCCGGGGACCCGGATCCCGTCGTAGTACGTGGCCGTCGTTCTCAGCCCGCCGACGGTGTCGATCGGGGTCCAGGAGAAGCCGGGGGCGTCCGTCGGCACGAGGATGATCGAGATGCCCTGGTGCTTGGGCGCCTCGGGGTCGGTGCGGCAGGCGAGCCAGATCCAGTCGGCGTTCTGCGCGTTCGACGTGAAGACCTTCTGGCCGTCGATCAGCCAGTCGCCGCTCGCCTCGTCCCGCACCGCGCGCGTGCGCAGCGCGGCGAGGTCGGTGCCCGCCGACGGCTCGCTGTAGCCGATCGCGAAGACGAGGTCGCCACTGAGGATGCGCGGCAGGAAGTAGGCCTTCTGCTCCGCGGTGCCGTACTTCATGAGGGTCGGTCCGACGGTGTTGAGCGTGACCATGGAGACCGGCGCGCCGGCCCGGTACGCCTCGTCGAAGAACACGAACTGCTCGTCGGGGCCGCGACCCTGGCCGCCGTACTCCTCGGGCCAGCCGAGGCCGAGCAACCCCTCGGCGCCGATCCGGCGCAGCACCCTGCGCTGCCCGGCCGGGTCGTCGGCGGCGGGCGGGCCGTCCGGCATCAACGTACGGAATCGTGCGCGCAGTTCACCGCGCAGCTCGCGCTGGCGGTCGGTGGGGGCGAGGTGCACGGCGGCGGCCCTCCCGGACCTAGGCAGAACCAAGGGTTTCTGACTGTCCGTCAGATACCGTGCACTGTCAAGAGATCCACCACCGGATCGGCCGCCCGCGCGTGCGGCCCCGCACACGCCTGCGCGGCGGTGCCGGAGCACCGCCGCGCGGACTGTCACACACCCCGTGCGACCCCTGACGGGCAGGGGCCGAAGGCTCACCAGAGCTCGGTGAAGTTCACCGCGATGTTGTGGTTGGACTGGTCGATCGCCGTCCAGGCCGAGCCGTTCACCTGAGCCGTGTTGCTCTGGTTCGAGGCACCGCTGCCGACTGCCTGCTGCTGCGTGGTGGACGAGTTGCCGTTGTTGTCGTGGCCGACACCACTGCCACTCACCGTCGCCACCCCCGCGTTCGATCCGTTGTCCGCGAACGAGCCGTTGTCGGCGATCGCCACCCCGGAGAACAGGGCCGCGGCGAGCGGCAGGGCGGCGACGGCGGCGATGGCACGGGCGGTACGGATGGAAGCCATGTCTTTCCTCCAGAACAGGGAGTACGCACCGGGGGCTCGGACGGGGGTCCGGCACCCGGGAAGTACGGGTTGCTCCAAGGCAGTTGGCCGACCGCCTTGGTGATGTTCACGACGTCGCGAGACCAGAGTTGCCCACCGAATCCCTGGCGAACCACCCCAGAAGCCTCTCTTCACACGCAAGCGTGAGGACATGTCGATAAACCCTCTTCACAACCACAAAACCCCAGCTCAGCCGCGAATGCGCTATCTCCGGACGATCACACCCCAGACCCCCCATACGGTGAAGCGTTTCAGCACATTTTTGGTCAATCGGCTCCCGGCCCCTCCCCCGAATGCCCCACCCCTCTTCCCTCTTTCGAACGCCTGTACGAAAATGAAGGCATGGCCGCCATCGATCCGCACCCCGCCCACCGCCCGCCCGCCGCACCCGGCTCGCCGAATGCGCCCCTCGCGACCCTCGCTCTCGCGCACGCCCTGTCCGCGGCCGAGCGCGGGTACGCCGTGATCCCGCTGTCGCGCACCAAGCTCCCCGCGCTGCCCTCCCCGCACCGCGACGACCCTCCGTCCGTGCCGCGCTGCCACGGCGAATGCGGGCTTCCGGGGCACGGGGTGTACGACGCGTCGACCGACCCGCGCCGCATCCGCGCGCTGTTCGCCGCCGCTCCCCGGGCGACCGGGTACGGCATCGCGTGCGGTCTGCCCCCGCACCACCTCATCGGCGTCGACCTGGACACCAAGGCCGGCACGAACTCCACGGCCTCACTGCGCGAGCTGGCTTTACGGCATCTCTTCACGATCCCGGACACGGTGGTCGTGAGCACGCCGAGCGGCGGCCGGCACCTGTGGCTCTCCGGGCCGCCGGACGTCGTGGTGCCCAACTCGGCGGGCCGGCTGGCCCCCGGCATCGACATCCGCGGCGCGGGCGGCTATCTGGTGGGCCCCGGCTCCCGCACCGAGCACGGCGTCTACAGCACGGTCCCCGGCACCGCCCGCCTCTCGCCGGCCCCCTGCCCGCCGGCCCTGCTGCGCCTGCTCACGCCCCCGCCGCGCCCGCACCACTCCGCGCCGGGCCCCGGCGGCCGGCACGGCACGGGCCTGGTCCAGTTCGTGCTGGGCGCCCACGAGGGCCAGCGCAACACCCGCCTCTTCTGGGCGGCGTGCCGCGCCTACGAGAACGGCATCGGCGACACCCTCGCCGACGCCCTCGTCACCGCCGCGGTCCAGACCGGCCTGACGGAACGGGAGGCCCGCTCGACGATCGCCTCGGCGGCCCGGCTCACGGCCGGTTCCTGAGGCTCGCGCGCCGCCACCGTCCGTCCTCCAGTACGGAGTCCGGACGGTGGCGGCGCGGGCAGGGCGGTGACGGACACGGAGTGTGGCTACCCGCGTGTCCTACGGGCTCCCGACGGCACTCGGCGCATCGGCCCAGGACAGCCGCTCCGGTCGCGCCCGACCGGGCGAGAGCGGTGATCGCCGGCCGGTGCGCACCCGGGCCAGTGCAGGATGACCACGGACAGCACGAGGGGCACCACGGTCAGAATCGTGAACGTCACCGGCACACCCCCTCGGTGGCGGTCCGGCCCACGCGGCGAGCGGCCTCCATGAGCCGTCGGACGGCGGGCGAGCAGGTGCCGATGTGGAGGGTCCGCCCGTGACGGCTCCAGCCGTCGATGACCCTGAGCAGGGCGGAATCGGCGAAGGTGACGCGCCGTACGTCGAGGCTGAGGTGCCGGTAGCCGCAGAGGGCCCCGACGGTCAGAACGGTTCGGAGCGGTCGCGCGCTGTGGTGGTCGATGTCGCCCTGGAGCTCGATCCGCAGAGCGGACCCGGCTGCCGCGCAGGAGCGGACGATTATGTCGCCGGGCGTACTGGTGCCCGCCTCCATCACGCTCTCGGCGTCGCAGCCGACGACGGGGGAGGCGGCCAGCGGAACGGACAGTATCGGGGAGGTGCTTTCGGAACTCACGCCGTGTTCAACCCACGCTCCCGGCCGCGGGATGCGAACGATCACCCTGGCGCGTGGACCGGACCCCTCCACGGAGGGAAAGCGTTCATTCCGGCGGGTGGAGTCCGGCCGACGACGCGTCACAACGGACGCCCCGGGAACACGAAGCGGCCGACGGTGCCCGTCATGAGACGTACCCCGCTCCGAGCAGGAGCTAGGCGGGCGCAACCGTCGGCCGGCCACCCGAACTTGCCAACGCCCGGGGCCTGCGCTCATCCAACTGCCCCCCGCCCACCGAGGTCAACGGGATTTCCCGGCGACCACGAGCGTTCTCCAAGGAGCACGCGGAAGGGGTGCTCCGGCTAGCGGAGCACCCCTTCTGACCTGCTGCGGTGGGTGTGGGATTTGAACCCACGGTGACTCTCGCCACGACGGTTTTCAAGACCGTTCCCTTAGGCCGCTCGGGCAACCCACCCCGCGCTCGTGAACGGCTCGGAGCCGTCGTGGCGCGGGGACCAGGGTAGCGGGTCCCCGCGGCGGGGCCGTCAGCTGCTGTCGCCCTTGCGTTCGCCGAGCGTCACGTCCACCGTGCGCTCCTTGCCGTCACGCGTGAACGTGAGCTTCACGGTGTCGCCGGGCTTGTGCGTCCAGATCTGGCCGATGAGGGTCGGGCCCGAGTCGACCACCGTGTCGTCCAGCTTGGTGATCGTGTCGCCGGACTTGAGGCCCGCCTTGGCCGCCGGGCCGTTCGGCGTGACGGCCGCGGAGCCGCCCGCGCCCTGCTCGGTGATGGTCGCCCCGCTGGTGTTGTCGTCCATGGAGACGGTGGCGCCGATGACGGGGTAGACCGGCTCGCCGGTCTTGATCAGCTGCTGGGCGACCATGTCGGCCTGGTTGATCGGGATGGCGAAGCCGAGGCCGATCGAACCGGACTGGCCCGAACCGCCGAGTCCGCCGCTGGAGGCGGACTGGATGGCGGAGTTGATGCCGATCACGTTCCCGCTGCCGTCCAGGAGCGGGCCGCCGGAGTTGCCCGGGTTGATCGACGCGTCGGTCTGCAGGGCGCTCATGTACGAGGCCTTGCTGCCGCTGGAACCGTCGCTGGAGGCCACCGGGCGGTCCTTGGCGGAGATGATGCCCGTCGTCACCGTGTTCGACAGGCCGAAGGGCGCGCCGATCGCGATGGTCGAGTCGCCGACCGCGACCTTGTCGGAGTTGCCCAGGTGGAGGGGCTGGAGGTTGCTCGGCGCGTTCTTGAGCTTGATGACCGCGACGTCGTAGCCCTGTGCGTGGCCGATCACCTCGGCGTCGTACTTCTTGCCGTTCGAGAACGTCGCCGAGAGCTTGCCGCCGTCCACGGCCTCCGCCACCACGTGGTTGTTGGTGAGGATGTGGCCTTCCTTGTCGTACACGAAGCCGGTGCCCGTGCCGCCCTCGCCGTTGTTGCCCTCGGCCTCGATGGTGACCGTACTGGGCAGCGCCTTGGCGGCGACGCCCGCGACGGTGCCCGGGTCGCGCTTGACGTCGGCGGGGCTGGAGGCGGAGACGGTCGTGGAACCGCTGCCGCCGTCGTCGTTGCGCTCCGCCGCCCAGTAGCCGACGCCGCCGCCGACGACGCCCGCGACCAGCGCGGCCGCGATGATCCCGGCGACGAGACCGCCGCGCTTGCCGCCCGGCTTGGGCTGCGGCTGCTGATAGGAGGCGCCCCACGCCGTCCCGTCGGCGCCACCCGCGCCACCGCCCGACGCGTAGGCCGGCACGGCCGGCGGCGGGGGCGGCCAGTCGCCCACCGGGGAGCCGCCCGCGGCAGGCGCACCCTGCTCGCCGTGCGCCCCGGGCGCGCTCTGTGCTTCGTGCTGCTCACCCGGCGCCCCGTGGCCGCCGTGCACCGCTCCCTGGCTCACCGTGTCGTACCCGGCCCCCTGAGGGGCCGACGGGGCGGACCCCGGCGCGGGCGGTGCGGGAGCAGCGGGAGCGTCCACCGGCACGGGAGGTGCGGACGGGGCAGGGGGAACCGAAGTGCCCTCGTTCTCGGTGCTCACAGCTTTCTCTCCTCGATCCACGGCTGTCGTGTCGCCAGTCAGGTTGTGCGGGTACCCGATCTTCTCCGGGCTGAAGCGATCGAGTGCCATCACGATGCGATCGCTCTCGATTGTCACAGCCCGCTTCGATCCGGACAGCGGTCTCGGTGCGCCCGCCGTCACGCACCATGTCGGCATGGTCCTGTCACGGTCCAGTTGTGCTGTTGTACGCCGTCAGCCTTTCCCATGGGACGTCAGGGCACCATAAGGCGATCCTGTGCGCCCGATGACATCCTTTATGTCGGACGAAACGGGCGCATCCGCACGGCCGAACTTTCCCGTCGGCGCGCCGCGCGGTGGCACCATGACGCGGTGACCCACGCACCACAGCAACGCATCCAGGTCGTCGCCCACCGCGGAGCCTCGGAGGACGCCCCCGAGCACACCCTGGCCGCGTACAGAAGGGCGATCGAGGACGGTGCGGACGCCCTCGAATGCGATGTGCGGCTGACCGCGGACGGCCATCTCGTCTGCGTCCACGACCGTCGCGTCAACCGCACGTCGAACGGCCGCGGCGCCGTCTCCGCACTGGAACTCGCCGACCTCGCCACCCTCGACTTCGGCTCCTGGAAGGACCGCGAGGAGGGGCCCGACTGGGCGGGCAGCGCGGCCGACACCTCCGTACTGACCCTGGAACGGCTCCTGGAGCTGGTCGCCGACGCGGGCCGCCGGGTGGAACTGGCCATCGAGACCAAGCACCCCACCCGCTGGGCGGGCCAGGTCGAGGAGCGGCTGCTGCTCCTGCTCAAGCGGTTCGGCCTGGACGCGCCGCCGCCGGACGAGCCCTCCCCGGTGCGCGTGATGAGCTTCTCCTCGCGCTCCCTGCTGCGCGTCCAGGAGGCGTCGCCGACGCTGCCGACGGTCTACCTGATGCAGTTCGTCTCGCCGCGCCACCGCGAAGGACGCCTGCCCAAGGGCGTACGGATCGCCGGACCCGGCATCAGGATCCTGCGCAACCACCCCGGTTACGTGGAGAAGCTCGCGCGCGCGGGTCATCAGGTCCACGTCTGGACGGTGAACGAGCCCGAGGACATCGACCTCTGCGTCCGTCTCGGCGTCGACGCGATCATCACCAACCGCCCCGCGGCGGTGCTGCAACAGCTCGGCAGAAGCTGATTCCGGCCACCTTCACCCCGAACGTCACAGGGTGTGCCCCGGCGCGTTCGTTCCGTATTCGATCGTTACGAGTGCGTCACCGCACAGGGATTGGCCGGTTTCCGGTCCAGTCCATTGGGGCATCCACACCGTGGCGTGGGGCAAAGGAGGTCTCGGGGGTGGCGTTGGTGGTGGCACAGGAGGTGCCCGCTTCGTCGAGCATGGCCGTACCCCATGGCCCTGCGGGCGTGGGCGAGGCACGACACCGGATGCGTGATCAGCTCCGTATCAGCGGTGTGCCGGAATCGGTCGTCGACGATGCAGTTCTGATCCTTTCCGAACTGCTCAGCAATGCCTGCCGGCACGGCAGGCCACTGGGCGACGAGCTGGCCGGGGACGGCGACGTACGGGCCGCGTGGCAGGTGGACGGCCGCGGCTGCCTGACGGTCGAGGTGACGGACGGCGGCGGCCCGACCCGCCCGGTGCCGGCCACCCCGTCGGTCACGGCGCGCGGCGGCCGCGGGCTCAACATCATCACGGCGCTCGCCGACGACTGGGGCGTACGGGACGACCGGCGGGGCGAGGTCACCGTCTGGGTGGTCGTACACAAAGACGTGCACGCCCGGGCCTCGGCGCACCGCCGTGACGACTTCGCCACGCGCATCGCCTCGCCGCCCGTCACGGACCTGGCGGGTCTGGACTTCGCGGACGCCTTCGACGATCTGGGCTGATCGCGGTTCGGCGGTGACCGGTGGGCGGGCGGAGTCCCACCGGTGTCGGTACGAGGGGCTAGGCTCGCGCCCGTACGCAAGCGAGCCGTATCCGGGAGACACCCAAGATGGCCAAGAAGCGCCCCCAGACCAAGGGCAAGCCGCACGTCACCGACGGGACGATCCCGGTCGTCGGCGCCCGCGAACCCTGCCCCTGCGGCAGCGGCCGCCGCTACAAGGCCTGTCACGGCCGGGCCGCCGCGCACGCGGTGACCGAGCTGGTGCAGCGCCCCTTCGAGGACCTCGCGGGCGAGGGCGACTGGGTGGCCCTGCGCGAGCTGGTGCCCGCGGCGACCGTGGAGCTGACGCTGAAGGACAGCCTGCCCGACGGCGTGCCCTCGGTCGCCCTCGCGACCGTGCTGCCCATGGCGTGGCCCGCGCTGCGCCGCGACGACGGCTCGGTCCTGCTGGGCCTGCAGAACGACACGTCGTCCGGCGACCTCAGCCGCGACCTCGCCGACACCCTGCTGCGCGCCCTGGAGGCCGAGCCGGGCAACCCGGTGCAGGCCCGGCGCGCGCCGGCGGACGGACCGCGTCTTCAGGACGTCCTCGACCCCGAGGGCGCTTTCGAGCCGGTGGTGCACACGGGCTTCGAATTCTGGGTCCCGGACTCGGAGAACGCGTCGGGCGAGGTGGCGGCCTCCCTGGAGCGGGCCAACGCCGCGGCCATCCCGACCGTGAAGCTGGCCGGTGTGGACAGCGCCTACTGGTGCGAGACGCCGGAGAAGAACCACCTGCGGTGGGTCATGCCGCACCCCGAGGAGAAGCTCCTCGACGCGCTCGCGCGGCTGCACGCGGCCGGCACGTCCTCGCTCGGCGAGGGCACCCGGCTGGTCGGCTCCTTCCGGGCGCACGGTCTGACGGTGCCGGTGTGGGACCTGCCGAGTTCGGTCAAGGCGGACGACATCGAGAAGCCCGCCGCCGAGTTCGCCGAGCGGCTCGCCGCCGCGCTCGCCACGGACGCACCGCTGACCGCGGACGAACGTCGCGCGCGCGGGGGACTCACCAACCGCCAGGTGACCCTCAGCTGATCCACAGCCTCCGTGGGGACCGGGCCGGGCTGACCGACCGGTCAGCAGCCCGGAGCCCCCGAACACGCTGTTCGGGCTGGGTGACTCCTGTCACAACTCCCAGTAGTTGCAGGTAAATCCATGTCCGAATAGAAGAGATCGAATTTGCTAACTGCCGATCTCTTGTTACCGTTCAAGTAGCCCGGTTGCTGGTGCATCCCCCGTCGCCAGCAACCGGGCGCTTTCATGCCCGCTCGCCGACGGGACGGCTCAACGCCCCCGTGCGGGCGCCGAATTGCTGCCCGAGCGCAGCAGCAGCGGCCCGTCGCCCGTCGCCGCGTACTCCGCCACCGCCGCGTACTCCGCGGCCTGTCCGCGGGTCGGCTCCCGGGGCGTCTCGCACAGCCCGGGCTCGTCCTCCGCACCCACCGCGCAGTGGATCTGCACCGTGCGTCCGCCGGGCGCCATCAGGGTCAGGACCGCGCCGAGTTCCGCGCCGGTCGCGTTGCGGTAGTAGGTCCGCCCCCAGGTGTCCCGGCCCTGGGTGAGGACACACGTCTGCGCCTCGACGCCGTCCGGGGAGGCGAGTTGCGGGCCGCAGTGGGTGGCCGTGGCGAGGCCCAGGCCGAGGCTCTTGAGGAGCGGGGCGCCCTGGGGCGGCCGCGCCGCGTCCGGGTGTGCGCCGGCGCCGTCCGGGGCGTGGGCGTCCCGGGCGGGGGAGTCGTCGACCTTGTCCGCCGTGCCCGACCGGGGCGATCCGGCCTGCTCCGCGACCGGCCGCGCGGGCCCGTCGTCCACCGGCCCCGCGGTCGCTCCCGCGAGCGGCAGCGCGGCGGTGAGCACCACCACGGCGAGCAAACCGAAAAGCCGCAGACGCGCGTGGGGACGCTCGTGCGCGGGCCGGTTCGGAACGTCGGGCCGGTTCGGAGCGTCGGGGTGGGGTGGCGCGGCGGGCATGCGCCGAAGATATCGGCGCACACCCCGCACGACGGCTCGCCGCGCGCCCGATCCCGCTACATCTCGGGCGCGCTCACACCCGTACGAGTGAGGGCGTCCACGACCGCGTCGACCACGGCCTCCACATCGGGCACCCAGGGCGCCGCCGAACCCGGCAGCGGCGCGCGCTCCCAGCGGACCTGTCCGGCGCCCGTACAGGACGGCGGCAGGGCCACGTAGCCGCCCTCGCCGTGGAAGCGCAGGGAGCCGGGGACGAAGTCCTGCGCGTACAGCAGCTCGCCGAGCTGCTCCATGGAGTACGGCGCCACGAGGACGAACAGCCGCTCCGGGGTCGCGATCACCGGGCCGAGCCGGATCTCCTTGCGGTCGAGCGCGGCGAGCGCGCGGGCGCCCGCGACGGCCGGCAGGCTCACGGCGCAGGGCGCGCGCCCCTCCGCTCCGCCCGATGCGCCCGTCGCGAGCACGATCGGCGCCTTGGGGCGGTTGGTCCACCACCAGCGGACCATGCGCTCATCGGTCGTCGCGGCGAGCAACCCCGGGTCGAAGGGGTGCGCGCCGGGCACCGTGCACTCCGGGTCCGGGCACGCGCAGCGGACGCCGTCACGACGTCCCGCCGCCTCGAGCCCGATGCCGGGCAGAACCGGCCACCGCCACGCTGTCGCGAACGTGAGGGCCGCGCTGATCAGGTCAGACTTCCCGCTGTCACGCCTGGACAGGAGCCTGCGTCGCCTTCCGAGGATCTCGCGCATGAGCGCTCGTTCCTTTCCGTAGCCGAAGAGAACGCTATGGGCCACATCACACCATGTGTCGATCAGTCACTGCGCGTACGTGCTGGAGCGCCCGACCCCAGCCGGAACCGTCGGCCTGAGGCAGGGGTAACCCCTATAGTCCGAGCGCCTGCTGTGTCCTTTAAAAGCCTGGCGTGGGGTGGCGACGCCTGGCGTTTGCCGTCCCGCGTATTTCTCGCCGTCTCCCCCACGGGAGGATGGGGCACGGCCGTCGATGGTTATGACGCCCGGGTCCGCCACCAGGTTCCGGGTGGATCGTGCTGGATCCCAACTGCCCCTGGTCTTCTCCGATTACGTACCCACCGCGGCCGCTATGACGCTCTGGTGACCACAGCTGAACAATGCCAGTCGACCGCAATACACCGATCGATGAGTCGTTTTTTGGCCAAGTTAGAACGATCTGGATCGGTGCGAGATCGCGAGTTGATCTACGAGGGGGACAAGATCTCTTTACCTCAGAAGTCACTTCCGCACCATGGACACCGGGAAACCCGGCAGGACAATGCTGGACATCCCCTCTCCAGTGCGTGTAGATGTGGAGACATTGCTAGCGGCGCAGAGCTAATAAGGCTGACATGGGGGTTTGCGATGCTATCCAGCAATATGCACCGGTCGGAAAGCCGGAAGTCATGACGGCCCCCCGTCTGCCGAAAGTGGCCGGAATCGATTCCCCTCCTGGACAGGTTCCCTCTCCCGCACACACGGTCCCGTCCGCACCGGCCGTGTCCCCGGTGACCCCGGTGACCTCGGTCCCGCCCGCCCCCGGCGCCGTCATCCAGGACCGTCTCGCCGGCTGGGTGTCGGATCTGACGACCCTGCACGAACTCACGGAACGGCTGGCCCGCACCGCGGCACTGGAGGAGGCGCTGCACGAGCTGCTGCGCGCCGGAGCCGCCCTCGTGGGGGCCCGGCGCGGACTCGTCGTCCTGGAGCCGAGCGACGGACGCGGCCCCGACACCACCGTCGGCCTCGGCCTCTCCCGGCCCGATCTCGGCCACATCGAGACGGTGCCGCGCGGCGCCACCTCGTACGGGCGGATTCTGGACGGACTCACCACCGACCCGGAGGCGCGCGCCGATCTGCTCGCCGAGGACGGACTCGACCCGCGCCACCGCGAGGTCGCCGCCCGCCTCGGCTACGCGGCGAGCTACGCCCTCCCGCTCGCCACCGACGCGGCAGGACGGCTGGGCGCCGCGGTCTGGCTCTACGACGAGCCGGCCGAGCCCGGTGAGCGTGCGCGCCACCTCATCGGCCTGTACGCCGCGTACGCCACCGAGCACCTGGCCCGCCTGCTCGAACGGGAGCGCACGCGCGCGTGGTCGGACACGATCGCCGAGGAGCTGCTGCCCGCGCGGCTGCCCCGGGTCCCCGGCGTGCAGCTCGCCGTGCGCCACCGCACCGGGCCGCGCGGCGGCGGCGACTGGTACGACGCGCTGCCGCTGCCCGAGGGCGCGCTCGGCCTCGCCGTCGGGTCGGTCACCGGCTCGGGCGCGAGCGCGGTCGCCGCGATGGGCCGCCTGCGTGCGTCCTTGCGCGCGTACGCCGTCATGGAGGGCGAGGACCCGGTCGCGGTCCTGTCCGACCTGGAGCTGCTGATGCGGCTGACCGAGCCCGCGCGCAGCGCCACCGCCCTGTTCGCGTACTGCGAGCCGGCCCAGCGCAAGATCGTCCTCGCGGGCGCCGGGCACACCCCGCCCCTGGTGATCGGCGAGCGGCGCACGGAGTTCACCGAGACGACGGTGTCCGCGCCGCTCGGGATGCTCGCCTGCTGGGAGGCGCCGAGCGCGGAGATCACACCGGAGCCGGGCGAGACGGTGCTGCTGTACACGGACGGCCTGCTGCGCCGCACCGGCGACGCCATGGACCGCGCCTTCACCCGGCTGCACGCGGCCGCGTCGAGCGTCCCCCGGGCGGTCCGCGAGGACCCCGACGCCCTCGTCGACCACATCCTGCGCACGATGCTCCCCGACGGCCTGGACTCGGCCGACAGCGCCGAGGACGTCGTACTGCTCGCGGCGCGCTTCGAGTAGGCGCCCGCGCACTGCCTGTGAGCGGCCTCGGTAAGAGGTCCTCCGGCCCTGGACCCCCTTCCGTACGCTCGTACGATGGAGGGGGTCCATTGCCGTAACCAGGCCATTCCAGCGGACCCGCGTCGAGGAGGAACCGTGTCGGAGGAGCTCACCACCCCGGAGAACCCGGAAGAAGAGCCCATCAAGCAGCGCAAGAACGGCCTCTACCCGGGCGTCTCGGACGAGCTCGCCGAGAACATGAAGTCCGGCTGGGCCGACACCGAGCTGCACGACCTGCAGCCGATCGCGCAGGCCGCCGAGACCGCCGCCCGCCGTGCCGCCCTGTCCGCCCGGTTCCCGGGCGAGCGCGTGGTCGTGCCCGCGGGCAACCTGAAGACCCGGTCGAACGACACGGAGTACGCCTTCCGCGCCTCCGTCGAGTACGCGTACCTCACGGGCAACCAGACGGAGGACGGCGTCCTCGTCCTGGAGCCCACGGCGGACGGCCACCGGTCGACGATCTACCTCCTGCCGCGCTCGGACCGTGAGAACGGCGAGTTCTGGCTCGACGGCCAGGGCGAGCTGTGGGTCGGCCGCCGCCACTCGCTGACCGAGGCCGCGACGCTCTACGGCATCCCCGCCTCCGACGTGCGCGAGCTGCCGGACGCGCTGCGCGAGGCCACCGGTCCGGTGCGCGTCGTGCGCGGCTACGACGCCGGCATCGAGGCCGCCCTGACCGACAAGGTCACCGCGGAGCGCGACGAGGAACTGCGCGTCTTCCTCTCCGAGGCCCGCGTCGTGAAGGACTCCTTCGAGATCGGCGAGCTGCAGAAGGCCGTCGACTCGACCGTGCGCGGCTTCGAGGACGTCGTGAAGGTCCTCGACAAGGCCGAGGCGACGAGCGAGCGCTACATCGAGGGCACGTTCTTCCTCCGCGCGCGCGTGGAGGGCAACGACATCGGCTACGGCTCCATCTGCGCCGCCGGCCCGCACGCCTGCACCCTGCACTGGGTGCGCAACGACGGCCCGGTCCGCTCCGGCGACCTGCTGCTGCTCGACGCGGGCGTCGAGACGCACACGTACTACACCGCCGACGTCACCCGCACGCTACCCATCAACGGCACGTACAGCGACATCCAGCGGAAGATCTACGACGCGGTGTACGAGGCCCAGGAGGCCGGTATCGCGGCCGTCAAGCCGGGCGCCAAGTACCGCGACTTCCACGACGCCTCGCAGCGCGTGCTCGCCGAGAAGCTCGTCGAGTGGGGCCTGGTCGAGGGGCCGGTCGAGCGCGTCCTGGAGCTGGGGCTGCAGCGCCGCTGGACCCTGCACGGCACCGGCCACATGCTCGGCATGGACGTCCACGACTGCGCGGCCGCGCGCACCGAGGCGTACGTGGACGGCACGCTGGAGCCCGGCGTGTGCCTGACCGTCGAGCCCGGTCTGTACTTCCAGGCCGACGACCTGACGGTCCCGGCGGAGTACCGCGGCATCGGCGTCCGCATCGAGGACGACATCCTCGTCACCGAGGACGGCAACAAGAACCTGTCGGACGGGCTGCCGCGCCGCTCCGACGAGGTCGAGGCGTGGATGGCCGGCCTGAAGGGCTGAGCCGCCGGCACCCCGTACCCGAGGGCCGTGACCTGCTGGTCACGGCCCTCGGGCGCGTCCGGACGTCGGGCGGCGTGCTCAGACCGCCGCCATCAGCGGCGCGTCCTTCCGCCACTTGAGGATCTTGTCGAAGCTGACCACGGCGCCGCCCCGCCCCGGCTTGTTCACGAAGTGCGCGTGGTCGGCCAGTTCCCGGATGAGACACAGACCGCGCCCGTTCTCCGCCTGCACGGACACCGGACGGCTGAGCGTCCGGGTCTTCGTCGGCGGGAACCCCGGGCCCGAGTCGGCCACCTCGATGCGGCAGGTCTCACCGTCCAGGTAGGCGGTCACGCGGTACGCGCCCGCGGTGCCGCCGATGGCCGTGGATCCCCCGTGCTCGACGGCGTTCGCGCATGCCTCGCTGAGCGCGACCGACAGGTCGTACGAGATGTCGGGGTCGACACCCGCGGTCTCCATGGTGCCCATGAACAGGCGCCTGGCCAGCGGCACGCTCGCAGCATCGCGTCGCAGATGGAGGGACCACCAGATGCTCATGCTGCAGCCTCCAGGTCACGGCTCGACATACCGATACGTATTGCCTCCACCGGCCTTGCGCAATCACGGAGTTGACGTGATTGCGCCCATATAGCCGACGCGCGGACCCGTGTGGACGGTATACGGACGGCACAGGGGAAGATTCCGGACCTTGCGGACCTGCCGTATGGCGGGGGTGGGCCCAGTGCGATGATGAGCCCGCCATGACTGCCCCCCACCGGCGCCGCACGTACGGCGCGGCCGACCTCCGGCTGCTGAGGGCCGCGGTGTTCGCCGCGGTCTGCGTCGTGCTGTCCGCGGCGGGGCACGTCCTCGGGTCGACCGCCACCGTGCCGCTGTGGACGCTGGGGCTCGGCTCCCTCCTCGTCTTCTGCGCGGCGCTGCCGATGGCCGGGCGCGAGCGCTCGCTGCCCGGCATCGCCGCCACCCTGGGAGTCGGGCAGATCGCCCTGCACAGCCTCTTCGGTCTGGGCCAGAGCCACGGCTCCATGGTCATGGGCGCCGACCGGACCTCCGTCGTGGAGCGCGCCGCGCGGCTCATGTGCGGGGCGGGCGCCTCGGCGCTCAGCCCGGCACAGGCCCGGCGGATCCTCGACGACGCGGGGGTGCCGGCCGGCGGCGGGCACCAGGACATGGTGATGGGCGGCGGCTCCACGATGGCGCTGCTGCCGTCGCTGCCGATGGTCGTCGGCCACCTGCTGGCCGCGGCCGGCGCCGGCTGGCTGCTGCGCCACGGCGATCGCGCCCTGGGCCGCATCGTGGCGCTCTCGCGGCATTCGGCGCAGGGGGTCGTGGAGGCAGCGCGCGCCCGTGCCCTGCGCGGGGCGCTCGCGCTCGTCCGCGCCCTGCGGGCCGGGCTCCCCGGAGCGCCCGAGGCGCTTCCGCGGGCCGCGCGGCCCGGGTTCGTCGCACCGCCCGCCCCACGGGCCGCGGCGCTCGCGCACTCGGTGATCCGGCGCGGGCCGCCCGCCGCCGACGCGATCCTTCTCGCCGCCTGACACGGCCTCCGACACCTTCCGCGCAGAGCGTGGGGTGAGGTGTGCCGTGCGGCACGCGCGCGTACCCGCTTTTTTGTCGCCTTGATGCGGCCTGTCCGCCTGATGCGGGCTGCCCACTCGAGGCGGGCTGTTCCGGTGCGCGCCCCTCACCTTTCGCCGGATCCCACTGAACGTGGAGTTCTCTCTGTCATGAAGAAGATGTCCCGCGCCGCTCTCGTCGGTGCCGCCGCCGTCTCCTCCGTCGTCCTCGTCTCCGCCCCCGCCTTCGCGCACGTGAGCGTGCAGCCGGAGGGGGCCGCCGCCAAGGGCGGCTACGCCGTGATCGACTTCAAGGTCCCCAACGAGCGCGACGACGCCGCCACCACCAAGCTCGAGGTCAACTTCCCGACCGACCACCCGCTCGCCTCCGTGATGCCGGAGCCGGTGCCGGGCTGGAAGGCGGAGGTCACCAAGTCCAAGCTGGACAAGCCGCTGGAGATGCACGGCGAGAAGCTCACCGAGGCCGTCTCCAAGGTCACCTGGACCGCGACCGGCTCCGGCGCCGACAAGGGCGTGCAGCCCGGCTACTTCCAGAAGTTCCCGGTGTCCGTCGGGCAGCTGCCGACCGACGCCGACCAGCTCGTGTTCAAGGCGATCCAGACGTACGACAACAAGGAGGTCGTGCGCTGGATCGAGCCGCAGCAGAAGGGCCAGGAGGAGCCGGAGAACCCGGCGCCCACCCTGACGCTGTCGGCCGCGGCCGACGACGAGCACGGCGCGTCCGGCGCCTCGGCGTCCGACGACCACAAGGAGGCGGCGGCGGCCTCCTCCGACACGTCCTCCGACAGCGACACCACCGCCCGCGTCCTCGGCATCGTCGGCATCCTCGTCGGCGCCGCCGGTGTGGCGTTCGGCGTGCTGGCGGGCCGTCGGCGTACCAACGGCTGAGCCACCCAGGGCGGGTGCCGGGGTCGCGGTGGGCGACCCCGGCATCCGCCGGCCCCCTCACAACCGGGAAACACTTGTATGCGCACGACCATGAAGATGAGCAAGAAGACCCTGTTCGCCGTCGCCGGGCTCGTCTCGGCGGCCGCCCTCACGCTGACCGCCTGCGGCAGCGGCGACGGCGGCGACAAGCCGGTGACCGAGGTGTCCACGGAGGCCGGTGCGGACAAGGCCGCGACCGTCCTCGACAAGCCCTTCGAGAAGCCGGACCTCGTCCTCACCGACACCCACGGCAAGAAGTTCGACCTGCGGGAGCGGACCAAGGGCAAGCCGACGCTGATCTACTTCGGCTACACGCACTGCCCCGACGTCTGCCCGCTGACGATGAGCAACCTCGCCGTCGCCAAGAAGTCCCTGTCGGCCGCCGAGCAGAAGAAGCTCCAGGTCGTCTTCGTCACGACCGACCCGGACCGGGACACCCCGGCCGTCCTCGGCAAGTGGCTGAAGGCGCAGGACTCCGACTTCATCGGCCTGACCGGCGACTTCGCCACCATCCAGGGCGGCGCCCGCACGCTCGGCATCTCCATCGAGCCGACGCAGAAGGACAAGAACGGCAAGCTGGTGTCGATGCACGGCACCCAGGTCATCGCGTTCTCGCCGAAGACCGACGCCGGATACGTCCTGTACGGCGAGGACGCCACGGTCGACGACTACACCAAGGATCTGCCCAAGCTGGTCCAGGGGGCGAAGCCGTGAGGCGCGCCCCGCTGGCCCTCGGCGCCGTGGTGCTGGCGTCCGGACTCGCGCTCGCCGGGTGCGGCAGCTCGTCCTCCGGGACGCCGGACGTGAAGGTCGCGGACGCGTTCATCCCCGAGCCCGCGTCCGGCGACATGGCGGCCGGGTTCTTCGTCGTCCACAACAGCGGCGCCGCCGACACCCTCACCTCGGTGAGCAGCAGCGTCGCCGGCGACGTGACCATGCACAGCACCGAGGACGGTGTCATGCGCGAGCAGAAGTCCTTCGCCGTGCCCGCCGACGGCGAGCTGGACTTCGAACGGGGTGGCAACCACCTCATGTTCGAGAACCTCAAGCGAAAGCCGAAGGAAGGCGACAAGGTGACGGTGAAGCTCCACTTCGCCGAGTCCGGGACCGTCGAGGTCGCGTTCCCGGTGAAGGCCGCCACCTACAACCCGACCGCCGGTTCGTCCACCTCGTCGTCGCACGCGTCTCATTCGTCTCAGTGAGGGGCTGACCCGTACGTGAAGACCATCGCTCCCCGCTTCCGGCACCTGGTACTGCTGTTCCTCGCCGTCACCGGCGCGCTCCTGGCCGGTGCCGCTCCCGCGTCCGCGCACGCCGCGCTGACCGGGAGCGACCCCGGGCAGGGAGCGGTGGTCCAGCAGGCGCCGAAGCAGGTCTCTCTGACCTTCTCCGAAGAAGTCGCCATGTCGAGCGGCGCGGTGCGCGTCCTCGACCCGTCGGGCAAGCGCGTCGACAACGGCAAGGTCGGCCGCCTGAAGGGCACCACCTACACGGTGGGGCTGCACGCGGGCCTGCCCGACGGCACGTTCACCGTCGCCTACCAGGTCGTCTCGGCGGACAGCCATCCCGTCTCCGGCGCCTATACGTTCTCCATCGGCGCCCCCTCCAAGACCTCCGCCGTGATCGCCGACCAGAACGCGGGCGGGGGCGTCGTCGGCACGCTCTACGGCGCCGGGCGCTACGTCTCGTACGCGGGCTTCGTGCTGCTCGTCGGCGGCGCCGCCTTCCTGCTGGCCTGCTGGCCGCGCGGTGCCGGGATCAAGCCGGTGCAGCGGGTCGTGGTCGGCGGCTGGACCGCGCTCACCGCGGCCACCCTCGCGCTGCTCCTGATGCGCGGCTCCTACACCGGCTCGGGCAAGGTCGCCGACATCTTCGACATGGCGCTGCTCGGCCAGGTCCTGCAGACCAAGACGGGCGCCGCGCTCACCTCCCGGCTGCTGCTGCTCGCTGCGGCCGCGCTCTTCATCGCCGTGCTGTTCGGCGCCTATCTGAAGCGGGCCGAGGACGGCGACGAGAAGGAGCTCAAGGACCTCACCTTCGGGCTGGCGGTCGGCGGCACGGTCGTCGCCGCCGGACTCGGCGCCACCTGGGCGATGGCGGAGCACGCCTCCACCGGTATCCAGGCGGGGCTCGCGATGCCCGTCGACGTGGCTCATCTGCTGGCCGTGGCCGCCTGGCTGGGCGGTCTGACGACCCTGCTCGTCGCGCTCTACCGGGCGCCCTCCATCGAGGCGTCGGCGGTGCGCCGGTTCTCGCGCGTGGCCTTCTGCAGCGTCGTCGTGCTCGCCGCCACCGGCCTGTATCAGTCGTGGCGGCAGGTCGGCTCGTGGTCGGCACTGACCGGGACCACGTACGGACAGCTGCTCCTGGTCAAGGTCGGGCTCGTGGCCGTGCTCGTCGGCATAGCCGGGATCTCCCGGCGGTGGACGGGCCGGATCACCGCCTCGGCGGCCGCGCCGGAGACCGTGGTCGAGCAGCGCACGGCCTCCTCGGACACGGTCTCCTCCGAGGTGTCCGAGGGCTCCGAAGTATCCGAGGGCTCCGAGGAGAAGGAGCCGGTCGCCGTCGCCGCGGGGGGCAAGAACGACGACCCCCGACGGGCCGCCCAGCTCGCCCGGCAGCGCGCCGCGATGACCACCGCCCGCGAGAAGCGGGCCCGCGACGCCGACCCGCACCGCTTCGGACTGCGCCGCTCGGTGCTCGCCGAGGCGGGCGTCGCGGTCGTGCTGCTCGCCGTCACCACGGTGCTCACCTCCACCGAGCCGGGCCGCACCGAGGAGGAGGCCACGTCCGCCACCTCGGCCGCGCAGACCCAGGCCGGGCCGCTCTCTCTGAAGGTGCCGTTCGACACGGGTGGCCAGGACGGCAAGGGCACGGTGCTGCTGGACATCGACCCGGCCCGCACCGGCGACAACACCATGCACCTCTACGTGCAGCGGCCGAACGGCAAGGGCTTCGACGTCCCCGAGGTCAAGGTCGCCCTCACCCTGAAGGCGAAGAACATCGGGCCGCTCGCGGTCACGCCCGACCACATCGCCACCGGACACTGGAGCGCGAGCGGCGTGCAGATCCCGGTGGCCGGCGACTGGAAGATCGAGGTGACCGTGCGCACCTCGGACATCGATCAGATCACTGTCTCCAAGAACGCGAAGATCGGCTGAACCACCATGGCTGACACCCAGGCTGACTCTGAAAGCCGCGCCGGAACCGCCGCTGCGGCCCCCGGCATCACCCGACGCCGGCTGATCGGCACGGCGGGCGCGACCGGCGTCGCCCTGGGCGCCGTCGGTGCGGGCGCGGGATACGCGGTGGCGTCCGCGAACTCCCCCGAACAGCCGCAGGCGTTGACGACGCTCGGCACCGACGCGGTGATGTTTCACGGGAAACATCAGCCCGGCATCACCACGCCGATGCAGGCCCGCGGCCATCTCGTCGCCTTCGACCTGGCGGCGGGCGCGGGCCGCAAAGAGGCCGCCGCGCTGCTGCGCCGCTGGTCGGCGACGGCCGAGCGGCTGATGGCGGGCGAGCCGATGACGTCCGGGGACACCGATGTCGCCCGCGACGCGGGTCCGTCGTCCCTCAGTGTCACCTTCGGTTTCGGCCACAGCTTCTTCTCCCGTACGGGGCTGGAGAAGCAGCGCCCGGGCGCCCTGGACCCGCTGCCCGACTTCTTCTCCGACCACCTCGACAAGGCGCGCAGCAACGGCGATCTGTGGGTGCAGATCGGCGCCGACGACGGGCTCGTCGCCTTCCACGCCCTGCGCGCGATCCAGAAGGACGCGGGCGGCGCGGCCAAGGTCCGCTGGCAGATGAACGGCTTCAACCGCTCGCCCGGCGCCACCGCCCGGCCCATGACGACCCGCAACTTGATGGGCCAGATCGACGGCACCGACAACCCGAAGACGTCCGACGCCGACTTCGACCGGCGGATCTTCGTCCCGGCGTCGGGCTCGGCGCAGTCACCCGCGTGGATGGCGAACGGTTCGTACGCGGTCGTCCGCCGGATCCGGATGCTGCTCGACGACTGGGAGAAGCTGTCGGTCCCGGCGCAGGAGTCGGTCATCGGGCGCAAGAAGTCGACAGGCGCGCCGCTGACCGGCGGTACCGAGAGCACGGAGATGAAGCTCGACAAGACGGACGGCAACGGCGATCTGGTCGTCCCGCTCAACGCCCATGCCCGCATCAGCCGCCCGGACCAGAACGGCGGGGCGGCGATGCTGCGCCGCCCGTTCTCCTTCCACGACGGCATCGGCACGGACGGCGCCCCCGACGCGGGCCTGCTCTTCGTCTGCTGGCAGGCGGATCCGCTGCGCGGCTTCGTCCCCGTGCAGCGCAAGCTGGACCGCGGCGACGCGCTGTCGCGGTTCATCCGGCACGAGGCGAGCGGGCTGTTCGCGGTGCCGGGCGGCGCGGACAAGGGCGGGTACGTGGGACAGGCCCTGCTGGAAGGCTGACGCGCTGCGTGGCGGCGCTGGGCCGGGTGGCCGGTGGCGCTGGGCCGGGTGACCGGTGACGCGTGCGGGAGCCGTGCGCTGCCAGGCCCATTAGGGTGACTGCATGCCAGCCAGCTATGCGTACCTCGGTCCCGAAGGCACCTTCACCGAAGTCGCCCTGCGCACACTTCCGGAGGCGGCCACCCGGGAGCTGCTGCCCGTGGTGTCGGTCCCGGCCGCGCTGGACGCGGTGCGCAGCGGCGAGGCCGAGGCCGCGTTCGTGCCGATCGAGAACTCGGTCGAGGGCGGCATCACCACCACCCTCGACGAGCTGGTCGCGGGCGCGCCCCTGATGATCTACCGCGAGGTGCTGCTCGACATCACCTTCGCGCTGCTGGTGCGGCCCGGCACCAAGCTCGGCGACATCAAGACGGTCACCGCACATCCGGCCGCGCAGCCGCAGGTCCGCAACTGGATGCAGGCCCACCTGCCGGACGTGACCTGGGAGTCCTCGGCGTCGAACGCGGACGGGGCGCGGCTCGTGCAGGAGGGCCGGTTCGACGCCGCGTTCGCCGGTGCCTTCGCGGCGTCCACGTACGGGCTCGAACCGCTGGTCACCGAGATCCACGACGCGGAGAACGCGCAGACCCGGTTCGTGCTGGTGGGCCGGCCGGCCCGGCCCGCGGCGCCGACCGGCGCGGACAAGACCTCGGTCGTCATCTGGCAGCGCGAGGACCATCCCGGTGCACTGATGGAACTGCTCCAGGAGTTCGCCATCCGCGGGGTCAACCTGATGCTGCTGCAGTCCCGGCCGACGGGGAAGGGCATCGGCGACTACTGCTTCGCGATCGACGCCGAGGGGCACATCTCCGACCGCAGGGTCGCCGAGGCACTGATGGGACTGAAGCGGGCGTGCCCGCAGGTCCGTTTCCTCGGCTCGTACCCGCGGGCGGGCGTCGCCGTCGCCGATGTGCGGGAGCCGCGGACCGGGACGTCGGACGGCGAGTTCGTGGCGGCGTCGGACTGGCTGGCGCGCTGCCAGGACGGACGGTTCTGACCGGCTGATCCGGCTGATATGGCTGGTCGGCTGACCGGCCGGCTGGCGAGTCTCAGGCCGGGTTCTCCACCGTCGTACGGGGCTCTCCGCCGCCTCTGCACCCGGTCCTACCAGCGGATTTTCTTCGTCCACAAGAGTTATCCACAGGTCAGCATCTCGACCTGGGGACAAGTCGACAGCAAGGCATGACATGGTCGACAAATCGCCCTACAGGCCACAAGTGCATCCACAGGCACGCACGTCACCCCTCGTCCACCCTTTTCCCTTGATCAACTCTTTGGAGTGAAGCATTTCCACCCGAAAGTGAGCATGAAGAGGGTTTGGAACGGGAATCCTTCGCGATACATGTGGCTTTCGGAATGATCTCTTCCGGCATCCACAGCCCTTTCTCACAGCCTGTGGATAACCCGCTGAATCCATGCGCTCCTGTGGACAACAGAGCCCAAGTGCCCGTCCGCGCAAGGGAGTCGGGTCAAGGCGGCGCGTCCGATCTGCCTCTTTCCAGGGAAAGGGTGCGTTTCCCTTGACCCGGCCTTCACTCCGGCCTTCCCTGCGCAATTCACATTCCGGCAAATAGGGCATAAAGCAGCGCACCGGATATCGGGTCGTGGGCCGGATCCGCGCACCGGTAGCCTGGAGGGGTGATTGACCTTCGCCTGCTCCGTGAGGACCCCGACCGTGTTCGCGCCTCCCAGCGCGCCCGTGGAGAGGACGTCGCGCTCGTCGACTCCGTCCTGTCCGCCGACGAGCGGCGCAGGTCGTCCGGGCTCCGCTTCGACGAACTGCGCAACGAGCAGAAGACGCTCGGCAAGCTGATCCCCAAGGCCTCCCCCGAGGAGCGCCAGGAGCTGCTGAAGAAGACGGGCGAGCTCTCCGCCGCCGTGAAGGCCGCCGAGGCCGAGCAGCGCGAAGCGGAGGAGGAGTCGCAGCGCCTCGCCCTCCAGCTGGGCAACATCGTGCACCCCGACGTCCCGCGCGGCGGCGAGGAGGACTTCGTCGTCCTGGAGACGCACGGCACGATCCGCGACTTCGGCGCCGAGGGCTTCGAGCCCAAGGACCACCTGGAGCTCGGCGAGGCGCTCGGCGCCATCGACGTCGAGCGCGGCGCGAAGGTCTCCGGCTCGCGCTTCTACTACCTCACCGGTGTCGGCGCCCTGCTGGAGCTGGCCCTGGTCAACGCGGCGATCGCCCAGGCCACCGAGGCCGGCTTCACGCCGATGCTGACCCCCGCTCTGGTGCGCCCGCGCGCCATGGAGGGCACCGGCTTCCTCGGCCAGGCCGCGGAGAACGTGTACCACCTGGAGAAGGACGACTACTACCTGGTCGGCACCTCCGAGGTCCCGCTCGCCGCGTACCACATGGACGAGATCGTCGAGGCCAGCCAGCTGCCGCTGCGCTACGCCGGCTTCTCGCCCTGCTTCCGCCGCGAGGCGGGCACGTACGGCAAGGACACCCGCGGCATCTTCCGCGTGCACCAGTTCGACAAGGTCGAGATGTTCTCGTACGTCCACCCGGACGACGCGCAGAACGAGCACCAGCGGCTCCTGGAGTGGGAGAAGCAGTGGCTGACCGCTCTGGAGCTGCCGTTCCAGGTGATCGACGTCGCCACCGGTGACCTCGGCTCCTCCGCCTCGCGCAAGTTCGACTGCGAGGCGTGGATCCCGACCCAGGGCAAGTACCGCGAGCTGACCTCGGCCTCGAACTGCGACGGCTTCCAGGCGCGCCGCCTGTCCATCCGGATGCGCGACGGCAAGAAGACGCAGCCGCTGTCGACGCTGAACGGCACGCTGTGCGCCGTGCCGCGCACCATCGTGGCGATCCTCGAGAACCACCAGCAGGCGGACGGCTCGGTGCACGTCCCGGAGATGCTCCGGCCGTACCTTGGGGGACGTACCACCCTGGACCCCAAGTAAGCGCAGTTCTCGGCAGTCCGCAGCGGACTGCACCTGCACACCTGTACAGCCTGGAGCCGAACGTCACGTGAGCCAGCCCGCTCCCTCCGCACCCGCCTTTCCGTACCAGCTCGTCGCGACGGACCTCGACGGAACGCTCCTGCGGCCCGACGAGACCGTCTCCGAGCGCACGCGTGAGGCACTCGTCGCCGCTACCGCGGCGGGTGCCGCGCACATCGTCGTGACCGGCAGGGCAGTGCCCTGGACCCGCCACATCCTCGACGACCTCGGCTACGAGGGGCTCGCGGTGTGCGGCCAGGGCGCGCAGGTGTACCACGCGGGGGAGCACCGGCTGCTCACGTCCGTGACGCTCGACCGGCAGCTGGCGGGCCTCGCGCTCTCCAAGATCGAGGCGGAGCTCGGCCCGCTGGCGCTCGCCGCCAGCCGGGACGGGCTCGAGGGCGAGGTCATCGTCGGCCCCGGCTACGAGGTGGGCGAGGGACACCTCCCGGCCGTCCCGTTCACGGACGTCTCGGAGCTGTGGGCGGCGCCGCTGAACAAGGTGTACGTGCAGCACCCGGGCCTCACCGACGACGAGCTCGCGGAGGTCGCGCGGGCGACGGCCGGCGATCTGGTGGGCGTCACGATGGCGGGCGAGGGCATCGTGGAGTTGCTTCCGCTGGGCCTGTCCAAGGCCACGGGCCTGTCGCTCGCGGCCCGCCGGCTGGGCGTGAAGGCAGCGGGCACCATCGCCTTCGGCGACATGCCCAACGACATCCCGATGTTCGGCTGGGCCGCCCACGGCGTCGCGATGGCCAACGCCCACAGCCAGCTCAAGGCCGTCGCCGACGAGGTGACGACGTCGAACGCGGACGACGGCATCGCGGTGGTGCTGGAGCGGTTGCTGGAGGGCTGAATCCCTCACGGTGGGCGGGGTGCCGGGCCAGCCCGGCACAGCGTTCTCGAGGAGGATGCGCGGATCGAACGCGCGCGGGGCTACCGACCCCGACGACGGCTTAGCAAGCCGCTGCCTTACCACTCGGCCAATCCTCCGGGTGGGCGGCCCACGTGCCGCGGAAGGCACGTGCTCGAAGCGGCCGCCCCGGGCAGCGCCCCCAGGGCGGGGCTCCACGGAGTGCAGTGACTACTCCGGAGCTCGCCTCGGGCTGCCCTGTCGGGAGCTCGACGGACTACTGATCATCATCGTCGCGCTCCTCTCCCGGTGGATGGACACCGGTGTCCCAGAGGAACCGGCGTGGTGACACAACTACTGTGCCCCCGCGCCGAGTTCAGCGCCACCGAATTAATCGCCGACGATCACCGACGGCGCCACTTCCTGCGCCGCGCCTTGCTGAAGAACCAGCCCGCCGGCGGCTTGTCGGACCGCCAGGGCTGCGGCTCGGGGGCCTCCCTGCTCCACCGGGCCGAGAGCATGCGGGCCCGCGCGGACGGTTCGGTCTCCTCCGCGTCGCGTATGAAGTCGGCGTCCAGGACCACGTCGTCCCAGGCGTCGCGCTCCGTGGCCATGGCGGGTCCTCCTCGGGCGTCGTATCGGCGTGATGGGTGCGGGCGGGTACATATCGGTCGCCGCACCCTCCCACCAGTGTGCGGGTGGGAGGGTGAAATCGGCATCAAGTCCGACATCGGGGCCGACGCCGACGCCGAGACCGGGCACGGACCTGGCCGGGGCTGGGCCGGGGCTGGGCTACTCCTCCCCCGCCAGCTTCAGCGACCGCAGCTTCTGTCCGGCGTACCAGGTCGCCAGGACGGTCACGGCCACCAGCAGCACGGTCGCGAGCGGCAGCCCGACGTCCGAGGTGACGAGGTCGCCGCCGGTCACCTTGTGGGCCACGGCGAGGGACCACTGCTGGACGCTGAGGGTGCGCGCCCCGGCGACCAGCGAGCCGAACAGGGCCTCCCAGACGAGGGCGTAGACGAGGCCGAAGACGACCGCGTGCCGGGTGATCGTGCCGAGGAGCAGGAAGATCGCGGCGTACGCGATCGAGGCCACGAGGGCGGCGACCGTGTAGGCGACGGCGATCTGCTGCCCGTTCCCGTTCAGGATCAGGCCCGCGATCAGTGTCGGGACGGCCGAGAACACCATGGTCACGGCGATGGCGACGATGAGCTTGGTGAAGATGATCGTGGGCCGCTTGACCGGCTTGGACAGCAGATAGACGACCGATCCGTCGTCGATCTCGGGGCCGATCGCGCCGGTGCCCGCGATGACACCGATCAGCGGCACCATCGTGGCGAGCGCGAACCCGCCGAGCACGTCGGCGGCGGTCTGGTCGTCGGCTCCGGTGAGCCCGCGGACCAGGCCGGAGATCACGATGAGCAGCAGCGGCAGCGCGAAGAGGATGAGGGCCCGGCGGCGGCCGAGCAGAGCCCGGTAGGTGAGCCGGGCGACAGTGGGGTCGTACATCAGGGCCTCCTGTGCCGTGACTAGGCCGCGACCAGATAAGAGAAGACGGACTCGAGGGACTCGTCGGACGGCGAGACGGTGAGCAGACGGATGCCGTGCTCACGCGCGAGCTTCGGCAGCAGTGTCGTGAACCGGCCGAAGTCGACGGCCTGGATCCGCAACGCGCCTTCCTTCAGGTCGACTTCGATGCCGGCCGTCGACGGGTCCGCGATCAGCGCGGCGGCGAGGGCCCGGTCGTCGCTGGAGCGGATCAGATAGCGGTGCGGCCGGTCGGTCATCAGCCGCCGGATCTTTCGGAAGTCACCGCTGGCCGCGTGCCGTCCGGCGACGATCACCTCGATGTGGGAGGCCAACTGCTCGACCTCTTCGAGGATGTGCGAGGAGAACAGCACCGTGCGGCCCTCGTCGCCCATGCGCCGCAGCAGGTCCATCAGCTGCATGCGCTGGCGCGGGTCCATGCCGTTGAACGGCTCGTCCAGGAGCAGCACCGATGGGTTGTGGACGAGCGCGGAGGCCATCTTCACGCGCTGCCGCATGCCCTTGGAGTACGTCGAGATCTTGCGGTCCTGCGCGTACTCCATCTCGACCGTGGCGAGCGCCGCTTGCGCCTCCTTCTTGCCGAGGCCGTGCAACTCGGCGTTGGCCACGACGAATTCGGCGCCCGTGAGGAAGTCGTACATTCCCTCGCGCTCGGGGACGATGCCGATGTGGCGGTAGATCTGTTCGTTGCGCCAGATCGGCTGTCCGTCAAGCGTGACCGTGCCGTTCGACGGGGCGAGGAAGCCGCCCATCATGTTGATCAGCGTGGACTTTCCCGCGCCGTTCGGACCGAGGAGGCCGGTGACGCCGGGGCCGATGGTCATCGTCACGTCGTTGACGGCGACGACGTTCCCGAACCACCGGGAGACGTGCTCGATTTCGATGGCGGTCACAGTCCGACCTTCCGGTAGCGGCGCATCAGCAGGCCGTAGGAGCCGGCGATGAGTCCGAGGACGACGAGCAGATAGACCACGCCCTGACCGGCGGAGGGGCCGTGCACTCCCGGGAAGGCGGACGTGGCGCCCAGGAAGGCGGTCTGCACGCCGTCGATGAGGGTGATCGGGGAGAAGAGGCCGAGCCAGGACACCGCGCCGGCGTTGTCCTGCGCGTCGGCGATGGCCTGGACGGTGGAGACCGCTCCGTAGGAGATGGTCAGCACGGCGATGACGGCGGCGATGCCGAAGCCGCGGCGCGGGGTGACGGCGGAGACGACCAGGCCGATCCCGGCGAAGAGCAGCGACAGCAGCAGCACCGACACCAGTCCCTGGCCGAATCCCTTGGTCTGCTCGGTGAAGTCGAGCTTGGCGAGCAGAGAGCCTACGTAGAGGACGATCAGCGGCGCCGCCGTGAGGATGAACAGGGCCGACGCCATGGCCGCGTACTTCGCGACCACGTAGTCGACGCGCTCGATGGGGCGCGAGAAGTAGAGCGGGACCGTCTTGAAGCGCAGGTCGCGGGAGACGGCCTGGGGCGCCTGCGAGGCGACGTAGAGACCGATGACCGCCTGGAGGACGATCGCGTAGCGCGTGTAGTCGAGCGGGAGGTCCTTCGCCTTGGTGGCGACGGCGACCGCGACCATGATCAGCGCGGGTACGCACATCACGACGAAGAGCAGCATCGGCAGCACCTTCGACTTGGCCGAGCGGCCCAGGCCGTACGCGCCACGCAGACTCTGTGAGAAGAGCGAGCGGCGGGCGTAGGCGCGGCCCAGGCGCGGGCCGTCGTAGTGGCGGTAGCCGATGTTGTGGATCTGCGTGCTCAAGGGCTCAACGCTCATCGCGTGCGCCTCCCGTCTGCTGTGCGGCGGCGGTGGCGGCCCAGGCCGCGGCGCGCTCGGTGACCGGCTCCCCGGCGGTGTCCTCGGCCGCGGGCCGGAAGACCTCCGCGATGTGGTGCCGGCGCTGCTCCATGCGGACGAGCCCGAGGCCGAGGTCGGCGACGACGTCCCGCACGATGTCGTACGTCTCGTCTCCCTGCGCGGTGATGAGCACGGTGTGGCCGGCGCCGGGCAGCTGGCCGCCGGTGGTCGTCTCGATGCCGCGCCGGGCGAACGCCTCGCGCAGCGCGGCGGTGCCGTCCGGGTGTTCGTCGCTGTCGGTGACCTCGATGGCGAGCGTCGCCGTGGACTGGGTGAAGTCGGTGGTGGAGCTGGAGCGCAGCAGCTTGCCGCCGTCGATGACCACGACGTGGTCGCAGGTGCGCTCCAGCTCGCCGAGCAGGTGCGAGGTGACGAGCACCGAGATGCCGAAGTCGCTGTGCACCCGGCGGATCAGGTCGAGCATGTCGTCGCGGCCGACCGGGTCCAGGCCGTTCGTCGGCTCGTCCAGGAAGACCAGCTGCGGGTCGTGGACGAGGGCCTGGGCCAGCTTCACGCGCTGCTTCATGCCCGTCGAGTAGCCGCCGATGGGGCGGTAGCGCTCCTCGTAGAGGCCGACGTGGCGCAGGGTGTCCGCCGTGCGCTCGCGTGCCGCGGTCGGCGGCAGGCCGGACATGCGTGCCATGTGGACGACGAACTCGGTGGCCGAGACGTCGGGCGGCAGGCAGTCGTGCTCGGGCATGTACCCGACCCGCTCACGGATCTCGGCACCCTTGGTGGCGACGTCGAGCCCGAGCACCTCGGCACGGCCCTCCGTCGCCGGAGACAGACCCAGCAGGATCTTGATCATGGTGGACTTGCCGGCTCCATTGGCACCCACGAGTCCGGTCACTCCGGGCCCGATGTCCATGGTCAGCCGGTCAAGCGCGGTCACCCGTGGGAACCGCTTGCTCAGGCTTTCGGTCGCGATCACAGTCACGTCATCGAAGGTAGTGGCGCACGCCACACAAGACGTCAGACCAGGGGGTCGACCTCGTATGAGACCTGAGTATTACGGGTCCGTAGGGGTCATCCCCGAGTAGCCCCTCGGGCCGGGGGCGTTCCCCGGTACCGGGGACGGCACTGTCCACAACCGGCAGGTCGTCCACAGATCTGCGCAGGCCCCTTGACGTCGCCGTCAGGCATTGTCACATTCATCAGTGTCAAGTTACGAGCGCGTACGGCGACGGCCCCGTCACCGGGTCCGGGCGGCCGTGACACGGACGGACGGTGGCATGACCTCAGCAGTGGTACTGCCTGAACTCTCCGCGGAGCTGCGGGGATTCAGGGAAGTGCAGACGCTCGCGTACGAGTGCGCGGAAGCGGTCGCGGCGCAGCTGAAGCCCGGGGTGACCGAGCGCGAGGCGGCGCGGATGCAGCGGGAGTGGCTGCGCGAGCGCGGGGTGCGGGACTGGTTCCATCTGCCCTTCGCCTGGTTCGGGGACCGCACGGCGTTCGCGAACTTCCGGGTACCGCTGCAGTTCTTCCCCACGAACCGCAGGCTGGAGGCGGGGATGCCGTTCATCCTCGACATGGCCCCGGTCTTCAAGGGATACACGGCGGACATCGGCTATTCGGGCTGTCTCGGCCTCAACCCCCTGCACGACAGGCTGCTCGCCGACCTGGAGGCGCATCGCGGGCTGATCCTGCGCGAGGTGCGCGAGCGGCGCCCGCTGCGCGAGATCTACGAGAGCGTCGACCGGCTGATGGTGCGCCAGGGCTATGCGAACCGGCACCGGGCCTATCCGTTCGGCGTGATCGCGCACAAGGTGGACCGGGTCAGGGAGCGGCGGCTGAATCCGACGCTCTTCGGCTTCGGCACCCAGTCGCTGAAGGGGCTCGCGAGCGACGCGCTGCACGGACACCGGGACGGCTGGTCGCCGCTGTGGTCGCCGTACCGGTTCTCGGACCACCCGCCGCAGCCCGGCCTGTGGGCGGTGGAACCCCACCTCGGGTTCCGGGGCACGGGCGCCAAGTTCGAGGAGATCCTCGTGGTCACGGACTCCGCGGACCCCGAGGAGAGCGCTTTTTGGCTGGACGACGATCTGCCGCACGTGCGGCGCTGGGCGGAGGGCATCTGATGACGGACCTGACGACGATCCACGGGGCGCGCGAGCGCGTCGTGCACACGGGCGGCGTCGAGCTGTGCGTCGTGGAGCTCGGCGACACGGCACGGCCGACCGTCGTGCTCGTGCACGGCTACCCGGACTCCAAGGAGGTCTGGTCGGAGGTCGCCGCGCGCCTCGCGGACCGCTTCCACGTGGTGCTCTACGACGTCCGGGGCCACGGGCGCTCCACCGCGCCGAAGCCGTTGCGCGGCGGGTTCACCCTGGAGAAGCTGACCGACGACTTCGTGGCGGTCATCGACGCGGTGAGCCCGGACCGGCCGGTCCACGTGGTGGGCCACGACTGGGGGTCGGTGCAGTCCTGGGAGTTCGTCACGGTGCGGCGCACCGAGGGCCGGATCGCGTCCTTCACCTCGATGTCGGGCCCGTCCCTCGACCACTTCGGACACTGGATCAAGCAGCGGATGAAGCGGCCCACGCCGCGCAAGGTGGGCCAGTTGCTCGGGCAGGGCGCCAAGTCCTGGTACGTGTACATGCTGCACACGCCGGTCCTGCCGGAGCTGGCCTGGCGCGGGCCGCTCGGCAAGCGCTGGCCGAAGATCCTGGAGCGCGTGGAGCGGATCCCGGCCGGTGACTATCCGACGGCGTCGCTGCCCTCGGACGCCGCGCACGGCGCCTGGCTCTACCGGGACAACGTCCGGGCACGGCTCGCCCACCCGCGCGAGGACGCGTACGCGCACGCGCCCGTGCAGCTCATCACGCCGCTCGGCGACGCCTTCCTGTCGCCGAAGCTGTACGACCAGCTGGAGCTGTGGGCACCGCGGCTGACGCGCCGCACCCTGCCGGCCAAGCACTGGGTTCCGCGCACCCGGCCCGACCAGCTCACCGCCTGGATCGGCGAGTTCGTCACCGCGACCGAGGAGCTGGAGGACGGGGTGCCTCCGCAGCAGAAGGCGGCCGACGGCAAGTACGCGGAGCGGTTCGGCGGTCAACTGGTGCTCGTCACCGGGGCGGGCAGCGGTATCGGGCGTGCCACCGCGTTCGCGTTCGCCGAGGCCGGCGCCCGTCTGATCGCCGTCGACCGGGATGCCGAGAGTGCCGCGCGCACCGCCGAGATGGCGCAGCTCATCGGCGCCCCCGAGGCCTGGGCGGAGGCCGTCGACGTCTCCGACGAGCAGGCGATGGAGAAGCTGGCCGAGAAGGTCGCCGCGGAGTACGGGGTGGTCGACGTCCTGGTGAACAACGCGGGGATCGGCCTGTCCGGCTCCTTCTTCGACACCACACCCGAGGACTGGAAGAAGGTCCTCGACGTGAATCTGTGGGGGGTCATCCACGGCTGTCGGCTGTTCGGCAGGCAGATGGCCGAGCGCGGACAGGGCGGCCACATCGTGAACACCGCCTCCGCGGCCGCGTTCCAGCCCTCGAAGGCGCTGCCCGCCTACTCCACCTCCAAGGCCGCGGTCCTGATGCTCAGCGAGTGCCTGCGCGCGGAGCTGGCCGGGCAGGGCATCGGCGTCTCCGCGATCTGCCCGGGCCTGGTGAACACGAACATCACGTCGACCGCCCGGTTCGTCGGTGCCGACAGCGCGGAGGAGGAGCGGCGGCAGAAGAAGTCCTCGCGCCTGTACGGTCTGCGCAACTACCCGCCGGAGAAGGTGGCCGACGCGATCCTCGCCGCCGTCGTGCGCAACAAGGCGGTCGTTCCCGTCACCCCTGAGGCACGCGGCGCCCATCTCATGTCGCGCTTCACCCCCAGGGCCCTGCGCGCCGTCGCCCGGCTGGAGCCCCCGCTGTGAGCACGGCGGCGGAGCACCCGGGGCACCACCCGATCACCCCGCGCCGCGTCTCCTTCGACTGGGAGGCGACGCCCCTGCACTGGATACCGGACGAGCCGACCGCCACCCACGTCATCAACGTGCTGCATCTGTTGCTGCCCGCGGGTGAGCGCTGGTTCGTGAAGGTCTTCAAGGAGGGCCTGCCCCTGGTCCGGGACCCCGCACTCCTCCAGGACGTAAAGGGGTTCATGGGCCAGGAGGCGACCCACAGCGTCCAGCACGCGCACGTACTGGAGCACTTGGCGGCGCAGAACCTGGAGACGGCCGACTACACCAAGTACGTCGACTTCCTCTTCGAGCGGCTGCTGGGCGAGCGGCCGCCGCTGGGGCTGCCGATACCGGCGCCGGAGTGGCTGCGCCACCGGCTGGCGGTGGTCGCGGCGATCGAGCAGTTCACGGCGGTCCTGGGCGACTGGGTGCTGCACGCCGACGCCCTCGACCGCGCGGGCAGCGACGCGATCATGCTCGACCTGCTGCGCTGGCACGGCGCGGAGGAGGTCGAGCACCGCTCGGTCGCCTTCGACATGTACCAGCACTGCGGCGGCACGGGCCTGCCGCGCTATGCCCGCCGGGTCGCCGCCATGGCCGTCACCGCGCCGGTGATGCTCTACCTGTGGGCCTGGGGGGCCGCCTATCTGATCCGTCACGACCCGCAGCTCGCCGGCCGGCTGCGCTACTCGCCGGCGGAGCACAACCGGGCGGCGCGCAAGGGCCTGCTGCCCGCCTGGCGCGACCTGGGTGCGGCCATACCCCGCTATCTGCGCCGGTCGTACCATCCCTCGCAGGAGGGTTCGCTGCGCAAGGCCGTCGAGTATCTGGCCGCCTCGCCCGCGGCCAGGGCCGCGGCCGGAGCGATCGGCCGCTCGGCGATCGCGTGAGCGGACCGGGGCCTTCCGCCGAGTGACCGGGTACGACCGAGGGACGTGGGGTGTGACGGAGCGAGCGGGGCAGTCGGCCGCCGAGTACCGGATCGAGGACCTGGCCCACCACAGCGGTGCCACGGTCCGCACGATCCGCGCCTACCAGGACCGCGGACTGCTGCCGCGCCCGGAGCGCCGCGGCCGGGCCAATGTGTACACGGACACGCATCTGGCGCGGCTGCGCCAGATCGCCGATCTCCTCGACCGGGGCTACACGCTGGCCTCCATCAAGGAGCTCCTGGAGGCGTGGGACGCGGGCCGTGGCCTGGGCGGTGTGCTCGGCCTGGTCGCCGAGGTCGACAAGCCGTGGACGGACGAGCGGGCGGGCCGCATCTCCCGGGCCGAGCTCGACGAGCGGTTCGGCGGCGACCCCGACGAGGCCGCCGTGCGGGACGCGATCGACCTCGGGGTGCTGGAGCGCGTACCGGACAAGGACGACGAGTTCCTCGTCCCGAGCCCTCAAGAGCTGGCGGTGGCGGTCGAGTTGTACGCGGCCGGCGTGCCGCTCTCCGCGATCTCGAACCATCTGCGGGAGTTGAGGGGGCAGGTCGAACATATAGCGGCGCGTTTCCTGGAGTTCACCACCGAACACGTCTTCGCGCGCTACCTCGGCCCACAGCCGCCGACCGACACCGAAGCCGCCGAGGCCGCCGCACTGGTGCGTCGGCTCCGGCCGCTCGCGCAGCAGTCCGTCGATGCCGAACTGGCCCGGGCCATGCGGTTGTTCGCGACCCGCCATCTGCACCGTCACCTGTCCGCGGGGCCGGTCGCCCCACCCGCCGAAGAGCCGCAATCCGTCGCCGTACCCGCGGAGACAATGCGGGCCGTGAGCGCGCTGGTTGGGGCGGAGAACGTGTCGGCGTTCGTCGCGGCTGCCGCTCAACGAGAGGTACAAGCAAGGACATTGGACGCATTGGCGGCAACTCACGACAAATAACGCTCTATTGATCAAAGGTGTTGTATCGCGCGCTAGTTGTCCACAGTTTTGTCAATTTCCCTGTGGATAACTGGACTTGCTTGTGGATCAAACATGCGAGCCAGAAAATCCGGAAGAGTTTTCACGGACCGTCCGGCACCCTGACGCCATGGACGAACAACGCACGGTGAAGGTGTCGAAGTACCTCTCGAAGCACCTGCGCCACCAGCCGGAGCGCCTGGGGCTCGCCCCCGACGAGGCGGGCTGGGTGGAGATCGACGACCTGCTCGCCGCCGCCGCGGCGCACCGGTTCCGGATCAGCCGCGCCGAGCTGGACCACGTCGTGACCACGAACGACAAGCAGCGCTTCACGATCGACGGCACCCGGATCCGCGCCAACCAGGGCCACACCATCGACGTCGACCTGGGACTCGCCCCGGCCGAGCCGCCCGCGTACCTGTACCACGGCACCGTCGCCCGCTTCCTCGACGCGATCCGTGCCGAGGGCCTGCGCCCCATGGACCGCCACGACGTGCACCTGTCGGCGGACCGCGAGACCGCCACCCGGGTCGGCGCCAGGCGCGGCCGCCCGATCGTGCTGCCGGTGGACGCGGGCGCGATGCACCGCGACGGCCATGTCTTCCGGCTGAGCGCCAACGGCGTCTGGCTCACCGCCGCCGTACCCCCGCGCTACCTGCGCTTCTCCTGACGCAAGGCCGCACGCCAGAACCTGCTGAGGCATCATCAACAGGTATGGACCACTCGAATGACCACGCGCATCCCCACCTGCCCTCCACGGAGACGGCCGTCACCGCCCTGCGCGAGATCGCCGGTGAGTTCAACCTGGAGATCGAGGTCACGCACGACATCGGCGCCGACCAGACCTCCCGCCGCAGCCTCGCCGGCCCGGGCGTCACCACCGACCCCGACGGCTCGCTGCCCCACGAGGCCCATGTGGAACTCGGCGGCACACCCCGTATCGACGTGCGGCTCTTCCCCGAGGACGACGCGCTGATCACGGTCGAGGGCGTGCAGTTCCACGACATCCCGCGCGACGAGGTACCGGCGTTCCTGCGCTCCTGCTACACCGGCCTCGCCCATGTCCGGGGCAAGCGCTTCCCGCCCGGCTACCGCCTCGTCGTGCCGCTCCCCGGCGACCGCACGTACAAGGAGTACCTGCCGATGATCGGGCTCACCCGGTGGCTCAGCGGGCAGGTGCGCTGAGCGGGCGCGGCACCGGCAGAACGCCCCCGCACGGACCTGCCGCCCGCACACCGCCCGAGCAGGTCCTCGTCCCTCCGCATACGCTCACGGTCATGACCGACAAGGCCCCCACCACCCAGCCTCCGCTCCGCCTGAGCACCGTGATCCTGCCCCATCGCCGCTGGCACGAGGGCGCCCGTGAGACATGGGTGCGCGCGGAGGAGCTCGGCTTCGACACCGCCTACACGTACGACCACCTGTCCTGGCGCGTGCCGTTCCGCGACGGGCCGTGGTTCGGCGCGATCCCCACCCTGACCGCCGCCGCCACGGCCACCGAGCGGCTGCGCCTGGGCACCCTCGTGACCTCCCCGAACTTCCGCCACCCGGTCACCCTCGCCAAGGAACTGATCTCCCTCGACGACATCTCCGGCGGCCGGGTCACCCTGGGCATCGGCGCGGGCGGCACCGGCTTCGACGCGACCGCACTCGCCCCCAGCACGCAGGAACCCTGGTCCCCGCGCGCGCGTGCGGACCGGTTCGCCGAGTTCGTACCGCTCCTGGACAGGCTGCTGACCGAGGACACGGTCTCGTACGACGGCGCGTTCTACTCGGCGGGCGCCGCCCAGAACATCCCGGGCTGCGTCCAGCGCCCCCGGCTGCCCTTCGCGGTGGCCGCCACCGGGCCGCGGGGCCTCAAGCTGGCCGCCCGCCACGGGCAGGCCTGGGTGACCACCGGCGACCCGAAGCTGTTCGAGACGGGCACGCCCGAGGAGTCGATTCAGGCCATTCGCGGGCAGGTCGACAAGCTCGGTGCGGCCTGCGCCGCCATCGGCCGGGACGTGGCCGAACTCGGCAAGGTGCTGCTCACCGGGTTCACCCCGGACCGGGCCCGGCCGCTGGAGTCCGTCGAGGCCTTCGTGGACTTCGCCGGACGCCACCGTGAGCTGGGCTTCACCGAGATCGTCGTGCACTGGCCGATCCCCGAAACGCCCTTCGCCACCGACCAGAAGACGTTCGAGAGGATCGCCACCGAGGCGCTCGCCCGGCTCGGCTGAAACCGGTGCCGTGACGCCGTGGGTCCGGCGGGGTCCATGGGCCGGCAGGGTACTCATCTGCGCGACCCGCCGCACGGCCGTGCGCGCATATGCGCGACGATGGGTCGGTGACCTCATCGACTCCAGGGCCCCGGATCCCGGCCCCCTCCGCGCCCCGGCTGATCGCCACGGACCTCGACGGCACGCTGCTGCGCGACGACAAGACCGTCTCCCCGCGGACGGTCGCCGCGCTCGCCGCCGCCGAGAAGGCCGGGATCGAGGTCTTCTTCGTGACCGGCCGTCCGGCCCGGTGGATGGACGTCGTCAGCGACCACGTCCACGGACACGGCCTGGCGATCTGCGGCAACGGCGCGGCCGTCGTGGACCTGCACGGCGGCCCCGGGCAGCATCGTTTCGTCAAGATCCGCGAGCTGGCCGTCCCGGACGCCCTGGCGGTCGTACGGATCCTGCGCGCGGCGGCGCCGGGCACCTCGTTCGCGGTCGAGCGGACCGGCGGCCTGCACCACGAGCCGACGTATCCGCCGCTGCACGTGGAGCCGGGGGAGAGCGTCGCGCCCGCGGAGAAGCTGCTCGGCGAGGAGGCGGCGGACCCGAACGCCGCCGACGTGACCGACCAGCCGGTGCTCAAGGTTCTCGCGTACCACCCCGAGCTCGGCCCGGACGCGTTCCTGGCGCTGGCCCGGACCGCGATCGGCGACCTGGCGGCCGTCACCCGCTCCAGCCCGAGCGCGCTGCTGGAGATCAGCGCCCGCACCGTCTCGAAGGCGAGCACGCTCGAACTGTGCTGCCGGGAGCGCGGGATCTCACCGGCGGAGGTCGTCGCGTTCGGCGACATGCCCAACGACATGGAGATGCTGGCCTGGGCGGGCACCTCCTACGCGATGGGCAACGCGCACCCCGACGTGCTCACCGCCGCCACTGGCGTCACGGGCACGAACAACGAGGACGGCGTCGCCCGCGTCATCGAGCAGCTGCTGGCCGCCCGCGCTACAGCCTGACGCCCCGCTCCGCGAACCACTTCACGGGGTCGATCCCCGACCCCAGATACGGCGTGAGCCGCACCTCGAAGTGCAGGTGCGGCCCCGTCGAGTTGCCCGTGGTCCCGGCCTGCCCGAGCCACTGGCCCACCGCGACCTTCTCGCCCTGGTCGACGGCGGCCGCCGCCAGATGCGCGTACTGCGTGTAGTAGCCGCCGGGATGGCGCACGACGACCTCGATGCCGAAGCCGCCGCCGCAGGACACACTGACCACCTTCCCGGCCCCGGCCGCCCGCACCGGCGTGCCGATGCCGACCGCGAAGTCCTGCCCGGTGTGCCGGTGCGCCCAGTGCGCGCCCGCGCTGTCGAAGCCCGCGGACAGCTGGTACGACGCCACCGGAGGCAGCCACGCGCGCGTGGTGCGAAATTTCGGCTGCCGCAGGCGTACGGCACCGCGGCACCGACCCGCCGCGGCCGACACGTCGGCCTCGCTCTGCAACTGCGCCCGGGCCGACTCCAGCTTGGCCCCGATGCTCTCCTTGAGGCGCGCGAGCCGGACGGTGCGCGCGCGGAGGGAGTGCCACGCGGCCGTCGCCGTGCGCTGCCCCGCCGCAAGCCGCCGCTCGGCACGCTGGCTCCTCTCCACGGCGTTGTTCACCGCCAGATCTGCCTGCAGCACCGCGCGTTGACCGTGCATCAGTTCCTCGGGGCGGTCGCTGAGCAGCATCTGTGCCGTGAGCGGGATGTCGCCACCGCTGCGGTACTGGGCGCGGGCGATCCGGCCGAGGTCGTCGTGGAGCGCGGCGATCTCGCGCCGCTCCCGCGCGAGCAGCCGTTCCAGCTTCCGCGCCCGCGCCTGCTGGACGGCCGCCGCCCGGCGTCCCTCCTCGTAGTGCTGCGACGCCGCTGACGCCTGCTCAAGAAGGCGTGCCACCTCGGCACTCGGCTCCGGACCCTCCCCGTCCTCGGAGAGCGCCGGCGTGCCGCCCAGGGCGACGAGCGCGCACATCAACAGCGCAGGTACGACGAACGAGCGGCTGGAACGGCGGGGTCCTGGACGCATGTTCCGGATCGTCACCCGCCGCGCCCGCGCCCTCTCGCAGGACTGGTACGGGCGGGGCACGCCGTGCCCCGTACGGCGCAGAAACGTACCGCCAACTCAGGGACCGACGCTTGAAGACGGCAGAACGCCCGGTGGTCCTAGGGCGACACACGCCCTAGGACGGCGCCTGCCACACCACCGTCGTCCCGCCCCCGTCGTCGCCGATGCCGGGCCCGTACCAACTGTCGCCGCCCAGCGACTCCGCACGCCGCTTGAGGTTCTTCAGGCCGCTGCGCCGGCCGCCCTCGGGGATGCCCACCCCGTCGTCGGCGACCGTCAGCCGCACTCCCTGCTGCCCGTCCGGCAGGACCGTGCCGGCGTCCACGACGACGTCGATGCGGTCGGCCTGCGCATGCCGGAACGCGTTCGACAGCGCCTCCCTGAGCGCCGCGATGAGGTTCTTGCCGGTGAGTTCGCCGACGACCGTGTCGACCGGGCCGAGGAAGCGGTGCGAGGGCTTGAAGCCCAGCGGCACGGCCGCCATGTTGATCTCCCGCAGCACCCGCGTGCGCAGCCCGGACGGCGCCTCGGCGGGCCCCTGCTGCAGGGCGAAGATGGCGGTGCGGATCTCCTGGATGGTGGTGTCGAGTTCGTCGACCGACTTGCCGATCCCGGCCTGCACCTCGGGCACGACGGAGCGGCGCTGCGCGGTCTCCAGCATCATCCCGGTGGCGAAGAGCCGCTGGATGACGAGGTCGTGCAGGTCGCGCGCGATCCGGTCCCGGTCCTCGAAGACGGCGAGCCGCTCCCGGTCGCGCTGCGCCTCGGCCATCATCAGCGCGAGCGCGGCCTGCGAGGCGAACTGGGTGGCGAGCGTGCGCTCCGCCTCGGTGAACGGCCGTCCCCCGCGCGCGCGAGGCGTCACGAGCGTCCCCAGGACGCGGCCCTCGCTCTGCAGCGGCAGCATCATGGCCGGGCCGAAGACGCTCGCGAACCGGGTCACGACCCGCGGGTCGCCGGCCGCGTCGTCGATGAACACGGCCTGCCCGTCGAGGAGCTCGGCGACGATCTCGCTCTCCGGCGGCACGACCACGCCGAGCATGGCGCTCGGCTGGTCGGAGGCGACGGCCACGATCTCCATGCCGCCGTCCTCGGCCGGCAGCAGGACGATCCCGGCGGCCGAGTCGGACAGCTGGCGGGCCTGTTCGGCGACCACCTGCAGCGCGTCCTCGGCGTCGCCCCCGGAGAGCAGCGCGGTGGTCACGGCCACCGATCCGTCGATCCACCGCTCGCGCTGCCGGGCCGCCTCGTACAGCCGCGCGTTGCCGATGGCGATGCCCGCCTCCGTGGCGAGCACCCGGACCATGTTCAGGTCGTCGTCGTTGAACTCGCCGCCGCCGTGCTTCTCCGTGAGGTACAGGTTTCCGAAGATCTCCCCCTGTACGCGGATGGGGACGCCCAGGAAGGTCCGCATCGGCGGATGGTGCGCGGGGAAGCCGCACGAGCGCGGGTCGTCCGAGAGGTCCGCGAGGCGCACCGGCGCGGGGTCGCGGATGAGCGCGCCGAGCAGCCCCTTGTGCCCGTCGGGCAGGTGCCCGATGCGCGCGGCGGTCTCCTGGTCGACCCCGTGGTAGACGAAGTCGGAGAGCATGTCGCCGTCCTCGGAGACGACGCCGATCGCCGCGTAGGTGGCGTCCGCCAGCTCGGCCGCCGTCTCGCAGATCCGGTCGAGGGTGGTGTGCAGTTCCAGGCCGGTCCCCACGGACCGCATCGCTTCGAGGAGCTGCGGCACGCGCGCGGTCAGCTCGGTCGACAGTCCTTGCAGACTGCGGGTGGCCAGGGCTGCCGCCTCCGCGGAGTCCGGGTCGGACGGGGAGTCGGCGACGGCGCGGGGCGCGGGGTCCGGGGGTGCTGCCATGACCTTGAGAGTAGTTAGTCCTATTTGGCGAGGAAAGTCGGGCTCATCCGGCGGGGCTCGCCGCTGGTCCCGCGCCGACCAGCAGCTCGGTCGCGCCCTCCCGTTCCCGCATCCGTCGCAGCGGCCCCTCGACGGCGGCCAGCTCGGCGTAGGAGCCGCGCTGCACGACCCGCCCGCCGTCGAGCACGAGCACCTCGTCCACGGCGTCCAGACCGGCGAGCCGGTGCGTGATCAGCACGGTCGCCCGTCCCCGGGTCGCGTCCAGCAGGTCCGCGGTGAGCGCGTCGGCGGTCTCCAGGTCCAGGTGCTCGGCGGGCTCGTCCAGCACGAGGACCGGGAAGTCGGCGAGCAGCGCGCGGGCCAGCGCGAGCCGCTGCCGCTGCCCGCCGGACAGCCGGGCCGCGTGCTCGCCCACCAGCGTGTCGAGCCCGTCCGGCAGCGCGTCCGCCCACTCCAGGAGCCGTACGCGGCCCAGCGCGGCCCGCAGCTCGTCCTCGCCGGCGTCCTTCTTGGCGAGCAGCAGGTTCTCGCGGACCGAGCTGTCGAAGAGGTGCGCGTCCTGGGCGCAGAGCCCGACCAGGCGGCGTACGGCGTCGCCGTCGAGGGCGCCGGCGTCCGTCCCGGCCAGCGTGTACGTCCCGCTCTCCGCGTCGAGGAAGCGCAGCAGCACCTGCGCGAGGGTGGTCTTGCCGGAGCCGGAGGGGCCGACCACGGCGACCCTGCGGCCCCGCTCCAGGGTCAGGCCGACCCCCGCGAGCGCGGGCCGCGCCCCCTCCTCGTAGCGCGCTCCGAGCCCCCGCACCACGAGCGGGAAGGGGTCCTGCGGCGCCGGTGCGGGCCGCTCGGGCTCGCGTACGGGTTCAGGGGCGTCCAGGACCTCGTGGACCCGCTCGGCGCTCTTGCGGACCCGCTGGCGGTACTGCACGGCGAGCGGCAGCCCGAGCACCGACTCGAACGCGGCGAGCGGGGTCAGCACCACGACGGCGAGCGCGACCCCGTCGAGCTGTCCGGCGCGCACGCCCTGGACGCCGACGAGCGCCGCGGCGGCCACGGTGAGGCCGGTGATCAGCGCGGTGAGGCCGTCGCCGAGCGCGGTCGCGGTGGCGGCGCGCGAGGCGATCCGGGTCAGCACGGAGTCGGCCGCGCGGGCCTGCGCCGTGCGGCGCGGCAGGGCACCCGCGACGGCCAGTTCCGCGGTGCCGGTGAGCAGTTCGGCGACGCGGGTCGCGAGGACGCCCCGCGCGGGAGCCAGCTTCCGTTCGGCGCGGCGGGACACGGCCCCGGACAGCAGGGGCACACCGACCCCGGCGAGCAGCAGTCCGACGGCGAGCACGGCACCTGCGGCGGGCAGCATCCAGGCGGTGAAGGCCACCGAGCCGACGCCCACCAGGGCCGCCACCGACGCGGGCAGCAGCCAGCGCAGCCAGTAGTCCTGGAGGGCGTCCACGTCGGCGACGAGGCGGGACAGCAGGTCGCCGCGCCGCTGAGTCCGCAGTCCGGCGGGCGCGAGCCGCTCCAGGCGCCGGTAGACGGCGACCCGGGTGTCGGCCAGCATCCGCAGCACGGCGTCGTGCGAGACCAGCCGCTCCGCGTACCGGAAGCAGGCCCGGCCGATGCCGAAGGCGCGCGTGGCCGTCACCGCGACCATCAGGTACAGGACCGGCGGCTGCTCGGAGGCGCGGGAGATCAGCCATCCCGAGGTGGCCATCAGGCCGACGGAGCTGCCGAGCGCGAGGGCGCCGAGCAGCAGTGCGAGGAGCAGCCGCGAGCGGCGGGGGCGGGCGGCGGCCCGCAGCCGGGTGAGGGCGTGACCGCGCGGCGCCTGCTCGTCCCGGGACGCCCGGGCCTGCTCGGGCGCCTGCCGCACGGGTTGTGCGGGCACCGCGGTGGGCGCCGGGACCGCGGGGGCCGGGTCGGTCCGCCCCGTGCCCGGTGCCTCGGTCCGGACCACCCGGTCGGCCACCGCGAGCAGCGCCGGCCGGTGCACGACGAGGAGCACGGTCCGCCCGACGGCGAGCCGGCGCACCGCCTCGACGATGCCCGCCTCGGTCTCGCCGTCCAGCGCGGCCGTCGGCTCGTCGAGCAGCACCACGGGCCGGTCGGCGAGGAACGCGCGGGCCAGCGCGAGCCGCTGCCGCTGTCCCGCCGAGAGCCCGGCGCCGTCCTCGCCGAGCACGGTCTCCACGCCCAGGGGCAGGGCTTCCACGAACTCCAGGGCGCCCGCGTCCCGCAGGGCGCCGAACACCGCCGCGTCGTCGGCGTCGGGTCGCGCGAGCCGGACGTTGTCGGCGATCGACCCGGCGTACAGCTGCGGCCGCTGCGGCACCCACGCCACGCGCGCGTGCCACGCCTCCCGCGACACGTCCGCCAGATCGGTGCCGCCCACCAGGACCCGTCCGCCCGAAGGACGGACGAAGCCGAGCAGCGCGGCCAGCAGGGTCGACTTGCCGGCCCCGCTGGGCCCCACGAGCGCGACCGTCTCCCCTTCGGCCACCTCGAAGGAGACCTCGCGGACCGCGTCCGCGTCCCGTCCCTCGTAGCGGACCGACACCCGCTCGAAGCCGATGCCACGGCCCGCCGGAACGTCCTGCGTGCCGGACGCGGGCAGCGGGGTCTCGAGGACGGCGAAGATCTCCTCCGCGGCCGCCAGTCCCTCGGCCGCCGCGTGGAACTGAGCGCCCACCTGCCGCAGCGGCAGATACGCCTCGGGCGCCAGAACCAGGATCACCAGTCCCACGTACAGGTCCATCTCGCCGTGCACGAGCCGCATGCCGATGGTGACGGCCACGAGAGCCACGGAGAGGGTCGCGAGCAGTTCCAGCGCGAACGACGACAGGAAGGCGATCCGCAGGGTGCGCATCGTCGCCCTGCGGTACTCGCCGGTGATCTTGCGGATGGAGTCGGCCTGCGCCTTGGCGCGGCCGAACACCTTCAGGGTCGGCAGGCCCGCGACCACGTCCAGGAAGTGCCCCGACAGCCGGGACAGCAGACGCCACTGACGGTCCATCCGGGACTGGGTCGCCCAGCCGATGAGCATCATGAAGATCGGGATGAGGGGCAGGGTGCCGACGATGATCGCCGCCGACACCCAGTCCTCGGTGACGACACGGACGAGCACCGCCACCGGGACCACCACCGCGAGCCCCAACTGCGGCAGATAACGCGAGAAGTAGTCGTCCAGCGCGTCCACGCCCCGCGTCGCGAGGGCCACCAGCGAACCGGTGCGCTGTCCCGCGAGCCACCCCGGGCCGAGCTTCGCGGCATGCTCCAGGAGCCGACCCCGCAGCTCCGACTTGACCGCCGCGCTCGCCCGGTGCGCGGCCAGCTCCGTCACCCAGGCCACCAGCCCGCGCCCGGCGGCGACCACCGCGAGGAGCGCCAGCGGGGTGGCGAGCCGCCCCGCGTCGAAACCGTGCTGGAACGCCCCCACCACCACCTCGGCGATGAGCATCGCCTGAGCGATGACCAGGCCCGCCCCGACGGCGCCGAGGAGGACCACCGCGATCAGGAAGACGCGGGTGGCCCGGGCGTACCGGAACAGGCGCTGGTCGATCGGTTTCACGTGAAACACACCCTCACGTAGGCGGGTCGGAGTGCGGGGGCGAGCAGGGCTTCAGTGCGCGGCGTCGGCGATGTGGTGCGTGCCGATCCGCTTGCGGAACACCCAGTAGGTCCAGCTCTGGTACAGCAGCACGATCGGCGTCGCGATCCCCGCGCACCAGGTCATGATCTTCAGGGTGTACGGGCTCGACGAGGCGTTGGAGGCCGTCAGGCTCCAGTCCGGGTTGAGCGAGGACGGCATGACGTCCGGGAACAGCGCCAGGAAGAGCATCGCGACGGCCGCCGCGATGGTGACGCCGGACAGGGCGAACGACCAGCCCTCACGCCCCGCCTTGATGGCACCGAGCGCCCCGACGAGGGTGACCACGGCCACGATCATCGCGCCGAGCGACCAGCCGTCGCCCGTGTGGACCTGGGTCCAGATCAGGAAGGCGAGCGCGAGCACCGCGGTCAGCAGGCCGACCGTGAGCGCCAGCTTCCTGGCCCGCAACCGGATGTCGCCCACCGTCTTCAGTGCGGTGAACACCGCGCCGTGGAAGGTGAACAGCGTCAGCGTGACCAGGCCGCCCAGGATCGCGTACGGGTTGAGCAGGTCCCAGAAGTTGCCGACGTACTCGAAGTCCTTGTCGATCTTCACGCCGCGCACGATGTTGCCGAAGGCCACACCCCACAGCAGCGCCGGGATCAACGAGGTCCAGAAGATGGCGTGCTCCCAGTTCGTCTGCCACTTCTCCTCCGGCCGCTTCGCCCGGTACTCGAAGGCGACGCCCCGGACGATGAGGCAGACCAGGATGATCAGCAGCGGCAGGTAGAAGCCCGAGAAGAGCGTTGCGTACCACTCGGGGAAGGCCGCGAAGGTCGCGCCGCCGGCGGTCAGCAGCCAGACCTCGTTGCCGTCCCAGACCGGACCGATCGTGTTGATCAGGACGCGCTTCTCGGTGCGGTCACGGGCCAGCAGCTTGGTGAGGATGCCGACCCCGAAGTCGAAGCCCTCCAGGAAGAAGTACCCGATCCACAGGACCGCGATGAGGACGAACCAGACGTCGTGAAGTTCCATGACAGATGCTCCCTGGGCCTCAGTACGAGAAGGCCATCGGCTTGTCGGCGTCCCGGTCTCCGCCGATCTTCGTGGGCGGGTTGAGGTCGTCGTCGGTCAGCTCGGGAGGCCCGGCCTTGATGTACTTCACGAGCAGCTTGACCTCGATCACGGCGAGCACCGCGTACAGCAGGGTGAAGACGATCATCGAGGTGAGGACCTCGCCCTGCGAGACACCGGGGGAGACCGCGTCACGGGTCTGCAGCACGCCGTAGACGACCCACGGCTGACGGCCCATCTCGGTGAAGATCCAGCCCCAGGAGTTGGCGATCAGCGGGAAGCCGAGCGTCCACAGGGCCGCGAGCCAGTAGAGCTTGGTGAACTTCGGGCTGAGCGCCTTGTTCTTGAACAGCACCAGGTTCGGCACTTCGTCCTCACCCACCCGCATGTGCTGGGGCAGCATGAACTTCTTGCGGGTGAGCCAGAGTCCGACGATCCCGAGGGCGAAGGACGCCATCCCGAAACCGATCATCCAGCGGAAGGCCCAGAAGGTGACGGGGATGATCGGGCGGTAGTCGCCGGGCCCGTACTTCTCCTGCTCGGCCTTGTTGGTGTCGTTGATGCCGGGGACGTACGAGTTGAAGTCGTCGTCGGCGAGGAAGGACAGTATCCCGGGGATCGACAGCTCGACGGAGTTGTGGCCCTTGCTGACGTCGCCGTACGCGAACACCGAGAACGGCGCGGAGTTCTGTCCGTCCCACAGGGCCTCGGCGGCGGCCATCTTCATGGGCTGCTGCTTGAACATGACCTTGCCGAGCATGTCACCGCTGACCGCGGTGAGCAGACCGGCGATGACGACGGTGACCAGACCGAGGCGCAGCGAGGTCTTCATCGTGGTGACGTGCTTCTTGCGCGCCAGGTGGAAGGCCGCGATGCCGACCATGAACGCGCCGCCCGTGAGGAACGAGGCGGTCAGCGTGTGGAAGGCCTGCGTGAGCGCGGTGTTCTGGGTGAGCACGTGCCAGAAGTCGGTCAGCTCGGCGCGGCCCTTGGCCTTGTTGAAGCGGTAGCCGACCGGGTGCTGCATCCAGGAGTTGGCCGCCAGGATGAAGTACGCGGACAGGATCGTGCCGATCGAGACCATCCAGATGCAGGCCAGGTGGATCTTCTTGGGCAGCTTGTCCCAGCCGAAGATCCACAGACCGATGAAGGTCGACTCGAAGAAGAAGGCGATCAGCGCCTCGAAGGCGAGTGGCGCCCCGAAGATGTCACCGACGAAGCGGGAGTAGTCCGACCAGTTCATGCCGAACTGGAACTCCTGCACGATGCCGGTGACGACACCCATCGCGATGTTGATCAGGAAGAGCTTGCCCCAGAACTTGGTGGCCCTGAGGTACTTCTCGTTCTCCGTCCGCACCCAGGCGGTCTGCAGCCCGGCGGTCAGCGCCGCGAGCGAGATCGTCAGGGGGACGAACAGGAAGTGGTAGACGGTCGTAATACCGAACTGCCATCGCGCCAGGGTCTCCGGCGCCAAAGCCAGGTCCACTGCGTCTCTCCTTACATCGCTGTGGTCACAGCGGCAGTTTGCCCCTTTAATCCCACAAATCCCGGGAGGAACCGGGACACGCTTGTGAACGCGTTCACATTCACAAGCATTATGTCGTACTGGTTGTCGGGATCCGAAGGGGGGTCCCCCTACTGCGAGCAACGCCACAGCCGCGCCGCCGGACCCCGGAGACGACGAACGGCCGGCCGGAGGACGCTGTCGCCCTCCGGCCGGCCGTCGAGCCGGTCCTGTCCCGCAGGCCGTCCGCTACAGCTCCTTGCGGAACGCCTTGGCCGCCTGGAGGAAGATGTCGTTGGCCTCGGTCTCGCCGATCGTGGCCCGCATCCCCTCGCCGGCGAACGGGCGGACGACCACTCCGGCCGCCTCGCACGCCGCCGCGAACTCCATGGTCTTCTCCCCCAGCCGCAGCCACACGAAGTTGGCCTGCGTCTCGGGCACCGTCCAGCCCTGCTCCCGCAGCGCGTCGACGACCCGGGTCCGCTCGGCCACCAACGAGCCGACGCGGCCGAGCAGTTCGTCCTCCATGCGCAGCGAGGCCACCGCCGCGTCCTGCGCGAGCTGGCTCACGCCGAACGGCACCGCGGTCTGCCGCAGCGCGGCCGCCACCGGCTCGTGCGCGATGGCGAAGCCCACGCGCAGGCCCGCGAGGCCGTACGCCTTCGAGAAGGTCCGCAGCACCGCCACGTTCGGCCGGTCCCGGTAGATCTCCACGCCGTCCGGCACCTCGGGGTCGCGGATGAACTCCCGGTACGCCTCGTCGAGCACCACCAGGACGTCCGAGGGGACCCGGTCGAGGAACCGTTCCAGCTCGGCACGGCGCACCACGGTGCCGGTGGGGTTGTTGGGGTTGCAGACGAAGATGAGGCGCGTGCGGTCGGTGATGGCGTCGGCCATCGCGTCGAGGTCGTGCACCTCGTCCCCGGTCAGCGGCACCCGCACCGACGTCGCACCGCTGATCTGCGTGATGATCGGGTACGCCTCGAAGGACCGCCACGCGTAGATGACCTCGTCGCCCGGACCGCTGGTCGCCTGGAGCAGCTGCTGGGCCACACCGACCGAGCCGGTGCCGGTGGCCAGGTGCGTCACCGGCACCCCGAAGCGGTCCGCCAGCTCGTTCATGAGCCCGGTGCAGGCCATGTCCGGGTAGCGGTTGAAGGCCCCGGCCGCGGCGATCGCCTGCTCCATGACCCCGGGGAGCGGCGGATACGGGTTCTCGTTGGAGGAGAGCTTGTACGCCACCGGGCCCCCGGCGGCCGCGGGCTTGCCCGGCTTGTAGGCGGGGATCCCCGCCAGCTCCGCACGCAGCTTCGGGTTGGTCTCGCTCACCGCAGTCCTCCTTGTGGCCACCGTTCCAATACTGCTCACCTTAAGAGGATTCGCCACCCGCCCCAATGGGCCCGGGCCACCTCGCCGCATGCGGCCCGTGCGGCGTACGGCGAGGGGGGAGCGCTCTGTGCCCTGGCGCGCGCCCCTGGCTCGCGCCGTGGCGCGCATCACCCGTGAAGGTGAGTTGAGACCTGTTCGCAACATCGTCGACTTGGCAGGCTCATGCGTGCCGACAAGTGACGTACTAGTGTGATGACAGCCAACTCCCCTACATTCCAAGGTCATTGACGGTTCATCACCTTGCAGAAACGTGCCTGTCAACCCCGGCATATGCGCCCCCGCCATGCAGCCGCATGAGCCCTACTATCGGCTCGCCATGACAGCAGCAGGGAAGCACCAGGTGAGCCGGGCGGAGACGACGACCCGCAGAGGCACCCGGCCGGGCAGAGCGGGCATCAGAGATGTCGCCGCCGCCGCGGGGGTCTCGATCACTACTGTCTCCGATGCACTCAACGGCAAGGGCCGGCTCCCCGACGCCACCCGACGCCACGTCCGCGAGGTCGCCGACCGGTTGGGCTACCGCCCCTCCGCGGCGGCCCGAACGCTCCGTACCGGCAAGTCGGGCCTCATCGGCCTGACCGTGACGACCTACGGGGATGAACCTTTCACCTTCACCGAATTCGCGTACTTCGCGGAGATGGCCAGAGCCGCGACCTCGGCCGCGCTCGCCCGCGGATACGCCCTCGTCATCCTGCCCGCCACCTCACGTCACGACGTGTGGTCGAACGTCGCCCTCGACGGCACCGTCGTCATCGACCCCTCCGACCACGACCCGGTCGTCAGCGAGCTGGTCCGCCAGGGCCTGCCCGTCGTCTCGGACGGACGCCCCGGGGGCACCCTGCCGGTGACCGCCTGGGTCGACAACGACCACGAGGCCGCCGTGCTCGGCATCCTCGACCACCTCGCCGAGGCCGGCGCCCGCCGCATCGGTCTGCTCACGGGCACCACCACCGACACGTACACCCACCTCTCCACCTCCGCCTATCTGCGCTGGTGCGAGCGGATCGGGCAGGAGCCGGTCTACGAGTCGTACCCCGCGCACGATCCGTGCGCGGGCGCCGTCGCCGCCGACCGCCTGCTCGCCCGGCCCGACCGCCCCGACGCGGTGTACGGCCTCTTCGACCCCAACGGCACGGACCTGCTCGCCGCGGCCCGCCGCTACGGCCTGCGCGTCCCCGAGGACCTGCTGCTCGTCTGCTGCAGCGAGTCGAACGTGTACGCCAACACCGAGCCGCCCATCACCACCCTGTCGCTCAAGCCGCGCCGCATCGGCACGGCCGTCGTCCAACTGCTCATCGACGCCATCGAGGGCCTCGAGTCCGATCAACCGGTCGAACAGGTGATACCGACGGAACTCATCGTGCGGACGTCCTCGATGCGCCGCCCGTCCCGTACCACGGTCAGCCCACCGCGCTCCCCGAAGCAGGGCTGACCGCTCCGGGCCGCCCCACGACCGCGGGGCGGCCCGGAATCCAGCAAGGAAAAGTCCGCACCAATTCGGGAGAAATGAGGGGCGAACAGCCCCCCGTCACCGATTCACCACCCCTGGTGCATCACACAGCGCGAGCCGCATTCCTATGATGGGCGCACGACACCGCGGGCCGCTGCGACCAGGCAGTCCGATCCGGTGCACAGGCGGCGCAATGGTGGAGGGGTCGATGACTCAGGGGGCCGGTCAGGGACCCGCAGCGCGCACAGAGACGCTGCGCGACTTCCGCGTTCCCGCGTACGTCCATGACGTACCGGCGAACGTGATGACGACCGAGCCCGCCCCCGGAGCGGAGAATCCCGACGCGTATCCGGAGGGCTACACGCCGACGGAGCGCGATCTGCCGGTCATCAGCAGGACCGATCCGGCCCCGGGCGAGGCCCCGCAGTCCGCGCCGGTCCCCGCCCCCGTGGCGGGCGAAGGACCCGGTCCGCTGTTCGTCGTCGGCGACGTGCACGGCTATCTCGACGAGCTGATCGCCGCCCTCCAGGAGAAGGGCCTGATCGACGCCGCCGGGAACTGGGCGGCGGGCACCGCGCGCCTGTGGTTCCTCGGCGACTTCACCGACCGCGGGCCCGACGGGATCGGCGTCATCGACCTCGTGATGCGGCTCTCGGCGGAGGCGGCCGCGGCGGGCGGCTACTGCAAGGCGCTCATGGGCAACCACGAGCTGCTGCTCCTCGGCGCGAAGCGCTTCGGTGACACACCCGTCAATTCGGGCGCCGGCACCGCCACCTTCCAGGCCGCCTGGCTCCTCAACGGCGGACAGAAGTCCGACATGGACCGCCTCCAGGACGTCCATCTGCAGTGGATGTCCCGACTCGACGCGATCGAGATCGAGGACGACCACCTGCTGATGCACTCGGACACCACGTCGTACCTCGACTACGGCGATTCCATCGAGGCCGTCAACGACACCATCCGCGAGACGCTCACGCGCAACGACGCGGACGAGTGCTGGGACCTGTTCCGCAAGTTCACCAAGCGGTTCGCGTTCCGCGACGAGGAGTCGGGCCCCGGTACCGTCCGCGAGCTGCTCGGCGCCTTCGGCGGCAGCCGCGTGGTGCACGGCCACAGCCCGATCCCGTACCTCCTGGGCGAGGTCGGTGCCGAATCCGGCTCCGACGACGCCGAGGAGAAGACGCGCCGGCCCGCCGTCGAAGGACCGCACGTGTACGCGGGCGGACTCGCCATCGCCATGGACGGCGGTGTGACCATGGCCGGAAAGCTCCTGGTCCAGCAACTGCCGATGGATATCTGAGAGTTGATCGGGAAGCCGCGGTAGGCGGAGGATTCCTCCGGCCGCAAGGCCAATTTCCGGAAACCCCCTGTCACCGCGCGCCGTGGCAGCTCTACCATCGGCTTATCCGTAGCAGGCTCCCCTCCGTTTCTGCCCGACGGCTCGTACCCATGCGGGCCACCAAGCCCTACGGAGCATCGGGGGATGCACATGAACAGCGCTCCGCATTTGCTGAACGAGGACCGCCCCGAGTTCGAGCGGATCCTCGATGAGGCGCTGCGCACCGCACCGAACCGGCCTGATCTCGCCGCAGTGGGCCAGCGGCTCAACCCCGAACAGCTGCGCACCATGGCGCTCAACGCGGCGGCGTTGATCAGTGCCGCCGCAGCGACCGAGTACCAGCACTACATATCGGTCCGTGAGGATCTGCGTACCTCCCCGCGGCCCCAACCGCTCGACGAAGGAGGCACCTCCGGCTCGACCTCGGAAACCGGTGGCGGCAATCCCCTGGGCTTCGCCGCCACCGTGAGTGAAGTCGCGGAGACGACAGGGCCCGGCATCGCCGCAGTCGCCGTCGTCCTCTTCCCGGTGCTCGCCGGGACGGCCGCCGCGATCTTTCTGCTGGTCGGCTACTTCCTGAAGATGCTCAACCCGCCACCGGACTTCGCCGGCACCCTGCTCACGGCCGGCTGGATCTTCGGCGCGCTCGCCGCGGCGGGCATCCTCGTCGCGGCGGTGTGCCTGCTGCTCGCGGCTCTGCGCAACGGGGCGACCTCGCTCCAGGCCGGAGCCCACGGCGCGGCGAACGAGGTGGTGGAGCGGGCCAGGGAAACCTGGGCCAAGGCGCTGCTGGAGCGGGGCATCCTGCCGTTCCTGCGGGAGGCTCTCGCCGAGCCGCCCGCGGGCGGCGGCGCACTCGGCGCCGGCCGGGCCGGCGCCACGAGCCGGATGCCCCAGCTCGGCTACAACAGGCCGGGATTCAGCAGCCCGGACGGCGGCGGCACCGCCACCGGACAGCGCGCGGGCTTCTCCAGTCCGGACTTCAGCAGCCCGGACTTCGGCGGCCCCGAGCACCGGCCGGACTGACCGTCCGGCCGGAGCACGGAGGCCGTGACCTCGGCTCGGGGCACTGTGCGCGACGCCCCGAGCCGTCGTCGTGCGCGCGGGCGGGGCTCAGTCGGCGATCGGCAGGGCCGCCACGGACACGCTGTCCGATGTGGCCGACTGGAAACTGTCGCTTCCGGCGAAGACGGCGCGGTAGTAGCCCGCCCCGCTCCGGTCGACATCCGCGGCGAACTCGTTGCCGTTTCCTGCCCAGAAGGCCTCGTCCGTGGCGACGGTCGTCCACTTCGTGCCGTCGGCCGAGTACTGGATGTCGACGAGGATCGTGGCCGGCGTCCAACCGTCCGGGAAGTCGATGAGCCCCTCGGTGTGCACCTTTCCGGAGTCGTCGCGCTGGGCGCTGAAGGCCGTGAACTTCGCGGCCCTGTGCACCTTCACGGTGTCGGTCGTGCCCTTCGACGCCTGGAGGAACGGGTCGTCCTCGGTGTCCAGAGCCAACTGGAAGTAGCCGCCCTGCCAGGGCGTGTAGTCCATGGTGAACGTGCCGTCCGCGGCGGTCCTGAACTGCCCCACGCTGTCCGTCTGGGAGGTGTCGGGGCCGAAGAGAACGCCACCGGCCTGTCCTGCCAGCGGCACCCATCCGTCCGCGGTCTTCTGTTCGACCTTGCCGTGCAGCGTGACGGAACGGCCGTAGTCGATGTCCGTCTCACTGACCGACGCCGTGAAGCGCGTCGGAATCTGGTCCACGCCGATCTGAACCGGCTCGGACTCCCCGTAGATCACGAAGGGGGTGCCGGCTCCCGCCCGGAAGACGGCCTGGATCGGGGCAGCGTTGTCCAGTCGCACGGACGAGCTGAAGCGGCCACGCTCGTCGGTGGTCACGGTCGCCTGCGTCCAGTAGTCGACATCGATGTCGACCTGACGTGCCGCCAGAGGCTTCACTTCGCGCGTGGGCCATCGGCCGTACAGCGTCCCGTCAACCGTCACGTCACGGTGGTCGAGATCGATCGAGCCGCGATCGGTGCTCAACGCGCCGAACTGCGCGACAACGTTGTAGGCGAGGTCTCCGGCCGACTGCTGTCGCACCTGGTCGCCGTCGGCGTCCGTCACGTCCACGTCGATGCGGTAGCTGCCGAGCTCGGGCAGCTTCAGCGGTTTCTTCGTGCGCCATACGCCGTCCTGACGCGAACCGGAGAAGAGCCGGAAGTCCTTGAACCCGACTTCGGCCACCTCGGCCTGCGTCGTGTACGAGATCAGATGAGCCGTGATCGCCTTGACGTCGGCTCCGGATCGAGTGCTGATCTGCAGGATGCCCAGGTCGTCCGAGACACTTCCCGCATAGCGCACCTCCAGCTGATCATCGGCATGCGAGGCCGTCGCTCCGCCGAGGCCGAGCGCGGCAGCCGCCCCCGCCACCGTCGCCCATCTGCCCATTCTTCTCAGAAACACCCTTGATCCCCACCCCTGTTGATCGAGTCGGACAGCCGTCCCTGGTGGGATGGCTCCGGCGGAGATCTTTATACAGGCCGACACTCCGGGGGCGCACCGGCGTTTCGGCGCCGGGAGCAGCGCGGTCCGCAGGGGCGTGAGGAGTCGGACCGGTGCGCCACGGAGCGGGCCCGTGACGGCCCGCTCCGTGATCTCCCGCCGCCCGTCTCAGTCGGCCAGGGGCAGGTACACCCGGTTCCCGCTCGCCGCGAACTCCTTCGACTTCTGCTCCATGCCCGCCTCGATCTCGGACTTCTCCGAGAGTGCCGTGCCGTGCTCGCGGCGGATGTCCTGCGAGATCTTCATGCTGCAGAACTTCGGGCCGCACATCGAGCAGAAGTGCGCGGTCTTCGCGGGCTCGGCGGGCAGGGTCTCGTCGTGGAACTCCCGTGCCGTGTCCGGGTCGAGGGCCAGGTTGAACTGGTCCTCCCAGCGGAACTCGAAACGCGCGTCGGACAGTGCGTCGTCCCACTCCTGCGCGCCCGGGTGGCCCTTGGCGAGGTCGGCCGCGTGCGCCGCGATCTTGTAGGTGATGACGCCGGTCTTCACGTCGTCCCGGTTCGGCAGGCCCAGGTGTTCCTTGGGCGTGACGTAGCAGAGCATCGCCGTGCCCCACCAGGCGATCATCGCGGCGCCGATCCCGGACGTGATGTGGTCGTACGCCGGGGCGACGTCCGTGGTCAGCGGGCCGAGCGTGTAGAACGGCGCCTCCTCGCAGATCTCCTGCTGGAGGTCGATGTTCTCCTTGATCTTGTGCATCGGTACGTGCCCGGGGCCCTCGATCATCGTCTGCACGTTGTGGCGCTTGGCGATCGTGTTCAGCTCACCGAGGGTGCGCAGCTCCGCGAACTGCGCCTCGTCGTTGGCGTCCGCGATGGAGCCGGGGCGCAGGCCGTCGCCGAGCGAGTACGTGACGTCGTACGCCGCGAGGATCTCGCACAGCTCCTCGAAGTGTTCGTAGAGGAAGCTCTCCTTGTGGTGCGCGAGGCACCAGGCGGCCATGATCGAGCCGCCGCGCGAGACGATGCCGGTCTTGCGGTTGGCGGTCAGCGGGACGTACGGGAGGCGGACCCCGGCGTGGACCGTCATGTAGTCCACGCCCTGTTCGGCCTGCTCGACGACCGTGTCCTTGTAGATCTCCCAGGTCAGTTCCTCGGCCCTGCCGTCGACCTTTTCGAGGGCCTGGTAGAGCGGCACGGTACCGATGGGGACGGGGGAGTTGCGCAGCACCCACTCGCGCGTGGTGTGGATGTTGCGGCCGGTGGAGAGGTCCATGACCGTGTCGGCGCCCCAGCGGGTCGCCCAGGTCATCTTCTCCACCTCCTCCTCGATGGACGAGGTGACCGCGGAGTTGCCGATGTTGGCGTTGACCTTCACCAGGAACCGCTTGCCGATGATCATCGGCTCGATCTCCGGGTGGTTCACATTGGCGGGCAGCACCGCGCGGCCCGCCGCGATCTCCTCACGGACGACCTCGGGCGTGACGTTCTCCCGGAGGGCCACGAACTCCATCTCCGGGGTGATCTCGCCCCGGCGTGCGTACGCGAGTTGGGTCACCGCCTGCCCGGCGCGACCGCGGCGCGGCTGGCGCGGGCGGCCGGGGAAGACCGCGTCCAGGTTGCGCAGTCCGCCGCGCGGCGAGGTGTGCTTGATGCCGTCATCCTCGGGGCGGACGGGGCGTCCCGCGTACTCCTCGGTGTCACCGCGGGCGATGATCCAGTTCTCCCGCAGCGGGGCGAGACCCCTGCGGACATCGGTGTCGACGGTCGGATCGGTGTACGGGCCGGACGTGTCGTACAGCGTGACCGACTGCCCGTTGGTGAGATGCACCTGACGGACCGGCACCTTGAGGTCGGGACGCGAGCCCGCGGGGCCCGTCACGTATCCCTTGTGCCAGCCGATGGACTTCCCGCCTTCGTCCGGGTTCTCACCCTGGTCGGAGGCAGGCGTGCGTGCGTCCTTGATGCTCATGAGAGCGACTCCCTACGCCGGCATTACCCGGTAACAGGTTCGGCGGTCGACGCAGCCGTCTTCGTCCTGCCTGTTTCACGTGAAACAGGTTCTGCGACGAAGGTCAGCGCCCTCTCAGCCCGGTGCTCCGAGCTCCCGCGTGTGCAAAGGTGCCCCCACGCTAGCGCCCCTTCGGACGCGTTGAACAGAGGGCCCCTGTCGTTCTTGCGATGATCGGTCGGTGACCACCACCCAGCAACCGCCTCCCCCGCCTCAACCGCCCCATGGACAGGGCCCGTCCGAGGGAGGGCACGATCACTCCCACGGCCACTCCCACAGCCACGGCCCGGCCGCGCCGGTCTCCAGGCACCTGCGGAAGGTCATCGCGGCGGTCCTGATCCCGTTCTCCGTCGCCGTGGTGGTGGGCCTCGCGGTGCTGTGGCCCGGTGGCGCCCCGTCCCACGAGCGGACCGGCGTCGGCTTCGACCGGCAGACGCAGCAGGCCACGGTGGCGAAGGTCGAGAAGGTCCCCTGTGCGTCCGTGAACGCCTCGGGGGACACGCCGACCGGCGACACCTCCACGGCCGAGGGCTCCGCCGCGCAGCAACAGGCCCATGGCACCTGCGAGAACGCGACGATCCGCATCGACACCGGCAAGGACAAGGGCCGCACGTTCACGGAGGTCGTCCAGCCGGACTCGCCACGGCAGTTGCACGAGGGCCAGAAGGTGATCGTGGCCTACGCGCCGGACGCCCCGGAGAATCTGCAGTACTCGGTCACCGATGTGAACCGCAAGATCCCGATGGTGCTGCTGGCCGGAATCTTCGCCCTGGCCGTGGTGCTGGTCGGCCGCATGCGGGGCGTCATGGCGCTGGTCGCGCTCGCGGTCAGCTTCGGGGTGCTGACGCTGTTCATCCTGCCCGCGATCCTCCAGGGCTCGAATCCCCTGGTGGTGGCGGTCGTCGGGGCCAGCGCCATCATGCTGATCGCGCTCTACATGTGCCACGGTCTGTCGGCCAGAACCTCCGTCGCCGTCCTGGGCACCCTGGTCTCCCTGGTGCTCATCGGCCTGCTGGGCTCGCTGTTCATCGGCTGGGCCGCGCTGACCGGCAACACGGACGACAACACCGGCCTGATCCACGGTCTGTATCCGGACATCGACATGAGCGGCCTGCTGCTGGCGGGCGTCATCATCGGCTCGCTCGGTGTGCTCGACGACGTGACGGTCACCCAGACGTCGGCGGTCTGGGAACTGCACGAGGCCAATCCGTCGATGGGCTGGCGCGGGCTGTACCGCGCGGGCATCCGGATCGGCCGCGACCACATCGCGTCGGTCGTGAACACCCTGGTCCTGGCGTACGCGGGCGCGGCGCTGCCGCTGCTGCTGCTGTTCTCGATCGCACAGAGCAGCGTGTCGGACGTGGCCAACAGCGAGCTGGTGGCCGAGGAGATCGTCCGCACGCTGGTCGGCTCGATCGGCCTGGTGGCCTCTGTGCCGGTGACGACGGCACTGGCCGCCCTGGTCGTCTCCGCCGACCGTCCGGGCCCGCAGGCCCCTGCCGGAACCGCTCCTGCACGCGGTGGCAGAGGCCGACGACGTAAGGCATGAGCGCGGAACTGCTCGGGTGCACCGCACTGCTGAGGCGTTACGTCGAGGCCGTCGAGGCCGCCGGCGGGGGGAGTCAGCCGGCGCTCTGCTCCTCGGCCAGGATCCGGTCGAGCGCCTCGTCGAGGTCGGCCTCGAAGTCGGCGAGGGCCTGCTCGTGACCGAGCGGCACCAGCTTGTCCGTGCGGTCGAGGAAGGCGATGATCGGCGCGACCCCGGCCCGGAACAGCGCCTGATCGCTGCCGACCTGAAGCCTGATGTGGACCTCGCCGGGCAACTCGGTGGTGATCCCGCCGCCCGACAGCTCCACGGGGGAGATCCGCACATCGCCGTCGCCGGTCGCGCCGTTGACCCCGTCGACGAGGAGCTCCCGTCCGAACGCCCAGGTCACGGGCGCGTCGCCGGGGAGATGGAAGGTCAGCCGCACGGCGTACGGGTCGGTGGACTCGTACCGGAGCTCCACCGGAATGCGGAAAGCGAGCTCCTCGGAGACGAGGAAGCTCATCATGACCTCTGCTTGAACTGCTTGTACCGACTCGCGCATCGCCTACCCCGTCAACTTGCCGTCGATTGGCCAGGAATGACCTTCCTGACACTGCTGGCATCTTGCTCAACGTACACGGAGGATTACAAGGAGTGAGTTTTCAGATGCTGATAGAGAAGGCGAGTGTCCCTACGAGCCTGCCGATCTCGTTCTGCAACTGACGGGTCACGGGAAGCAGCTTCTCGAACTGATGGGAAGGGAGAGAAATGGCCAATGTCGCGGCGGCGGAACCGACGGTGATCGGGAAGGCGGCGCAGGCCGATCCGAGCGCGTACTCCTGACGCTCCACGACGGGCTCCATGCGCTCCAGCGCACGGAGTTTCCGCAGGAGAGCGCGGTCGTCGCGCGGCGAGTACGGGGTGAGGGACGAGACGGGATAGCGGTCGAGATGGTCCCTGCGCGCATCCTCGTCCAGCTGGGAGAGCAGGCACTGGCCGACGGCGTGGGCATGGCCGGTCTCACGGAAGTCGGCCCATTCCTCGACGGCCGGAGCGGCCGGAGTGTCGGCGACCGCGACGACCTCGATCTCGCCGTCGCGGTACACCGCGAAGTAGACCGGCACCCCGAGCGTGTCGCGCCAGTGCTCCAGGGCGTCGATGATCATGCTGCGACGTTTCTGCTGCGCTCCGCTGCTGCTCAGCTGCTCGGCTGCGTCGCCGAGAACGAAGACGCCCTTCTCCTTGCGGAGGTATCCCTCATGGGTGAGCGTGCGCAGCAGGTGGTACGCCGTGGGCAGGGCGAGACCCGCCTCCCTCGCGAGCTGCTTGGCGGGCGCCCCCGCGTCGTGCGAGGCGACCGCCTCGAGCAGGCGCATCGCTCTCTGGACCGAGCCGATGAGCGTCGTCTGCGAGGTGGCGGGTGCGGGATCAGCCATGGCCAAGGTGTACTCCCGGTGCGCACGGGTCCCCCCGCGTATCCGGGGCTCACGGGGGCAAAGCAGTCGGATTCTGGACTTTAGCCCTTGGCCACCGCCTGGTCGGGCCCGGAACCGAAACTTCCCCCGGTCGTGCGAACCGGCTCACCGCACCGGGACGCGCCCCGCGATCACCAGTCGCTGCCGCGCGAGGACGAGGAGCCCGTCATGAACCGCCGTACGAGATAGATCAGTCCACCGACCAGCGCGGCGAAGATCAGCACCTTGAAGAGCAGCCAGACCACGAAGCCGACGACGCTGGCGATCAGCCCGCCGAACACGACCAGGGCGATGACCGGCACCGCGACCCACTTCACCCACCACGGCATGCCCGCGAATATCTCTCGCATCGCCATCGCTCCTTCTCCGTGTCCCGCGCGGGACTCCTCCGATGCCCGTCGCCGGGACGCTTCTGTCTTCCTGCCATGAATGCTGGCACGCCGGACCCGCGAACGGGGGCCCGCGAGCCCTTGTCCTCCCCTGACCCGACCCTTAGGGATCCCCCGGGTCGGCGGTCAGCCCTCCGGAGGGGAGAAGACCACGAGGACCCGCAGATCCTCGCTGATGTGGTGGAACTTGTGGGCGACGCCGGCCGGGACGTAGACCACGCTGCCCCGGCCGACCTGCGTGGTCTCCATGCCGACGGTGATCGAGGCGCGGCCGCTGACCACCAGGTAGACCTCGTCCTGCTGGTGCGGCTGCTGCGGATCGTGCTCCCCGGCGTCCAGCGCGTAGAGCCCGACCGACATGTTCCGTTCGCGCAGGAACTGCAGGTACGCACCGTCGTTGGCGGCGCGCTCCGCCTCCAGTTCGTCCAGCCGGAATGCCTTCATCGCCCTCGTCCGCCCCACTGTCCACACTCGTCGCCGGCCGTGTCACCGGTGTCGTCTGCCACGATCAGACACATGAAGAATTTCGTAGTCAAGACGATCGCCAACGCGGGCGCCCTGGCCGTGGCGGTCTGGGTGCTAGACAAGATCACGCTGACCGGGGACAGCACTCCGAAGAAGGTCGGCACGCTGATCGTCGTCGCTCTCCTCTTCGGCCTGGTCAACTTCATCGTGAAGCCGATCGTGAAGGTGCTGACCTTCCCGCTCTTCATCCTCACGCTGGGCCTGATCACGCTGATCGTGAACGCCCTGATGCTGCTTCTGACCTCGTGGCTGGCCGGGAAGCTGGACGTCAGCTTCCACGTCGACGGGCTGTGGACCGCGATCCTCGGCGGCCTGATCATCTCGATCGTCTCCTGGGCGCTGGCCGTCGTCCTGCCCGACGAGGACTGAGCCGCCGTCATGACCACCACGCCTTTCCGCATGTGTTTCGTCTGCACCGGCAACATCTGCCGCTCGCCCATGGCCGAGCACGTCGTCCGCCGTCGCATCGAGGAGGCGGGGCTCGACGGCCTCGTCGAGGTCGACAGCGCGGGCACGGACGGCTGGCACGAGGGCGACGGCGCCGACCCGCGCACCGTCCGCGTGCTGGAGGAGGGCGGCTACACCAGTGCGCACACGGCCCGGCAGTTCCACCGCGACTGGTTCGAGCGGCTCGATCTGGTGATCGCCCTCGACTCCGGCCATCTGCGGACTCTGCGCGCGCTCGCCCCGACGCCGGAGGACGCGGAGAAGGTGCGCCTGCTGCGCTCCTACGACCCCGCGGCCGACGGCCCCGACGTGCCGGACCCGTACTACGGCTCCATGGACGGTTTCGAGGAGTGTCTGAAGATGGTCGAGGCGGCCTGCGACGGGCTCGTCGAGGCCGTGCGCGAGGGTGTGGAGGGGCGGCGGACGGCATGACGGAGACGGGGCGGCCGGGACGGCCCGGGAAGAGCGGGACCGGTGAGGGAACGCGGGCGGTCAGGGCCGGTCTGCCCGAGCCGCTGAAGAACGAACCCCCCCTCCCCGGGCCGGTGTTCGCCGCACACTTCCACCTGCCCGGCGATGTGTCAGGGCCCTACACGTACGGGCGGGACGAGAATCCGACCTGGACCCACCTCGAGCGTGCCATCGGCGAGCTGGAGGCACCGGGACGGTCCGCCGTCCCGTGTCTGACCTTCGCCTCGGGCATGGCCGCGATCTCCGCCGTCCTGTTCTCGCAGCTGCGCGCGGGCGACGCGGTGGTCCTGCCGTCCGACGGCTACCAGGTCTTCCCGCTCGTCCGCGAGCAGCTCACCGCCTACGGCATCGAGGTGCGCACCGCGCCGACCGGCGGGGACGCCCAGCTCGACGTCCTGGACGGGGCGCGGCTGCTGTGGCTGGAGACGCCGTCCAACCCCGGGCTCGACGTCTGCGACATCCGCCGGCTCACCGACGCCGCTCACGCGCGCGGGGCGCTGGTGGCCGTCGACAACACCCTCGCCACCCCGCTGGGGCAGCGCCCGCTGGAGCTCGGCGCGGACTTCTCCGTGGCCAGCGCCACCAAGCAGCTCACCGGCCACGGCGACCTGCTGCTCGGTTACGTCGCCTGCGCGGACGCCGGGACGGCCGCCGCGGTGAAGCGCTGGCGCAAGATCGTCGGGGCGATTCCGGGGCCGATGGAGGCCTGGCTCGCCCACCGGTCGCTGGCCACGCTGGAGCTGCGGGTGGCACGGCAGGACGCCAACGCGCTGGCGGTGGCGCAGGCGCTGCGCGGGCGCGTCTCGGGGCTGCGCCACCCCGGGCTGCCCGACGATCCCTCCCACGCCGTCGCCGCCCGTCAGATGCGGCGGTTCGGCTGCGTCGTCTCCTTCGAACTGCCCACGCGCGCACGGGCCGAGCGCTTCCTCGACGCCCTCGCCCTGGTCGACGAGGCGACGAGCTTCGGCGGCGTCCGGTCGACCGCCGAGCGCCGCGGCCGCTGGGGCGGCGACGCCGTCGCGGACGGCTTCATCCGCTTCTCCGCGGGCGCCGAGGATACGGAGGACCTGGTGGCGGACGTGTTGCGGGCCCTGGCGGAGGCCACGGACCGACCCTGATGGGCACGGACGGGCATCTGTCCATGCCGACGGCGCAGGCCGTCTAGTACCGGGCTACGTAGAACGGACGGTCCGAGCCTCCCCCCTCGTGGCTCGGACCGTCCTCGGTTCTGCGCGCGAAGAACCGCGCAAACCAGGCTAGTTGACTCTGTGTCAGTGTCCAATCACCCTAGCGACAGAAACCTATCGACATATTTATAGTTGAGCGCGGCTCGGGTGCCGGGAGGGAAGGGGTACCGCCATGGATCTCGCCCTGCTGCGCACCTTCGTGACGGTTCACCGAGCCGGGTCGTTCACCCGGGCCGCCGCGCTGCTCGGTCTCTCCCAGCCGGCCGTGACGTCCCAGATACGCACGCTGGAGCGGCAGTTGGGCCGGCCTCTGTTCCTGCGCAGGGCGCGCGGCGTGACGCCGACGACGATCGGCGACGAGCTGGCGCACAAGGCGGCGCCGCATCTCGACGCGCTCGTGGAGATCACGGAGACCGGGCTCGACGAGGAGTCCAGCGTCCGCACCCTGCATCTCGCGGGGCCGCCGGAGTTCACCGCGGAGCGCGCGCTTCCCGCGTTGACCGCGCTGACGAGGAACGACGGGCAGAGCATCGCGCTCCGCGCCTCGTTCGGCACGGCCGAGGAGACCCTGGAGGGACTCGCCGCCGGGCATCACGATCTGGCCATCACAACGGCCCGCCCGCGCGGCACACTGCTCACGGCGACTCCGCTCTGCGACGAGGAGCACGTGCTGGTCGCTGCTCCCCGCTGGGCCGCCCGGATCGGTTCCGGCAGGCTGCACCGCGACGCGGCGCCCTCGCTGGAGCGGCTTCCGGTGGTCGAGGTGCACGAGTCGCTGCCCCTGGTCACCCGGTACTGGACCGCGGTCTTCGACTCCCGGCCCGCCGTCTCCGGGACGGTCGTCGTCGCCGATCTGCGTGCGGTGCTGTCCTGCGTGATCGCGGGGGCCGGGCTGGCCGTCCTGCCGCGCTATCTGTGCGACCCGGCGCTCGACCGGGGCGAGATCGTCGCCCTGCTGGATCCGCCGGTGCCACCGTTGCGTACGTATTTCCTGGTCGTACGCACCGGCACATTCGCCCTGCCGCACATCGCGCGGGCGCACGATTGGCTGCTGCACGCAGCCGTCGACTGGTCGTGAGGAGGGCGGTAAGCGGTGTGGAATGTTTCACGTGGAACCAACCGGGCCACATTTCTCCCATGACCGTCCGACCCGTGGTCAAGCGCACCGCACGCGCCGTTCTGCTCGACGGCGACGACCTGATCCTGATCAAACGGACCAAGCCCGGCGTGGATCCGTACTGGCTGACCCCCGGCGGCGGGGTGGAGCCCGAGGACACGACCGTCGTGGACGCCCTGCACCGAGAGGTGCACGAGGAACTCGGCGCCAAGATCATCGATGTGGTGCCCTGTTTCGTGGACACCATCGAGCACATCGGCGAGGACGGCGGCGCCACCGGCGTGAAGGTCCAGCACTTCTTCGTCTGCCGCCTGGAGTCCATGGACCTCGACCAGCGGCACGGCCCCGAGATCGACGAACCCTGCGGCGAGTACGAGATCGTGCGGGTGCCGTTCACCCGCGTCGGCATCGCCTCGGTCCATCTGGTGCCGCTCTCGCTGCGGCACTTCCTGGACGGCAACATCGAGGGCGTACGGGCGATGCACGCGCCCGATCTGGGCTGACCCTGCCGAGGCCTCGCCGACGGCGGGCGTACGGGCGTCAGGTGGCGGCCGCTACCAGGTCCTCGATCGAGTCGTGCCGGATGCGGTCGCCGGGGACACCGACGGAGCGCAGGGCGTCGACACCGCTGCGGATCATGCCGGGCGGGCCGGAGAGATAGGCGTCGTACTCGTTCCAGGGGCCGTACTCACGGACCGCGTCCGGGAGCTGGAGGTGGGCCTGGCGATCGACGATCGGGCGGACCGAGAGCCAGTGGTGGCTCTGCTGAAGGCGCAGCATCGTGTCGATGTCGTACAGGTCGTGATCGGTGCGTGCGCCGTAGAACACCTCGACCGGGCGCCGTCTGCCGTGCTCGGCGACATCCTCCACCAGTGCCTTGATGGGGGCGATGCCGGTGCCGCCGCCCAGGCAGAGCAGGCCGCTGTCGGTGTTGTGGTCGACCGTCATCGAGCCGGCGGGCGGGCCGAGTCGCAGGACGTCACCGGGACGGGCACGGTGCACCAGCGCGTTGGAGACCCAGCCGGCCGGGACCGCCTTCACATGGAACGAGAGCAGCCCGTCGGAGCGGGGCGCCGACGCGAACGAGTAGTGCCGCCAGATCCGCGGCCACCACGGTGTCTCCAGCGTCGTGTACTGGCCGGCCAGGAAAGGATAGGGCTGGTCGGGCCGCACGGTCACGACAGCGATGTCGGGGGTGCGCAGATCGTGCGAGACGACCTCCGCCAGCCACCAGGCAGGCGCCTTCAGCTCGTCCTCGGCCGCCGCGTCGATCATCACCTGGGAGATCGTCGTGTACGTACGGACCCAGGCGGCCTCCGTCTCGGCGCTCCAGGTGGTCGTCGCGTACTGGGTGAGCGCCGCGATGAGGCATTCACCGACGGCCGGGTAGTGCTCGGCGTGGGTGCCGTACTTGCGATGGCCGCGCCCCAGGTTCTTCAGGTACGGGACCAGCACGAGCTTGTTGTCGACGTGCTCGGCGGCGGTCAGCAGCGCCCTCAGGAGCCGGTCGCGCTGGGTGTCCATCGCGACGGGGAAGAGCGGGCGCAGTTCCGGGTGGCGCACGAAGAGCAGGGCGTAGAAGTACGAGGTGACCTGGTCGGCGACGGGGCCGATCTCCTCCATCGTGCGGCGCACGAGGATGGCGTCGGGGGAGGCGTTGTCGCGGAGCGAGCGCGGGGGGCGGGGCTCCGCGGAGGGACCGGCAGAGGCGGCGGGCCCTGCGGGAGCGGTGGGCCCCGCAGGAGCGACAGGCCCGGCAGGGGCAGTGGGCCCGGCAGCGGCGGCGGGGGCCGCGCGCGGCGGCTCACGGTGGCTGCGGGGCTCGGGTATCCGGCCCTCGTCCGCCTGCCGCTCGGACCCGCCGGTCTCCGGATCCGGGGTCCTGCGCGGCGTGAACCAGCCGCCCCCGCCGTCCGAACCGGAATCGGCCGACGTAGTGGTCGGAGCGTCCATGCTGTGCCTCGCCTCGAACATCTTTCGGTCGGTCTAGGAACTTCCCTGCTCCTGGGCACTCTCCCGAGCGCTTCGTGAGCGGAAGTCTTGCGGTTTCCCCCGTGTGGTTCGACTAGTCAATGCGGCCCACATTGAACACTGCATTTCGACCTGCTACGGACAAGTAAGGCAAGAATGTGACATTGTCCGCAGTCCCCTCTTCGCAGCTTGCCACCTGAGGTCATTGCACGGAGTGCAAAGCGGAAAGCGCAGGTCTTCGATCTCTCCGTGCGGTTAGGCTGCGTCGGCCTGCGTGTGCCGCGGCCCACCGTTCCCGCCCCGGCCCGTCCGGTCCGGACAGGAACCGGAGTCGACCCTACCGGCAGCCGGCGACACCACGAGCACCTCCCGTGTCGACTACCGATTTGCCGGATCTCGCGGCCAATGCAATTCCCTCAATTCCCGGTCGCGCCACACCAATTCGTACGTCTTTCGCAGATCACGCCCCGGCGTGATGTACGCGGCACTCGACAACGCGAAGCCCGTACGCGATCTTCGTTGTGACCGGGCGCCCGGCGTCTGTTTCACGTGAAACTGCGGCCCGTTCCCGACGGCCGGACCGGAGTCGAGTGCCCCCTCGACGTGGCCTAAAGCACCACGTCACTGCGGGCAAAGTGGTGGACGGCACGGGGGCAAGTCCGACAGCCTGACCTGCGTGTCGACACCATCCCTCTCCGATTTGCCCATTCGCCGCCTCACTCGTGGCGACGTCTCCGCCTGCGCCGATCTCTCGGAGGACCGCGGCTGGCCCCGCGAAGAACACAAATGGAGCCTGCTGTTGAGCGCCGGCACCGGCTACGGCATCGACGACCCCGACGGGGGACTCGTCAGCGCCTGCGTGGTGACGTCGTACGGGCCGGGTGAGCGGCCCGAACTCGGCGCGATCGGCATGGTCCTGGTCGCCGGACGCCATGCGCGGCAGGGGGTCGGCAGGCGCCTGATGAGTTACGTCGTCGAGCAGGCGGGCACGACTCCGCTGACCCTGCACGCGACCCCGTACGGACAGCCGCTCTACGAGGAACTCGGGTTCAAGGTCACCGGCAGGGCCGAGATGGTGCGCGGCCGCTTCACTCCCGGTGGAAGTGTCCCGGGCATCGCCACGCGTCCGGCCACCGCCGAGGATCTCTCGGCCATCCTGCGCCTGGACGCCGAGGTCTTCGGCTCCGACCGTACGCATGTCCTCACGCGGCTGCCCGCCTTCTCGGACCAGCTGCGCGTGGCGGAGGAGGACGGCCGGCTCATCGGCTACGCGGCGCTCTGGCCCAACATGGACACCCATGTCGTCGGCCCGCTGATCGCCCGTGACACCGAGACCGCGAAGGCCCTCGTCACCTCGCTCGCGGCGGGCACGGACCGGCCGCTGCGCACCGACATCGACGTGCGCCACGACGAGCTGCTCGCGTGGTTGAAGGAGCGCGGCCTCGAAGGCGTCGCGTTCAACGCGGTGATGAACCACGGCGCACCGGACCTGCCCGGCGACTGGACCCGTAGGTTCGCCCCGCTGACGGTCGCGGCGGGCTGACGCCGACAAGGAGAGCCCCCGGGCGGCCGCTGTGCGGCGGCCCGGGGGCTCTCTTTGCTGCGGGAGGAGGTCAGGCGAGCGTGCCGACTGCCTCCGTGGCGAACCCGTGGTCCTGCTCGGGAGCGCCGCCGCCGACACCGACGGCGCCGATGAGACGACCGTCGCGGTGGACCGGCACACCGCCGGCGATGAACAGCAGCGGCTGGTCGAGAGCGGTGGGCAGGGTGTGGAACGGTCCGTCCGGCTTGACCAGGTCGACGAGGTCGGCGGTGGGGGCGTTCAGCTGCAGTGCGGTGTACGCCTTGCGGGTGCTGGTCTCGCCCGAGATGAGGACGGCACGGTCGTCGCGGCGGAACGCGAGGAGGTGGCCGCCCGCGTCGAGGACGGTGACGCTGACGGTGACTCCGGCCGCCTCGGCGGCCCGACGGGCGGCGGAGACGAGCGTCTCGGCGTCGTCGATGGTCAGCGGGGCGACAGCGGTGGGGGTGCTCATGAGGTGGTGCTCCTTGCGGGGTGGTGCTGATGGTGACGGGTACGGAGGAAGACGGTCCGGACGCGAGCCCTGGGCCCCAGGGGTCCGCGGCGTCAGATGTGGACCGGTTCGGCGTGCTGCTGTTCGGCGGCCGCGACGGCCGGGACCGGCGCGGGGGTGCGCCGCTCCAGGAAGGCCGACAGGACCGCGAGGACGAGGGCGCTCGCCGCGAGGACGGCACCGACCCAGTTGGGGGCGGTGTAGCCGAGCCCTGCGGAGATCACCAGACCGCCGAGCCAGGCGGAGAGGGCGTTGCCGGCGTTGAAGGCGCCGATGTTGACGGCCGAGGCCAGCGTCGGGGCGCCGGAGGCGTGGTCGAGGACCCGCTTCTGCAGCGGCGGCACCGTCGCGAAGCCGAGCGCGCCGATCAGGGCGATGGTGATCGCGGCCAGGACCTTGTGGTGCGCGGTGACCGTGAACAGGCCGAGGACGAGGGCGAGGGCGCCCAGCGAGACGTAGAGCATCGGCATCAGCGCGCGGTCGGCGAACCTGCCGCCGACGAGGTTGCCGCCGACCATGCCGAGCCCGAAGAGGACGAGCAGCCAGGTCACGGAGGACTCCGCGAATCCGGCGACGTGGGTCATCATCGGCGTGACGTAGGTGATGGCCGCGAAGACACCGCCGAAGCCGAGCACGGTCATCGCCATGGCGAGCAGGACCTGCACGTTCTTGAAGGCGGCCACCTCGTGGCGCAGCCGCACGCCTTCCGGCTTGGGCAGGTCGGGCACGAGCTTGGCGATACCGGCGAGGCCGAGGACGCCGAGCGCGGCGACGACCGCGAACGTGACGCGCCAGCCGACGGACTGCCCGATGAGGGTGCCGAGCGGGACGCCGACGACGTTGGCCACGGTCAGGCCCGTGAACATCATGGCGATCGCTCCGGCCTTCTTGGCCGGGGCCACCAGTTCGGCGGCGACGACCGAGCCGATGCCGAAGAACGCGCCGTGGGCGAGCGAGGCGACCACACGGCCGATCAGCATGACGGCGAAGACGGGCGCCACGGCCGAGAGCAGATTGCCGACGATGAAGAAGCCCATCAGCACCATCAGCATCCGCTTGCGCGGGACACGGGTGCCCAGGACGGTCATCAGCGGGGCGCCGAGCATCACGCCCAGGGCGTAGCCGGTCACCAGGAAGCCTGCCGTGGGGATGGAGACGCCGAAGTCACCCGCGACCTGTGGGAGGAGTCCCATGATCACGAATTCCGTGGTTCCGATCCCGAAGGCCCCGATCGCGAGGGCCAGAAGCGCGAGAGGCATGGGGTTCACCTTCCCAGATTGTTGCGGGTGCGCTTAACGAGACATCACAATAATTGCAGACGCTGGTTAATTGCAAACGCGGGCAATCACGATCCATCGACTACCCTGGTACGCATCCACTCCGGGACGGAGGATCCACGAGCCATGACCGCCACAGACCCCGCACTCACCGCCCTCTCCCAGGGCTGGTGCGCCCTCTCCCTGCTCCACGGAAGGATCGAGGCGCACATCGAGCGCGCCCTGCAGGCCGGACACGGCCTGAGCGTGCGCGAGTACTCACTGCTCGACGTCCTGAGCCGCCAGCACGACGGCGAGGGCGGGCATCTGCAGATGAAGCAGGTCGCCGACGCGGTCGTCCTCAGCCAGAGCGCGACGACCCGACTGGTCACCCGCCTCGAGGACCGCGGTCTGCTCCAGCGCTACCTGTGCCCCACCGACCGGCGCGGGATCTACACCAACGTCTCCGAGACCGGTCTGGCGCTCCTGGAAGAGGCTCGCCCGACCAACCAGGCCGCCCTGCGCGAGGCCCTCGACACCGCGGCCGAGGACCCGGAGCTCGCCCCGCTGGTCAGGGCGGTCGAGGAACTGCGGGTCCCGGCGTAGCCCTAGGCTGCGCGCATGGGAGATCTTGAGATACGAGCGGCCGCGGCCGAGGACGTACCGGCGATCGTCGCGATGCTGGCGGACGATCCGCTCGGCGCACAGCGGGAGACGCCGGACGACCTCGCGCCGTACCTCGCCGCGCACGCGCGTCTGGCAGCCGACCCGAACCAGCACCTGGTCGTGGCCGTCCGCGAGGGCCGGATCGTCGGCACCCTGCAGCTCACGGTCATCCCGGGGCTCTCCCGCAGGGGCACCGTCCGCTCGATCATCGAGGCGGTGCGCATCCGTGCCGACGAGCGGGGCGGCGGGCTCGGCACCCAGCTCATCACCTGGGCCGTCGACGAATCCCGGCGCCAGGGCTGCCAGTTGGTGCAGCTGACCTCCGACGCCACCCGCACCGACGCCCACCGCTTCTACGAGCGGCTCGGCTTCACGGCGTCCCACGTGGGGTTCAAGCTGCAGCTGTGAACGAGGCTGCCTCGGTGGGGGTCCGTTTCACGTGAAACGGACCCCCACCGACGGTCCTCAGACCGGGAGCCCGCGCCAGCCCTCGGGGTCCACTCCACCGGGCACCGGCGCGTCCACGTCGTACGGCTGCCGCGTGAAGACGAACGACCCCAGGTCCAGGTGGCTCACCGACCCGTCGGCACGCCGCACGGCCCGCAACAGCTCCCCCGTGTAATAGCCGTCGAGACCGGTCCAGGTGCCGTCGCCGTTGGCCCGGAACCGGGATCGTCGTCCCCCGCCGGCCACCGGCCCCAGAACGACAGCGCCGTCCGCGGCCAGCCGCAGCGCCACGACCTGCGTGCCCCAGTACCAGGGCCCCGTCAGCTCCAGCACCGCCGGATCGGCCTCCGGCAGCGGACGCCACGGCTCGGGGATGCGCGGCTCGGCGTCGGCGACGATGCCCAGCAGGTCGGCGGCCACGGTCCCCGAGGCCACCCCGGACGTGCAGTTGGCCAGGACGACGCCCGCGAGCCCTTCCTCCTCGCTCAGCCACAGGCCCGCCACGAAACCGGGCAGCGACCCGGTGTGCCCGGCCAGGATCCGTCCGTCCCTGCGCACCACCTGCATACCGAGCCCGTACGCCGTCTCCCAGTCGCCGGGCAGGGTCGGCGCGGCCGGTGTGCGCATCTCCCGCACGGATTCCGCGCTCAGCACCCGGTCGTCGCCCGTGGTCAGGAAGCCCGCGAACACCGCCAGGTCCCTTGCCGTGGACCAGAGTTGACCGGCCGGTGCCATCAGCCCGAGATCCTCGCTCGGCTCCGGCAGCAGGACATCGGCGTAGGGGTGCACGGCCCAACCACCGGCATGCGGCATCTGCGGCCGGACGCCGGTCCGGGTCAGCCCGAGCGGTTCGAGGATTTCATCGCGCAAGGCCTCCTCCCAGGTCACGCCGCGCACCGCCTCCACCAGGGAACCCAGCAGCGTGTAGCCGGGGTTGGAGTAGTGATGGCGACGCCCGACGGGATGCCGGAAGGGCCGTTCGCCGAGAACATCGGCGAGGGTCGGCCGCAGCGCGGCGGACGACCGCTCCCACCACTCGCCCGGCGTCTCGGCCGCCAACCCACCCGTGTGCGCGAGGAGTTCGGCGACGGAGACGTCCCCGGCACCGGTCCCGGGCAGATGCTTCTCCAGCGGGTCGCTCAGATCGAGCAGCCCCTCGTCACGCAGCCGCAGCACGAGCACAGCGGTGAACGTCTTCGTGATCGACCCGATCCGGTACTGCACATGCTCATCGGGACCGTGGCCGTCCACCGAGGTACGACCCCCGGCCCACACCACCTCGCCGTCCCGCGCCACCGCGGCAACGAGCGAGGGCGCACGACCCTCGCTCTGGGCGACGGCGATGCGGTGCAGGAGACCACGGCGCGTACTGGGCAACAGCTCTTCTGAGGGTGACGTCATACGCCCAGTCCACCGTGGGGGTCCGCCCACGTCGAGCCGATTTCACCAGCGGCTGATCACCGGCCGGCTCGGCATCACGTCTGCGCCATGTCCACGAAGCGCGAGTAGTGGCCCTGGAAGGCGACGGTGATCGTGGCCGTCGGGCCGTTACGGTGCTTGCCGACGATGATGTCGGCCTCGCCCGCGCGCGGGGACTCCTTCTCGTAGGCGTCCTCGCGGTGCAGCAGGATGACCATGTCGGCGTCCTGCTCGATGGAGCCGGATTCACGCAGGTCGGAGACCATCGGCTTCTTGTCGGTGCGCTGTTCGGGACCACGGTTCAGCTGCGAGAGCGCGATCACCGGCACCTCCAGCTCCTTGGCCAGCAGCTTCAGGTTTCGGGACATGTCCGAGACCTCCTGCTGACGGCTCTCGGAACGCTTGGAACCACCGGCCTGCATCAGCTGCAGATAGTCGATGATCACGAGCCGGATGTCGTTGCGCTGCTTCAGACGGCGGCACTTGGCGCGGATCTCCATCATCGACAGGTTCGGGGAGTCGTCGATGTAGAGCGGCGCGGCCGAGACCTCGGGCATCCGGCGGGCGAGCCGCGTCCAGTCCTCGTCGGTCATCGTGCCGGAGCGCATGTGGTGCAGCGCCACGCGTGCCTCGGCCGACAGCAGACGCATCGCGATCTCGTTGCGTCCCATTTCGAGGGAGAAGATGACGCTGGGCAGATTGTTCTTGATGGACGCCGCCCGAGCGAAGTCCAGCGCGAGCGTGGACTTGCCCATGGCGGGGCGGGCCGCGATGACGATCATCTGGCCCGGGTGCAGACCGTTGGTGAGCGAGTCGAAGTCGGTGAAGCCGGTCGGCACACCGGTCATCTCGCCACTGCGCGAGCCGATCGCCTCGATCTCGTCGAGGGCGCCCTCCATGATGTCGCCGAGCGGGAGGTAGTCCTCACTGGTGCGCTGCTCGGTGACGGCGTAGATCTCCGCCTGGGCCTTGTTGACGATCTCGTCGACGTCGTCGTCGGCCGCGTATCCCATCTGCGTGATCCGCGTGCCCGCCTCGACGAGCCGGCGCAGAACGGCCCGCTCGTGCACGATCTCCGCGTAGTACTCGGCGTTCGCCGCCGTCGGGACCGTCTGGACGAGGGTGTGCAGATACGATGCGCCGCCGACCTTGTTGATCTCGCCGCGCTTGGTCAGCTCGGCGGCGATGGTGATCGGGTCGGCCGGCTCGCCCTTGGCGTAGACGTCGAGGATCGCCTGAAAGATCGTTTCGTGGGCGGGCTTGTAGAAGTCGGCGCCCTTCAGGACCTCGACGACATCCGCGATCGCGTCCTTGGAGAGCAGCATGCCGCCGAGCACGGACTGCTCGGCGTCGAGATCCTGCGGCGGTACGCGCTCGAACGTGGCGGGCCCGTCGTCCCAGCCGCTGTCCTCCCGGCCCCGCTCGTGCTGGTCGCCCTGCCGACCGCCGTTGCGCCGCGGCCGGGAAGGGGGCAGGCGATCACTGGGCCCGCTGTCGGCCCAGGGGTCGTCCAACGGCTCGGAGATACTCACCGGGCCACCTCCTCCCGTCCGCCGAGCGGACCTCGCCGTGCCCTTCATTCCTACGGCACGACACTGACAAATAAAGAGGCCCAACTCCGGTTCTGACGCGTCGGATATGTGCAGGTTTCCGAGGTCGCCGGACACAGTGGGCGCCGCTCCACCGTAGGCGCGTATGCACCGTCAGCCAATCTGGTTATCCACAGGCTCTGTGGAAGACGACGCTCTCCCTGTGGAGAACTGGGGAAAACCTGTGCACGACCCGGTGGACAGGCCTGTGAACAAGCCCTCAGACAATCCCGCGCACCCCACTTGACCTGCCGATATCCCGTCCACCGGCTGTGCAGGAGAAAAACTTTCCCAGTCGGCCCAAGATCCACGCGAGAGACGTTCCACAGCGTCCGCGAACGAGCTTGAGGTAAGGGTCTCAATGCCATTGCATCTCTTACCTGTGGAAGATTAGATTGGTGCCCATGACACAGGCTCCCGAGACGCCCAAGGCTTCCAGACGCAGCCACGACCGAGAGATCGTGGCTCTGGCCGTTCCCGCCTTCGGCGCACTCGTCGCGGAGCCTCTTTTTCTCATGGCCGACAGCGCCATCGTCGGCCATCTCGGCACTTCCCAACTGGCCGGGCTCGCCGTCGCCTCGGCGCTGCTGACGACCGCGGTCAGCGTCTTCGTCTTCCTCGCCTACGCCACCACCGCGGCCGTGGCCCGCCGGGTCGGCGCGGGCGACACCCGGGCCGCGATCCAGCAGGGCATGGACGGCATCTGGCTCGCGCTGCTCCTGGGCGCCGCCGTCGTCGCGGTCGTCCTGCCCACCGCACCTGGCCTGGTCAGCCTGTTCGGCGCATCGGACACGGCCGCACCGTACGCGACCACCTATCTGCGCATCTCCACCCTCGGCATCCCCGCGATGCTCGTGGTCCTGGCCGCGACGGGTGTCCTGCGCGGCCTCCAGAACACCAAGACTCCGCTGTACGTGGCCGTGGCCGGCTTCGTCGCCAACGGCGTGCTCAACGTCGCACTGGTCTACGGCGCCGGACTCGGCATCGCGGGCTCCGCCTGGGGCACCGTCATCGCCCAGTTCGGCATGGCCGCGATCTACCTGATCGTGGTCGTCCGCGGAGCCCGCCGCCACGGCGCCTCGCTTCGTCCGGACCTGGCGGGCATCCGCGCCTGTGCCCAGGCAGGAACCCCGCTGCTCGTCCGCACTCTCGCACTCCGCGCGGTCCTGATGATCGCCACGGCGGTCGCGGCCCGACTCGGTGACGCCGATGTCGCCGCCCACCAGATCATCCTGTCCCTCTGGAGCCTGCTGGCCTTCGCCCTCGACGCCATCGCCATCGCAGGTCAGGCCATCATCGGCCGCTATCTCGGGGCGGACGACGCCGACGGGGCCCGTGATGTCTGCCGCCGCATGGTGCAGTGGGGCATCGCGGCCGGAGTCGTCCTCGGCATCCTGGTCGTCGTCACACGCCCGCTCTTCGTCCCGCTGTTCACGAGCGACAGCGTCGTTCAGGACGCCGCCCTGCCCGCTCTCATCGTGGTCGCGCTGTCCCAGCCGATCTGCGGCATCGTCTTCGTCCTCGACGGAGTCCTGATGGGCGCCGGCGACGGCCCGTACCTGGCCTGGGCCATGCTGGTCACCCTGGCGGTCTTCACCCCGGTCGCGCTCCTGGTCCCGGTCCTGGGCGGTGGGCTCACAGCGGTCTGGGGAGCCATGACCCTGATGATGGCGGTCCGCATGGCGACGCTCTGGGTTCGCTACCGCTCGGGTCGCTGGGTCGTCACCGGCGCGACGCGCTGACCGACCGCGGCACGCCGTTTCACGTGAAACGGCGACACCGGACGCGCCGACGCCACCCTCCTCCGCACCACGACATGCATGTGGGGCCGCACCCAGAAGGGTGCGGCCCCACATCTCGCCTCAGCGCTGCTCAGGGCAGTGCTCAGGCAGCGACGACCTCGACGTTGACCTTGACGGACACCTCGGGGTGCAGACGCACGGTCGCCTCGTGGGCGCCCAGCGTCTTGATCGGCGAGCCCAGCTCGACGCGGCGCTTGTCGACCTTCGGGCCACCCGCGGTCTCGATCGCCGAAGCGACGTCAGCCTGGGTGACGGAGCCGAAGAGACGACCGGCGTCGCCGGAGCGGACGGCCAGACGGACCTTGACGGCCTCGAGCTTGGCCTTGACCTCGTTGGCCTGCTCGATCGTCGCGATCTCGTGGATCTTGCGGGCGCGGCGGATCTGCGCCACGTCCTGCTCGCCACCCTTGGTCCAGCGGATCGCGAAACCACGCGGGACCAGGTAGTTGCGGGCGTACCCGTCCTTGACGTCGACGACGTCGCCGGCGGTGCCGAGGCCAGAGACCTCGTGGGTCAGGATGATCTTCATTATTCGGTCACCCTTCCCTTATCGCGCGGTGGACGTGTAGGGCAGCAGCGCCATCTCACGGCTGTTCTTGACGGCCGTGGCGACGTCACGCTGGTGCTGCGTGCAGTTGCCGGTCACACGGCGGGCACGGATCTTGCCGCGGTCGGAAATGAACTTCCGCAGCATGTTCGTGTCCTTGTAGTCCACGTACGTGACCTTGTCCTTGCAGAAAGCGCAGACCTTCTTCTTAGGCTTGCGCACAGGCGGCTTCGCCATGGTGTTTCTCCTGTGTGATCAAGAAGTGTGGGTGCGAGCCCGGCCCCGAGGGGCGCGTCCCTAGAAGGGGGGCTCGTCCGAGTAGCCGCCGCCGGAGCCGCCGGAGCTTCCGCCCCAGCCGCCACCGCCGCCGCCCTGCTGGCCGCCGCCGGAGGGCGAACCGGTCGCCCAGGGGTCGTCGGCGGGAGCACCGCCGCCACCCTGCTGCTGACCGCCGCCGGAGCTTCCGCCCCAGCCGCCTCCGCCGCCGCCCTGCTGGCCGCCGCCACCGCCGCCGCCGTAGCCGCCCTGGCCACCGCGACCGCCACCGCCACCGCCACTGGTCTTGGTGACCTTGGCCGTGGCGCTGCGCAGGCTGGCGCCGACCTCGTCGACGTCCAGCTCGTAGACCGTGCGCTTGACGCCCTCACGGTCCTCGTAGGACCGCTGCTTCAGCCGGCCCTGCACGATGACGCGCATGCCTCGCTGAAGCGACTCCGCGACGTTCTCCGCCGCCTGACGCCAGACCGAGCAGGTCAGGAACAGGCTCTCGCCGTCCTTCCACTCATTGGTCTGCCGGTCGAAGGTGCGGGGAGTGGACGCGACACGGAACTTCGCGACCGCCGCACCGGAGGGGGTGAAGCGCAGCTCGGGGTCGTCGACAAGATTGCCGACGACCGTGATGACGGTCTCGCCTGCCATGGGGTACCTCTCGGCGGGTTTGCTGCGGACTGCTTGCTGCTACTCGAATCCCGAGTGGCTGAACCGGGAGGTTCAGTGGGTCTCGGGGCGGAGGACCTTGGTCCGGAGGACCGACTCGTTCAGGTTCATCTGGCGGTCGAGCTCCTTGACGACCGCAGGCTCGGCCTGCAGGTCGATGACCGAGTAGATGCCCTCGGGCTTCTTCTTGATCTCGTACGAGAGACGACGACGGCCCCAGGTGTCGACCTTCTCGACCTTTCCGTTGCCCTCACGGACGACGGAGAGGAAGTTCTCGATCAGGGGGGCGACAGCGCGCTCCTCCAGATCGGGGTCGAGGATGACCATCACCTCGTAGTGACGCATGTGGAACCCACCTCCTTTGGACTCAGCGGCCACGGTCGTTCCGTGGCAGGAGGGTTGTTTATGCGTGAGCAACCGTATCGGCCACCACTGACAATCGGCCCTCCGAAGGAGAACCGCGCAGTTCAGCGGGTATCAGTCCCTTGTCGGGACGTGGGCAGACACTGATGCAGACGGTACAGACTACCCGCACCCCGGCTTCCGGTTGAAATCCGACAGCGATCGACCGCAGTCTGTACACATCGGGTGTGTACGGCGCTACGATGCGCCGCCTTCCGCAGGAGGTGCCCTATGGCACAAGCAATGCGACCCAACAGCACGAGCGCCGGCTCCCTCTTCGCCAGCGACGGCAAGGCCCATCCCCTCCCCGACACCCTGCTCTACGTGACCGCGGTGCTCGGCATCCTCGCCCTCATCACGTCGATCTGGAGCAACCTCCATCTCCTCAGCTCATGGGCCGGGCTCGTCGGAATCTTCACCGGGGCCTACGGCCAGTACGTCTCGGAGACGACCCGGGAGCGGTTCGGCCTGATCCTGGGCCTGGGGGCCTCGGCCGTCGGCTTCTTCATCGGTATGGCTCACGGAGGGCTGTTCGGCGGGGTCATCGGCTGAGCCGGGCCGTCCGCGGAGACTTACTCCGACACAGCCATTCGGGGCGCTCACGGGGCACAGTAGGCTTCGGCGCGAGAGCCGGAGCCCCTGTATCCATGGGGACACACCAGCCCGAGGAGCGCCCCGAATGAGCCTGACCCTGAGGACCATCAGCCGAGAGCAGCATCTGGCCTACATCCAGAGCCTGCCGTCGGCGAGCCACATGCAGGTCCCGGCATGGGCCGACGTGAAGGCTGAATGGCGCTCGGAGAGCCTGGGCTGGTTCGACGAGAAGACCAGCGAGATGGTCGGTGCGGGTCTCGTCCTGTACCGCCAGCTGCCCAAGATCAAGCGCTACCTCGCGTACCTGCCCGAGGGCCCGGTCATCAACTGGTACGCCCCGAACCTCGAGGAGTGGCTGCGCCCGATGCTGGCGCACCTCAAGCAGCAGGGCGCCTTCTCCGTGAAGATGGGCCCGCCGGTGATCATCCGGCGCTGGGAGGCCCCCTCCATCAAGAAGGGCATCCAGGACCCCGATGTGAAGCGCCTGCGCGACATCGAGGCCGACTTCATCGAGCCCCGCGCCTTCGAGGTGGCCGACAAGCTGCGCCGCATGGGCTGGCAGCAGGGCGAGGACGGCGGCGCCGGCTTCGGCGACGTGCAGCCGCGCTACGTCTACCAGGTGCCGCTCGCCAATCGCTCCCTGGAAGAGGTCCACAAGAACTTCAACCAGCTGTGGCGCCGCAACATCAAGAAGGCCGAGAAGGCCGGTGTCGAGGTCGTCCAGGGCGGCTACCAGGACCTCGCCGAGTGGCAGCGCCTGTACGAGATCACGGCCGAGCGCGACCACTTCCGGCCGCGCCCGCTGTCGTACTTCCAGCGCATGTGGACGGCCCTCAACTCCGAGGACCCCAACCGCATGCGGCTGTACTTCGCCCGGCACAACGGGGTGAACCTGTCGGCCGCGACGATGCTCGTCGTCGGCGGGCACGTCTGGTACTCCTACGGCGCCTCCGACAACATCGGCCGCGAGGTCCGGCCCTCGAACGCGATGCAGTGGCGGATGCTGCGCGACTCCTACGCGCTCGGTGCCACCGTCTACGACCTGCGCGGCATCTCCGACTCGCTCGACGAGACCGACCACCTCTTCGGCCTGATCCAGTTCAAGGTCGGCACGGGCGGCCAGGCCGCCGAGTACCTCGGCGAGTGGGACTTCCCGCTCAACAAGCTGCTCCACAAGGCGCTCGACATCTACATGTCGCGGCGCTGACCGGGGCCGGAGACGGCCCCACAGGATCCGGTACGGCACTTCGCGCTCTGTTTGCCCGGCGGACCCGGCACAATTCATGTAGCTCCAAAGTTTCTTCATACCTCTGCTACACCGCAGCCACGAGAAAGGTTCCGGGACCGGCCATGGCGCTCACGCTCTACGTCGACACCGCGCGCTGGCGGGCACACCACAAGCACGTGCTCGAGCAGTTTCCGGGGCTGGTCCCCGTCTGCAAGGGCAACGGCTACGGCTTCGGCCACGAACGACTGGCGGAGGAGGCCACGCGCCTTGGCTCCGACATCCTCGCCGTGGGGACCACCTACGAAGCCGCCCGGATAAAGGACTGGTTCAGCGGTGACCTGTTGGTCCTGACCCCGTTCCGGCGCGGCGAAGAACCGGTTCCGCTGCCCGATCGCGTCATCCGCTCCGTCTCCTCCGTCGACGGTGTGCACGGTCTGGTCGGCGCCCGCGTCGTCATCGAGGTCATGTCCTCGATGAAGCGGCACGGTGTGACCGAGCAGGATCTGCCGCAGCTCGCCCACGCCATCCAGGACGTACGCCTGGAGGGCTTCGCCATCCACCTGCCGCTGGACCGCACCGACGGCTCGGACGCCGTCGAGGAGGTCATCGGCTGGATGGACCGGCTGCGCGCGGCCCGGCTGCCGCTGCACACCATGTTCGTCAGCCACCTCAAGGCCGACGAGCTGGCGCGGCTGCAGCAGCAGTTCCCGCAGACCCGCTTCCGCGCGCGCATCGGTACGCGGCTGTGGCTGGGCGACCACGACGCCACCGAGTACCGCGGCGCGGTGCTGGACGTCACGCGCGTCTCCAAGGGCGACCGGTTCGGCTATCGCCAGCAGAAGGCGGCCTCCGACGGCTGGCTGGTGGTCGTCGCGGGCGGAACGTCGCACGGGGTGGGTCTTGAGGCCCCGAAGGCGCTGCACGGCGTCATGCCGCGCGCCAAGGGCGTCGCCCGGGCCGGCCTGGCCACGGTGAACCGGAACCTGGCGCCGTTCGTCTGGTCGGGCAAGCAGCGCTGGTTCGCCGAGCCGCCGCACATGCAGGTCTCGATCCTGTTCGTGCCGTCCGACGCGGCCGAGCCGAAGGTCGGCGAGGAACTGGTGGCCCACCTGCGGCACACCACCACGCAGTTCGACCGGATCGTCGACCGCTGAGGCGGATCGGCACACGACAGCACCAGGCGGGCCGGGCACTCACGAAGTGCCCGGCCCGCCTTGCGTCCGTCGCTCGGTCAGCGTGAACCGTCGGGGCTCTTGCCCCAGTCCACCGACGCGGGCGGCTGCTCAAGGTCGTGGGCGGCGTGCCGCGGGGGATGGGCCGCGTAACCGAGGACGAAGACGTCCTCCGCTCCGTCCAGCACCCCGCCCGAGGGGTCGTCGTCCCCGGACCGCCGCACCACGTCCCGCTCGGGCAGCCAGATGTCCCGCACGATGACGGCGCACAGGTACAGCGTGCCCAGCAGGTGCACGGCGATCGCCAGTTGGTAGCCCTCGGTGGGCAGACCCTGGTGCTTGTCGCCGCTGGTCGTGTAGGCGAGGTACAGCCAGATCCCGAGGAAGTACGCGACCTCGCAGGCCTGCCAGATCAGGAAGTCCCGCCACTTGGGCCGGGCCAGGGCCGCGAGCGGGATCAGCCACAGTACGTACTGCGGCGAGTAGACCTTGTTGGTGAGGATGAAGGCGGCGACCACCAGGAAGGCGAGCTGCGCGAAGCGCGGCCGGCGCGGGGCGGTGAGCGTCAGGGCCGCGACGCCGAGACAGGCCGCCACCATCAGGCCCGTGGCCAGCGTGTTGACCACGTCCGTGTCGAGCGGCGTGTCCATGTGCTGGGAGAGGATCAGCCAGAAGGAGCCGAAGTCGACGCCGCGTTCCTGGCTGAACGTGTAGAACTTCGACCATCCCTCGGGCGCGAGGAGCATCACCGGCAGATTCACGACCAGCCACGAGACGACCGCGCCGAGCGTCGCGATCCCGAAGTCCCGCCATTTGCCCGCCCGCCAGCACAGCACGAGCAGCGGGCCGAGCAGCAGGAAGGGATAGAGCTTGGCGGCGGTGGCGAGCCCGAGCAGGATGCCGAAGGCGAGGGCGCGGCCGCGCGCCCACATCAGCATCGCGGCCGCTGTGAGGGCCACTGCGAAGAGATCCCAGTTGATGGTGGCGGTCAGCGCGAACGCGGGTGCCAGAGCGACCAGGAGGCCGTCCCAGGGGCGCCGGCGGTGGGTCCTGGCGACGCAGACGGCGATGACCGCCGCGCAGATCATCAGCATCCCGGCGTTGACCATCCAGTACACCTGCTCCTGGTGCTGGATGGAGCCGCTGCCGGGCGTCAGCCAGGAGGCGACCTCCATGAACACACCGGTGAGGACCGGGTATTCGAGGTAGTCCATGTCGCCGGGCAGCTTGTCGAAGTACGGCACGAGGCCGTCGGCGAAGCCGCGCCCCTGGTAGAGGTGCGGGATGTCCGAGTAGCACGCGTGCGTGTACTGGGAGCTGGCGCCGTAGAACCAGGCGCCGTCGTAGCAGGGGAACTTCTGCACCATGCCGAGCGCGAACATGCCGAGCATGACGAGCGCGATGACACGGACGGGGGTCCACCAGGAGCCGCCGAGCAGCGCTCGGCGCCCGACGGGTCCGCCGATGAACTCGCTGCCGGCCGCGGCGACCTCGTCCTCTCTGGTCGGCCGTACAGGCTCCGGCTGCTGCGGGGTCACACGCGTGGTCTCTGCACTGGGCATGCCGCACATCCTGCCGTACGCGGCTGAGAACGGGGCGAGGGCCGCCGCACCCGATCGGTGCGACGGCCCTCGCCTGCCGTGGAACACGCAGCGTTTCACGTGAAACACGGTGGGTGATGACGGTGCGGGCTAGCCGTTTCCTCCGAAGAGGCCGCCGTTCTGGTTGCCTCTCGGGTCTCCCGAACTCTCGGTGGCCGAGGGCGACGACGATGCCCCGCCGTCCGCGCCACCATCGGCGCCGCCGGTCATCCCGCCGTCGTTGTTGCAGTTCCAGTCCCACTTGTTGCACGTCTCGCTGGGGGACGGCGACGGGTCGGACGAGGACTCGCTCGGCGACGGAGAAGCCGGCGCGGAGGACGTCGGAGGCGCGGTGATCGACGGCGTCGGAGTCGGGCTGGCGGTCTCGCCGACGATATGGCCGATGGGCTGCGGCGTCGGGAAGGGCTCGTACTTCTGGCCCTGCATGGCCTGGGCCATGTAGTCGTGCCAGATCTCCGCCGGGAACGACGCACCGTGGATCTTTTCCTGACCGCCCGTCCCGTACATCTCGAGGAACTTGCGGTCCTTGGACTTTTCGTTGTCGTCCATCCGGTACATGGTGACCGCGGTGGACAGCTGCTTGGTGTAGCCCACGAACCAGGCGGACTTGTTGCCGTCGGTGGTACCCGTCTTGCCGGCCACGTCGCGGCCCGGCAACTGCGCGGCGGTACCCGTGCCCTTGTCGACGACCGTCTTGAGGACGTCGGTGACGTTGTCCGCGACGTTCGCGTCGAAGGCCGCCTTGGTGTTCTTCTCGTGCCGGTAGATCCGGTCGCCCTCGTGGTAGACCTCGGTCACCGAGTACGGATCGTTCTGCTGCCCGCTGGACGCGAACGTGCCGTAGGCGCCGGCCATACGGATCGCGCTCGGGTCCGAGGTGCCGAGGGAGAACGACGGGTAGTTGGCGCTGGCGAAGCTGTTCTCCAGCAGGCCCGCGCTCAGCGCGGACTGCTTCACCTTGGACAGGCCGACATCCATGCCCAGCTGCACATAGGCGGAGTTCACGGACTCCCGCATCGCCTCACGCAGGTCGATCTGGTAGGTCGGAGGGTTCAAGGAGTCACCGCCGTCGTTGGTCTGCAGCCACTCCTTGCCCTCCTTGTCCGTCCAGACCGATCCGTCGTAGTTCTGGATCTTCAGCTTGTTCTTGCCGCTGTAGAGGCTCTTCGGCGAGACGATGGTGCGGGCGCTGTCGGGCTGGCTCTCCCCCTGGTCGGGGTCCAGCACGCCGTACTTGAAGGCGGCCGCCAGGACGAAGGGCTTGAAGGTCGAGCCGACCTGGGCACCCGTCACGTCGGCGTTGTTGGTGAAGTGCTTCGTGGCGTCGGCACCGCCGTAGATGGCCTTGATCGCGCCGTCCTCGGGATCCACCGAGGCACCGCCGAACTGGACGTACTTGTCCTTCTCCCGCTGATCCGGCTTGATGCTCTCCTTGCGGACCTTCTTCACCGCGGCCTCGAGCTGGCCCACCTTCTTCCTGTCGAAGGTGGTGTGGATCTCGTAGCCGCCTCGCTGGAGGTCGTCGGCGGTGACCCTGCCATTGCTGTTGTTGATGACGTACGCCTTGGCGAGGTCGACGAGGTAGCCGACCTGGCCGCTCAGCTGGGCGTTGGAACGAGGGCTCTTGAGCTCGGGGAAGCCCTTGTCCATGAACGCGGAGCGGCTGGCCGCGGACAGCCTTCCGTCCTTCACCTCTTCGCCGAGGATCCAGCCCCAGCGCGCCTTGGCCCGTGCCCGGTTCTTCTCGGGAGTCGCGTTGATCGGGTCGATCTCGGGGGAACCTGCGGGGTCGTAGTAGGTCGCGCCCTTGAGCACGGACGCGAGGAACGCCGTCTGGCTCGCATTCAGCTCGGAGGCGTTCTCGTCGAAGTACGCGCGCGCCGCCGCCTGGATCCCGTAGGCACCGCGCCCGTAGTACGCCGTGTTGAGATAGCCGGCCATGACCGTCTTCTTGCCGACCGTCCGGCCGACCTTGATGGAGACGAACAGCTCCTTGAGCTTTCGGGAGACCGTCTGCGACTGGTCGTTCAGCATCGCGTTCTTGACGTACTGCTGGGTGATCGTCGAGCCACCCTGCGTCTGGCCACCCTTGGCCATGTTGACCACGGCACGGGCGATACCCATCGGGTCGACGCCCTTGTCCGTCTCGAAGGTCTTGTTCTCCGCCGACATGACGGCGTAGCGCATGGACTTCGGGATGTCCTCGTACTTGATGATCTGCCGGTTGGTCTCACCACCGGTCGCGACCATCTGCTTCCCGTCGGCCCAGTAGTAGACGTTGTTCTGCGCCACGGCCGTCTTGGCGATGTCCGGGGGCTCGACCAGCGCGTAAGCGATGCCGGCGGCCGCCATCAGGCTTCCGAGGAAACCCACGCCGACACCCGTCACGAGGCGCCAGGACGGCATCCAGCGGCGCCAGCCGTCCTTGTTGGCACGGGGGTAGTCGATGATCCTCTTCTTCTCCGGACGCCCGGAGCCGCGGCCCCTGCCACGCCCAGGACCGGTCGGCCCGCCGGGGCCACCGCCGCCACGACGGCCGCCACCACCGGCCCCGCCGTGACCGCCGCCCTCGGGGGCTCTGCGCCTTCCTCCGCCACTGCGCTGGGCCGCACGCCGCGCTTCGGCGCGGCCGCCCCAGGGACGCTCCTCGGTCCCGCCCTCGGACGAACCCGATGGACTCGGGGCGTCGTAGGAACCGGACGGTGAACCGGTGGAGCCGCGCGGGGCCGCGCGGCGGCCCGACTGTGCTCCGGACGCTCCGCGACGGGCCGCGGCACGCCCGCCACCCTGCGGCGGCGGCGATTTGCGACGGTGCTCGCTCATCGAACGATTACTCCTCGGGCAGGCGCGTCTGGCGCGCCTGGACGACGGCTGGTTTCCGGTCCCCCCGACGTACGGATGCGCCTCTCCCGGCACTCACCCGTACTGCACCCAGGACGACGACGCCCTCAGGCGTCACTCGGTTCCCGGTGGTCTGCATGGCGGACAGACTACGCACCGTCAAAACCCACCTAGGGCCGAAGTTCACCCCAAATCAGGCAAGTTACTTCGTGCGAATCGGTGATGTGACGCCGTTCACCGTGATCCCTCTTGTCGGAGTCGCAGGGTCGTTCTATCGTCGAGATGTATCGAGCCGATACATCAGCACGACATAAAGAGTCGATACATGGGCCCGCGACAGTGAGGAGGCGACGATGAGCCGACGTTCCGGCATCCTCGAATTCGCCGTACTCGGACTGCTCCGCGAGTCCCCGATGCACGGCTATGAGCTGCGCAAACGACTCAATACGTCGCTGGGGGTCTTCCGTGCCTTCAGTTACGGGACGCTGTATCCCTGCCTCAAGACGCTGGTCGCCAACGGCTGGTTGATCGAGGAATCGGGACCCGGTCCCGCCGACGCCCCTGCCGCACCACTCGCAGGGCGTCGCGCCAAGATCGTCTATCGGTTGACGGCGGAAGGTAAGGAGCACTTCGAGGACCTGCTCGCGCAGACCGGCCCCGATGCATACGAGGACGAGACCTTCGCCGCGCGATTCGCCTTCTTCGGGCAGACGTCGCGCGATGTGCGGATGAGAGTCCTCGAGGGCCGTCGCAGTCGGCTGGAGGAGCGCCTCGAAAAGATGCGCCTCTCCTTCGCCCGCACGCGGGAGCGCCTGGACGACTACACGCTTGAGCTGCAGCGGCACGGCATGGAGTCCGTGGAGCGCGAAGTGCGCTGGCTGAACGAGCTCATCGAGAGCGAGCGCGCGGGACGCGACCAGCGACGGTCGGGCCCGGAGAGCGCAGCTCAGCAGGACACATCTGGAGAGACGGGCGGCCTGCCCCGGCACAGGGACAGCACCCGGCCGGATCCGTCCGATGACACCGCCATGTGAAGTCCGCTCAGGACTTCACCAGTACACACAGGGAGCAACCGGAATGGGTTCGGTTCGCGTAGCCATCGTCGGCGTGGGCAACTGCGCCGCCTCGCTGGTGCAGGGCGTCGAGTTCTACAAGGACGCTGACCCGGAGACCAAGGTCCCCGGCCTCATGCACGTCCAGTTCGGCGACTACCACGTCGGTGACGTCGAGTTCGTCGCCGCGTTCGACGTCGACGCGAAGAAGGTCGGCCTTGACCTCTCCGACGCCATCGGCGCCTCCGAGAACAACACCATCAAGATCTGCGACGTCCCGAACTCGGGCGTCCAGGTCCAGCGTGGCCACACGCTCGACGGTCTGGGCAAGTACTACCGCGAGACGATCGAGGAGTCCGCCGAGGCCCCGGTCGACGTCGTCCAGATCCTCAAGGACAAGCAGGTCGACGTTCTCGTCTGCTACCTGCCCGTCGGTTCCGAGGACGCGGCGAAGTTCTACGCCCAGTGCGCCATCGACGCCAAGGTCGCCTTCGTCAACGCTCTCCCGGTCTTCATCGCCGGCACCAAGGAGTGGGCGGACAAGTTCACCGAGGCGGGCGTCCCGATCGTCGGCGACGACATCAAGTCGCAGGTCGGCGCCACCATCACGCACCGTGTGATGGCGAAGCTGTTCGAGGACCGCGGTGTCCGTCTTGAGCGCACCATGCAGCTCAACGTCGGCGGCAACATGGACTTCAAGAACATGCTGGAGCGCGACCGCCTCGAGTCGAAGAAGATCTCGAAGACGCAGGCCGTCACCTCGCAGATCCGCGACCGTGAGCTGGGCGAGAAGAACGTCCACATCGGCCCGTCCGACTACGTCGCGTGGCTCGACGACCGCAAGTGGGCGTACGTCCGCCTCGAGGGCCGCGCCTTCGGTGAGGTCCCGCTGAACCTGGAGTACAAGCTCGAGGTCTGGGACTCCCCGAACTCCGCGGGTGTCATCATCGACGCCCTGCGCGCCGCGAAGATCGCCAAGGACCGCGGCATCGGCGGCCCGATCCTCTCCGCGTCCTCGTACTTCATGAAGTCCCCGCCGGTGCAGTACTTCGACGACGAGGCCTACAGCAACGTCGAGAAGTTCATCAAGGGCGAGGTCGAGCGCTGAGCGCCGACTTCTCCTGACGGCCGACCCGGATGTTTCACGTGAAACCGTGAAGCATTCGCCGCCCGAGGCTGGTGAGGCCCCTGGATCGCACTCGCGTGCGCCGGGGGCCTTCCTCGTATGTGAGGCTGTGCCCCATGGCTGTCGTCCGTGACCTGCGTGTCCTGCTGTGTCTGCGCGACTTCCGGGGCCTGCTCACCCTGCGGCTGCTGTCCCAGGGGGCCGACGGTGTCTACCAGGTCGCCCTCGCCACGTACGTGGTCTTCTCCCCGGAAAAGCAGACCTCCCCCGCGGCGATCGCCTCCGCCATGGCCGTCCTGTTGCTGCCCTACTCACTCGTGGGGCCGTTCGCGGGCGTCCTGCTGGACCGCTGGCGCCGTCGACAGGTCTTCCTCTACGGCAACCTCCTCCGCGTCGTGCTCGCCTCCGCGACGGCCGCCCTCATGCTGAGCCATGCGCCCGACTGGCTCTTCTACGCCTCCGCGCTCTGTGTCACCGCGGTCAACCGCTTCGTTCTGTCGGGCCTTTCGGCAGCCCTCCCGCGCGTGGTCGACGCCGACCGTCTTGTCGTCGCCAACGCGCTCTCACCGACAGCGGGGACGCTCGCCGCGACCGTGGGCGGTGGCCTGGCCTTCGTAGTGCGCATCGTTGCCTCGGACTCGGATGCGGCAGTCGTGCTGCTCGGCGCCCTCCTCTACCTCTGTGCGGCCCTCGCCTCGCTGCGCATGGACGTCCAACTGCTGGGACCGGATCCCGAACTGGTGCGGCCACGGCTCGCCTCCGCGCTGTCGGGCGCGGCGCAGGACCTCGTCTCCGGCGTACGGCATCTCGCCTCCCGCCCGGCCGCCGCGCGCGCTCTGGCCGCGATGACGGCGATGCGGTTCTGCTACGGCGCCCTGCTCGTCATGGTGCTGATGCTGTGCCGGTACGCGTGGTCGTCCACGGATGCGCAGGGTCTGGCCCTGCTCGGTATGGCGGTGGGGATCTCGGGGGCCGGGTTCTTCGTCGCCGCCGTCATCACTCCGGCGGCCGCGGGACGCTTCGGGCCGGCGGGCTGGATGGCGATCTGCGCCGGTGTCGCCGCCGTCCTGGAACTCGCCCTGGGGCTGCCCTTCGAGCCGGGCCCGACCATGGTCGTCGCCTTCGTCCTGGGACTGTCCACCCAGGGCGCCAAGATCGCCACCGACACCGTCGTGCAGTCGTCCGTCGACGACGGCTACCGGGGCCGGATCTTCTCCGTCTACGACGTCCTGTTCAATGCGTCGTTCGTCGGCGCCGCCGGAGTGGCGGCACTGATGCTGCCGCCCGACGGGCGCTCGGTTCCGTTGGTGATTCTGGTGGCGTCGGTCTACGCCTGCGTCGCGCTGACGATGCGCCGTCACCGTCACCGTTGTTTCACGTGAAACAGCGGCGTCACCTCAACGGGCTGGGGTTCTGTTTCACGTGAAACAGAACCCCAGCCGTGATCGATGAAGAGCGCGTCAGTGCTGGGCCTGATCCGCCCACCACTCCTTGAGCGCCGCGACCGCCGCCTCGTGCTCCATCGGCCCGTTCTCGAGACGCAGCTCGAGCAGGAACTTGTAGGCCTGCCCGATCACCGGCCCCGGGGACACTCCCAGGGTCTCCATGATCTGGTTGCCGTCGAGGTCCGGACGGATCGAGTCCAGCTCCTCCTGCTCCTGGAGCCGTTCGATCCGCTCCTCCAGGCCGTCGTAGGCCCGCGAGAGCGTGTTCGCCTTGCGCTTGTTGCGGGTCGTGCAGTCGGAGCGGGTCAGCTTGTGCAGCCGCCCCAGGAGCGGTCCGGCGTCGCGCACGTAGCGGCGCACGGCCGAGTCAGTCCACTCACCGGTGCCGTAGCCGTGGAAGCGCAGGTGCAGCTCGACGAGGCGCGAGACGTCCTTCACCAGCTCGTTGGAGTACTTGAGCGCGGTCATGCGCTTCTTCGTCATCTTGGCGCCGACCACCTCGTGGTGGTGGAAGGAGACCCGGCCGTCCTTCTCGAAGCGGCGCGTGCGGGGCTTGCCGATGTCGTGCAGCAGGGCGGCGAGACGCAGCGTCAGATCCGGGCCGTCGGTCTCCAGCGCCATCGCCTGCTCCAGGACGATCAGCGTGTGGTCGTAGACGTCCTTGTGCCGGTGGTGCTCGTCGCGCTCCAGACGCAGGGCGGGCAGCTCGGGCAGGACGCGCTCGGCCAGGCCGGTGTCCACGAGCAGGGTGAGGCCCTTGCGCGGGTGCGCCGAGAGGATCAGCTTGTTCAGCTCGTCCCGGACGCGCTCGGCGGAGACGATCTCGATCCGGTCGGCCATCGCCGTCATCGCGGCGACGACCTCGGGAGCCACCTCGAAGTCGAGCTGCGCGGCGAAGCGGGCGGCCCGCATCATCCGCAGCGGGTCGTCGGAGAAGGAGTCCTCGGGGGTGCCCGGCGTGCGCAGGACGCGCTCGGCCAGGTCCTCGAGGCCGCCGTGCGGGTCGATGAAGTCCTTCTCCGGGAGCGCGACGGCCATCGCGTTCACGGTGAAGTCCCGGCGGACGAGGTCCTCCTCGATCGAGTCGCCGTACGACACCTCGGGCTTGCGGGAGGTGCGGTCGTACGCCTCGGAGCGGTACGTCGTGACCTCGACCTGGAAGCTCTGGTCCACACCGTCGACCCGGGCGTCCTTCTGGCAGCCGACGGTGCCGAAGGCGATCCCGACCTCCCAGACCGCGTCGGCCCACGGCCGGACGATCTTGAGCACGTCCTCGGGGCGGGCGTCGGTGGTGAAGTCCAGGTCGTTGCCGAGCCGGCCGAGCAGTGCGTCCCGGACCGAACCGCCGACCAGGGCGAGAGAGAACCCGGCCTCCTGGAATCTGCGCGCGAGGTCGTCTGCGACAGGCGAGACGCGCAGCAATTCGCTGACCGCGCGGTGCTGCACCTGGCTCAGGGCACTGGGATTGTCTTCATTGGCGTTCGGCACAACAGGAAAGGGTACGTGGCACTCACCGCCCGGGCCGAACCGTTTGCCGGGGCCGCGGCGTCCTCGTGAATGCGGCCCCCTACCCTGGCTGCACGATCTTGCGGGGCGGACCCAGGCACTCAGGCACAGCCCTGCTCGTTACGATGCGTGGACACATCTGCGACCACTGACGACGACGAGGGACGGACGAGCGCGTGGCCGAGGCGGCAGACTACCCAGGGATGAGTCCCTCACCTGCCCGCCGACTGCTGCGGCGCACGGGAGCTCTGCTCGCCACGGCGCCGCTGCTCGCGGCGCCCGCACTGCTGGCCGGCGGCCAGCCCGCGGAGGCCGACACCCCTGCCGTCGCGAGCGCGGCGGCGACGGGCACGAGCACGGTCGACGTGGCGGTGAACGAGCTGTCTCCGAGCGCACCGGTCGGCGGCGACACCCTGACCATCAAGGGCAAGGTCACCAACAAGGGCAGGCAGCCGGTCACCGGCGCGCACATCGGCCTGCGGGTCGGCACGCCCTACGGGGGGCGCTCGGCCGTGGACGAGGCGGCGAGGAACGGGACGGGCGGCGCTCCGGACGGCAACGAGGTCCCGAGCAAGTACGCGGAGAAGTTCGCCAGGCTGGAGCCCGGTGTCACCCAGGACTTCACGCTGTCCGTGCCCGTGAAGGCGCTGAACCTGAGCGCCGACGGGGTCTACCAGATCAGCGCCGCGCTGATGGGTCAGACCGCGGCCGCCCCGTACCAGCAGACGCTCGGCATCCAGCGGACGTTCCTGCCGTGGCAGCCCGACGCCGCGGGCTCCAGGACGAAGACGACGGTCCTGTGGCCGCTGATCTCCAAGACCGGCCTCACCGCCGAGACGGGGACGAACGAGACGCAGACCGCCGTCTTCGGCAACGACGACCTCGCCCAGGAGATCGCTCCCGGCGGCCGCCTCCAGCAGATGCTGGCGCTCGGCAGCTCGCTGGACGTCACCTGGGTGATCGACCCCGATCTGCTCGCCTCGGTCGACGCCATGACGGAGGCGTACAAGGTCAAGGGAGCAAACGGGAGGCTCACCTCGGGCAGGCACCAGGCCGTCGCCAAGGAGTGGCTGAAGGACCTCCAGGCAGCGGTGCAGGACCAGAAGGTGGTCACGCTGCCGTTCGCCGACCCCGACCTGGCCTCGCTGGCCCACAACGGCACGAAGGTCACCGGCTCGCTGAGCCACCTGAAGGACGCCACGGACGCCGCTGTGAAGGCCGTGGACACGATCCTCCACGTGACGCCGGACGCGTCCTACGCGTGGCCCACCGAGGGCGCCGTCGACCGGGACATCGTCAAGGTCGCCACCTCTGCCGGGGCCAACAAGATCATCGCGCGCAGCGACAGTTTCGGTGAGTCGGAGAACCTCTCGTACACGCCGTCCGCGGCCCGGCCCATCGGCGGCGGCACCAGCGCGGTGGTCGCCGACGCGCGCCTGTCGACGGCGTTCCAGGGCGACCTGACGAGCGCCGAGCGCTCCACGCTCGCCGTGCAGGAGTTCCTCGCCCAGAGCCTGCTGCTGAACCGGCAGACGGACCGTCAGCGCACCGCCCTCGTCGCCCCGCAGCGCACGCCCACGGCCAGCCAGGCCCAGGCGATGGCCAAGGCCGTGGCGGCGCTCCAGGGCGGCACCTGGGCGCAGTCCCAGAGCCTGTCCGCGACCGCCTCCGCGAAGCCGGACCCGGGCGCGACGACCCGCGTACCGTCCGCCCGCGCGTACCCCTCGAAGCTGCGCAAGCAGGAGCTGCCGGAATCGGCCTTCGAGCAGATCCAGGCCACGCAGCGCGAACTGGAGAACTTCAAGGTCGTCCTGACCGACGAGTCCCGGGTGGTGACACCGTTCGGGCGGGCCGTGGACCGCGAGATGTCCACGTCCTGGCGCGGCAGGACCGCGGCGTCGGACGGCTTCCGCACCGGCGTCTCGGAGTACCTGTCCGGCCTCACCGACCAGGTGTCGCTGATCGACAAGTCCGAGGTGAAGCTCTCCGGGCGCAGCGCGACCATCCCGGTCTCGGTGCAGAACAACCTGTGGCAGGACGTCGACCACCTCAAGCTGCGGCTCACGTCCGATAACGGCACCCGCCTGAAGATCGGTGACGGCGCCTTCCAGGACCAGGAGGTGACGATCACCAGTGGCCACAGCCAGTCCGTGAAGTTCACCACCACGGCCAAGGCCACCGGCCCGGTCTGGGTCTACGCCCAGCTCTTCACCGAGGACAACCAGCCGTACGGCAAGCAGATCGCCTTCCAGGTCGACGTCACCGAGGTCACGCCGACCGTGATGCTCGTCATCGCCGGCGGTGTCCTGCTGCTGGTCCTGGCCGGGTTCCGCATGTACACCCAGCGCAAGCGCGCCGCGGCCGAGAAGTCCGGCGAGCCGGACGAGCCGGGTACGGGCGACACGGACGGCACGGACGACACGAAGGACGGCCCGCAGGACGACGCGGAACCGGCCGCGCCGTCGGAGTCCGAGGACGAGGCGGCATCCCCCGCACGGGCCGACGTCCCGCAGCAGCCGAGTGACCCGATGGCTGACACCGCTTCCGAAAGCACGGCCCCGTCGGGCACGGGTGAGAGAGTGGACCGTTGAGCGATGTCGTGGCCGGTGGGCCGGGGACGATGAGGTGGGGTAACCATGAACGCGCCGTACGACGGTGAGCGTGGCCAGGGCTCGGGCGGCTCTGCCTCGGGCGACGGCCGACCGTACGCCGACTCTCACGGTGCCGGCGGGCAGGTGCCGCCGCCCCAGCCGGCCCCTGACGCGTACCCGCAGGACGCGTACCTCCAGGACGCCTACGACCAGGATCCGTACCGCGGTCAGGACCTGACCGCGCAGGACCCGGTCGGCGAGGCGCTGTACGACCGTGCCGCGCACCCGCCGCCGCCCCCGGGCACGTACCAGGCGCAACAGCCGCTCTACGCGCCGCCCGCGAACCAGTACCAGCCGGACCCGCGCGTGTGGGCACAGACGCCGCCGCCGGAGCCGGAGGGCCCCACGCAGTACCTGCCGTACGGCGACGACGCGCGGACGACGCAGTTCGTGGGCGTCGACGACCTGGTGACGCAGGCGAGCGAGGAGCGGCACGAGCCGGACGCGTTCGCGCACCTCTTCCGCGACCAGCAGCCCGGCTACAGCGGTGGCCGCCCGCCGGCGCCCCAGCCTGTCGACGACCCGACCCAGGTCCTCGGCCAGGCCGTGCCGCCCGCGCCGCCGGCCGCCGCGCCCGTGCCCGCGGCCCCCAAGAAGGGCGGCCGCGCCTCCAGCCTCATGAAGTCGAGCGCGGTGATGGCGGCGGGCACGCTCGTCTCCCGCCTCACCGGCTTCGTCCGCACCATGGTGATCACCGCGGCGCTCGGCGCCGGACTGCTCGGTGACACGTGGACCGTCGCGTACACGCTGCCGACGATGATCTACATCCTGACCGTCGGCGGCGGCCTCAACTCGGTGTTCGTGCCGCAGCTGGTGCGCGCCATGAAGGACGACGACGACGGTGGCGAGGCCTTCGCCAACCGTCTGCTGACTTTGGTGATGGTCGCACTCGCCGCCATCACCGCGATCGTGGTCTTCGCGGCACCGGTGCTGATCCACCTGATGTCGAGCACGGTGGCCAACGACGCGGCCGCGGACAGCGTGGGCATCGCCTTCGCCCGCTACTGCCTGCCCACGATCTTCTTCATGGGCGTGCACGTGGTCATGGGACAGATCCTCAACGCCCGCGGGAAGTTCGGCGCGATGATGTGGACCCCGGTCCTCAACAACATCGTCATGATCTTCACGTTCGGCATGTTCCTCTGGGTCTACGGTCCCTGGTCCCAGACGAAGATGACGGTGGACGGCATCCCCGACGAGGCGGTCCGCCTCCTGGGCATCGGCACCCTGCTGGGCCTGGCCGTGCAGGCGCTGGCGATGATCCCGTACCTGCGCGAGACCGGCTTCCGCTTCCGGCTCCGGTTCGACTGGAGGGGCCACGGCCTCGGCAAGGCCGTCAAGCTCGCCAAGTGGACCGTGCTGTTCGTCCTCGCCAACCAGGCGGGCGTCCTCGTCGTCACCCAGCTCGCCACCGCGGCCGGCGAGGCGTCCCCGGTGAAGGGCACCGGCATCCTGGGCTACTCCAACGCCCAGCTGATCTGGGGCATGCCGCAGGCGATCATCACGGTCTCGGTCATGGCCGCGATGCTCCCGCGCATCTCGCGCTCCGCCCACGACGGCGACTCGGGCGCGGTCCGCGACGACATCTCCTCCGGCCTGCGCACCTCGGCCGTGGCGATCGTCCCCGTCGCGTTCATGTTCGTGGCGCTCGGCATCCCGATGTGCACCCTGCTCTTCGGCTCCAGCGGCATCGAGGCCGCCCAGTCCATCGGCTTCATCCTCATGGCGTTCGGCCTCGGACTGATCCCGTACTCCGTGCAGTACGTCGTCCTGCGCGGGTTCTACGCGTTCGAGGACACCCGCACGCCCTTCTACAACACGGTGATCGTCGCCGCGGTCAACGCCGCCGCCTCGGCCCTGTGCTACGTGATCCTGCCCGCCCGCTGGGCCGTCGTCGGCATGGCCCTCTCGTACGGTCTCGCCTACGCGATCGGCGTCGGTGTCGCGTGGCGGCGCCTGCGCAAGCGGCTCGGCGGCGACCTGGACGGTGCGAACGTCGTTCGTACGTACGCCCGACTCTGCCTGGCGTCCGTACCCGCTACGGTCATCGGCGGCGGAATCGGGTACGCGGTCACCAAGGCCCTCGGGCAGGGCGTGCTCGGCTCGATCGCGGCGCTGCTCGTGGGCTCCGTGGCGCTGCTCGGCGTCTTCTATGTAGCGGCCCGCAAGATGCGGATCGAAGAACTGAATTCACTGGTCGGAATGGTCCGTGGCCGTCTTGGTCGCTGACTCGGCCCGAAGTGCGCACAACCATCGGCGGCCACTGCGTGTCGTGCATAGCGCCGGACTGTGGGCACAATTGGCTTTGGCGTCGCAGTGAGTGCAACGGATGGGGAGGCAGGAACGACGGTGGCGGAACGGAGCACGGCTGCCGTCGACGTGGCCGACAACGGCGGGGACGAACCGCTGACCGCCAAGGCGGACAAGGCGGAGCGAGCCACGGCCGACGGTGTGGTCGACAGCGGTAAGCGGGACAGCACGGCGTCCGGGACGCCGGCGGACACCGCGGAGACGGGCACGCACGTGAGCCCCGGTAAGACATCACCTCCCGAGCTGCACAGCGGGCACAAGCTCGCGAGGCGCTATCGGCTCGAAGAGTGCGTCACACGTCTGGACGGTTTCAGCAGCTGGCGCGCGGTCGACGAGAAGCTGCGCCGCGCCGTCGGCGTGCACCTGCTGCCCGCCGACCACCCGCGGGCGCGCTCGGTTCTCGCGGCGGCCCGTTCATCGGCGCTGCTCGGCGATCCCCGCTTCGTCCAGGTCCTGGACGCGGTCGAGGAGAACGATCTCGTCTACGTCGTCCACGAGTGGCTGCCCGACGCCACCGAGCTGACCGCGCTGCTCGCGGTGGGTTCGCTCGAGGCGCACGACGCGTACGACATGGTCACGCAGGTCTCGCACGCCATGGCCGCCGCGCACCGCGAGGGTCTCGCGCACCTGCGGCTCACGCCGAGCGCCGTGCTGCGCACGTCCACGGGCCAGTGGCGCATCCGCGGCCTCGCGGTGAACGCCGCGCTGCGCGGGATCTCCTCCGACACTCCGCAGCGCACCGACGCCGAGGCGATCGGCGCGCTCCTGTACGCCGCGCTGACGCAGCGGTGGCCTTACGAGAACGACGCCTACGGCCTGGCCGGGCTGCCCAAGGACGTCGGGCTCATCGCGCCGGACCAGGTGCGGGCCGGCGTCCACCGCGGCCTCGCCGAGCTCGCCATGCGCGCCCTCGCCAACGACGGGGCCACCGCGTCCCGCCAGGAGCCCCCGTGCACCACGCCGGAGGAACTGGTGAAGGCGATCGGCGAGATGCCGAGGATCCGCCCGCCGGAGCCCGCGTTCACCGCGCCCCCGGAGTACCAGCGGACCACCTACCAGCAGGGCTCCTACGGCCGTCCTGCCGTGCCCGGCGCCACCCAGATCATCCCCACGCCGCCGCCCCCGCTGCAGAGCCGCACCGGCAAGGCCCTCAAGTGGGCCGTCTCCGCGCTGCTGATCGCCGCACTGGGGCTCGGCAGCTGGCAGCTCGCCGACGCCCTCATGGACCACGGGAACTCCAGCGGGACGGAGGACACCCACACCACGGACGACGGCGGCAAGAACGACAAGAAGATCACCAAGCCGATCGGCATCGCCGGCGCCAAGGAGTTCGTCGCCGCGGGCGACCCCCAGTCCCCGCTGGACGTCGACAAGACCTACGACAACGACAGCTCGTCGTACTGGCGCACCCACGCCTTCGTCGACGGACCCAAGATCGTCATAAAGCCGGGTGTGGGCATTGTGTACGACCTCGGTTCCGCCCAGGACGTGTCGGCCGCGTCGATAAAGTTCCGGTACGGAGGCGACCACACCACGGTCTCGCTGTACGCAGCGGATTCGCTCAGCCCCAGCCCGTCCGCCGTGGACGGCATGAAGCGGATCGGCGCCAGGACGGACACCACGAGTACGTCGGTGAGCATCAAGGCCGACAAGCCGGTCAAGACGCGGTACGTGCTCGTGTGGCTGACCGCGCTGCCCCACGCGGGCCAGGACGGGTACAGCGGCGCCGGCTACAAGCAGGGCATCACAAACGTGAAGTTCACCGGCTGACGCGACCGGGGCTCCGCGGAGCCCACACGGGGAGGGGGTTCGGCAGTGGACGACGCCTACGGCGGAGCGAGCGATCAGGACCTCCTCGCCCGGCACGTCGCGGGGGACCAGGACGCCTTCGGCGAGATAGTGCGCCGTCACCGGGACCGCTTGTGGGCGGTGGCCCTGCGGACGCTGGGGGACCGCGAGGAGGCCGCCGACGCGGTGCAGGACGCGCTCGTCTCCGCGTACCGCGCCGCGCACACCTTCCGCGGGCAGTCCGCCGTCACGACCTGGCTGCACCGCATCACCGTCAACGCGTGCCTGGACCGGGCGCGTAAGGCGGCCTCCCGCAGAACCGCACCGACGGACGACACCGAGCGCCTCGAGCAGCTTCTGGAGCCCCACGAGTCCGCGGACGCCCCCGCGGAGCGCAACGATCTGCACCGCGAGCTCCTGGACGCCCTGGAGTCCCTTCCGGCCGATCAGCGGGCGGTACTCGTTCTCGTCGACATGCAGGGCTATCCGGTGGCCGAGGCCGCCAGAATCCTCGATGTCCCCACCGGAACGGTGAAGAGCCGCTGTGCCCGCGGCCGGGCCCGGCTGCTCCCTCTGCTGGCACACCTGCGCACGGAGTCCGGCGAGGAGAACGCAGCCGGCGGTGGCGACGGTGGCAAGAACCCGTCCCCCGGAAGGAACCGTCCGCAGGGGACATCCGTCCCACCCGCAGCGGGACCTCGGGACGAGGCCGGACCACATGACTCGACTGCGGTGAAGGGCGGAGGTGGGCGAGCGTGACATCCACGACCGACACGGCAGAGCACCCCGAGGTCACCGAGATCTCCGACCTTGCCGAGGGACTGCTGCCTCCGTCCCGCAGCTCCGACGTCCGCCGACACCTCGACGGCTGTGTCCTGTGCGCCGACGTCTACGCCTCGCTGGAAGAGATCCGCGGGATGCTCGGCACACTTCCCGACGCACCCCGGATGCCCGAGGAGGTCGCCGCCCGCATCGACGCCGCCCTCGCCGCGGAAGCTCTCCTGGACGTCGTCGCGTACGAGGACGGAGAGAGCGCCGAGGACCGTGAGCGTGAAACGACGCCTGTTTCACGTGAAACATCGACCGAGCGTTCCGGTCCCGCCCCGCGCCCCGCGGACCGTCCCTCGGGACACGCCCCTTCCGGGACCGGCCCGGGCCGCAGGCCGCGCGTCACCCGGCGCCGCACCGGCGCTGCCATCGGAGCCGTCCTCACAGCCGCCGCGATCGGGACGGGCGTACTGCTCGTGCAGGGTGGAGGCGGCACCTCGACCGTGGGCAAGACGCCACCCAGCGCCAGCCGGAGCGCGTCGAGCTTCGCCAAGGCCAACCTGGAGTCGAAGGTCTCCGAGCTGCTGCACGAGGGCGACACGACATCGCTGGGAACCGAGGGCACCACGCCCGAGACTCCCAAGTCGCCACCGAAGAACCCCGAGATCCCGAAGGCCGCCATGGCTCCACCGGCCTGCGTCCAGCGCGGTACGCATCGCAATGAGGACCCCCTCGGGTTCAAGCAGGGCACGTACGAGGGGAAGGCCGTCTATCTCCTCGTCCTGCCCGACAGGAGCGATCCGGCCGCCCGCGTCACGGCGTTCATCGTCGACGCGTCCTGCGCGGCGAAGAACTCCTCCGCAGCGGGCGAGCTGCTGTACACCCACTCCTACAAGCGCGGCTGAACAGCATCCGAAGGCGGTCCGGGCGTGCGCCCGGACACGTCGGGAATGCATGCCCCGTAGGATCCGTTGGGTGGGGTGAGAGTCCTGAGAAGAGGCTCCCCCGGCAGTACGCAGCAGTCCCGTAGAGACGAGGAATCAAGCCGTGAGTGACGTCCGTAACGTGATCATCATCGGCTCTGGGCCCGCCGGCTACACGGCGGCGCTCTACACCGCGCGCGCGTCGCTGAAGCCGCTGGTGTTCGAGGGCGCCGTCACCGCCGGTGGCGCCCTGATGAACACCACCGAGGTGGAGAACTTCCCGGGCTTCCAGGACGGCATCATGGGCCCCGAGCTCATGGACAACATGCGCGGCCAGGCCGAGCGCTTCGGCGCCGAGCTCGTCCCCGACGATGTCGTGGCCGTCGACCTCACCGGCGAGATCAAGACCGTGACCGACACCTCGGGCACCGTGCACCGTGCGAAGGCCGTCATCGTCACCACCGGCTCCCAGCACCGCAAGCTGGGCCTGCCGAACGAGGACGCGCTGTCCGGCCGTGGCGTCTCCTGGTGCGCGACCTGTGACGGGTTCTTCTTCAAGGACCAGGACATCGCCGTGATCGGCGGTGGCGACACCGCGATGGAGGAGGCCACCTTCCTCTCGCGCTTCGCCAAGTCCGTGACGATCGTGCACCGCCGTGACACCCTGCGCGCCTCCAAGGCCATGCAGGAGCGCGCCTTCGCCGACCCGAAGATCAAGTTCGTGTGGGACAGCGAGGTCGCGGAGATCAAGGGCGACCCGAAGCTCGCCGGTCTGACGCTGCGCAACCTGAAGACGGGCGAGACGTCCGAGCTGCCGGTGACGGGTCTGTTCATCGCGATCGGCCACGACCCGCGCACGGAGCTCTTCAAGGGCCAGCTCGAGCTGGACGACGAGGGCTACCTGAAGGTCCAGGCGCCGTCGACGCGCACGAACCTGACCGGTGTCTTCGGCGCCGGTGACGTCGTGGACCACACCTACCGTCAGGCGATCACGGCGGCCGGCACCGGCTGCTCCGCCGCCCTCGACGCCGAGCGCTTCCTGGCCGCCCTCGCCGACGGCGAGGCCGCCGAGCCGGAGAAGACCCCGACCGCCACCGTCTGACCCCCGACCTCCCCTCTCGCACCCCCCATAGAAAAGAGGAGCCCGCTGTGGCCGGCAACCTGAAGAACGTGACGGACGCCTCCTTCGACGAGGACGTCCTCAAGAGCGACAAGCCCGTCCTGGTCGACTTCTGGGCCGCTTGGTGCGGTCCGTGCCGCCAGATCGCCCCGTCGCTCGAGGCGATCGCGGCCGAGTACGGCGACAAGATCGAGATCGTCAAGCTGAACATCGACGAGAACCCGGGCACGGCCGCCAAGTACGGCGTCATGTCCATCCCGACCCTGAACGTCTACCAGGGTGGCGAGGTCGCCAAGACCATCGTCGGCGCCAAGCCGAAGGCCGCCATCGTGCGCGACCTCGAAGACTTCATCGCCGAGTAATGCTCCGGCGACGCCGTTTCACCGACGGCGGGCGTTGTTTCACGTGAAACATGAACGGGCCGACCCGAAAGGGTCGGCCCGTTCGGCGTTCCGGTTCCTCACAGCGGACGGAGCGCAGGCTCCTTTTGTACCGCTCCGAGAAGCCGGTCCAGCGCCATCTCCACGTCCTCTTTCCACGACAGGGTGGTGCGCAGTTCAAGCCTCAGCCGCGGGTACGAGGGGTGAGGGCGGACGGTCTTGAAGCCGACGGCCAGGAGATGGTCGGCGGGCAGCAGACAGGACGGTTCCTTCCACTGTGCGTCGCCGAAGGCCTCGATCGCCTTGAAGCCTCTGCGCAGAAGATCCTTCGCGACGGTCTGCACGATGACCCGCCCGAGGCCCTGGCCCTGGTGGTTCGGGGTGATCCAGGCCGTCATCAACTGGACGGCGTCAGGGGAGACGGGGCTCGTCGGAAACGAGAGGGACCGCGGGACGTAGGCAGGCGGCGCGTAGAGCACGAAGCCGACCGGGACGTCATCGACGTAGACGACGCGACCGCATGAGCCCCACTCCAGAAGGACCGCCGAGATCCACGCTTCCTTCTCGGGCTCCGCGGTCCCCGCCTTCACCGCGGCTTGGCCACTGACCGGGTCCAGCTCCCAGAAAACACATGACCGGCACCGCTTGGGAAGGTCCGGGAGGTTGTCCAGCGTGAGCGGTACGAGCCGACGCCCCATGAAGGCAGTTCCTCGCTTTCTCCGCCGGCCGCAGCGCGGGCGGCTGTCAGAGCGCTTCGTTCCCTGAGCAGACTGCCGACGAACCCGCCGACGGCCCCCAGTCCGAGACCTGCGGTCATCAGGCCGGTACGACTCACCGATCGCATGACCCCGCCCCCTTGAGGCACTGCCGGGTGGATGCGCTCTTCCCGATCGCATCGTAACCACGATGCGATTCCCTCGATACCGTAAGAAAGCAAAGAGCGGGCCGTGTTCCGGTACACACCGGACACAGCCCGCTCTCCTGCTCAGCACAGGACGTCAGTCCTGGTCGTCGCCTTCGGGCTCCTCGGAGAGCCCGCTCTGAAGAACCGGTCCCTCGCCGGGAGCCAGCGAGCCGAGGATGCGCTCCAGGTCGTCCATCGAGGCGAACTCGACGACGATCTTGCCCTTCTTCTGGCCCAGGTCGACCTTCACCCGCGTCTCGAAGCGGTCCGAGAGCCGCGTCGCGAGATTGCTCAGCGCCGGGGAGACCCGCGCGCCGGCCCTCGGGCCCTTGGCCCGGGTCGTGCTCGTGGGCCGTGATCCCATGAGGGTCACGATCTCCTCGACGGCCCGCACGGAAAGCCCCTCGGCGACGATGCGGTGAGCGAGGCGGTCCTGCTCCTCCGAGTCCTCGACGGAGAGCAGTGCCCGGGCGTGCCCGGCGGACAGCACACCGGCCGCCACCCGCCGCTGCACGGCCGGCGAGAGCTTCAGCAGACGCAGGGTGTTGGAGACCTGCGGGCGGGAGCGACCGATACGGTCCGCCAGCTGGTCGTGCGTGCAGTTGAAGTCCTTGAGCAGCTGGTCGTAGGCGGCCGCCTCTTCCAGCGGGTTCAGCTGCGCCCGGTGCAGGTTCTCCAGGAGCGCGTCGAGGAGAAGCTTCTCGTCGTCCGTGGCCCGCACGATGGCGGGGATGCGGTCGAGCCCCGCCTCACGCGTGGCCCTCCAGCGCCGCTCGCCCATGATGAGCTCGTAGCGCGCCGGCCCCACCTGTCGTACGACGACGGGCTGCAGCAGGCCGACTTCCTTGATGGACGTGACGAGCTCGGCGAGGGCGTCCTCGTCGAACACATCACGCGGCTGACGCGGGTTGGGCGTGATCGCATCGAGCGGCAGCTCGGCGAAGTGCGCACCCGCGGGCTGATCGAGGTTGTCCGCCGCGCCGTTCACCGGCGCCTCGGTTTCCCGTGAAACATCGCTCTGCGACAGCGATGCCACCTTCGCCGCCGCCACTCCGCGCTCGGCCGTCAGAACCGGCACCGAGGCGGGTGAGGGAGAAGCTCCCCCTCGCGAAGCTGCGGGAATCGTCTTCTCAGGGGTGGGGGCAGCCGGAATCAGCGCGCCGAGACCACGGCCCAGTCCCCTCCGTCGGTCGCTCACTGAATCCCCTCCGCGGTGATCTGCTGGTCAAGTTGAGTACCCGTGTGGGCATTCTGGGCGTCGTAGTGGATGCCGACGCCGCGCAGCGCCATCTCCCGCGCTGCCTCGAGGTAGGAGAGCGCACCGCTCGACCCTGGATCGTAGGTCAGAACGGTCTGTCCGTAGCTCGGCGCCTCCGAGATGCGGACGGAGCGAGGGATGCTCGTCCGCAGCACTTCCTTGCCGAAGTGGGTACGGACCTCTTCGGCGACCTGGGAAGCCAGCCGGGTGCGTCCGTCGTACATCGTGAGCAGGATCGTCGAGACGTGCAGCGCGGGGTTGAGGTGCCCGCGGACCAGATCCACGTTCCGCAGAAGCTGGCCGAGGCCCTCCAGCGCGTAGTACTCGCACTGGATCGGGATCAGCACTTCCGCGCCGGCGACCAGCGCGTTGACCGTCAGCAGGCCGAGCGACGGCGGGCAGTCGATGAGGATGTAGTCCAGCGGCTGCTCGTACGCCTGGATCGCTCGCTGCAGTCGGCTCTCACGGGCCACCAGGGAGACCAGCTCGATCTCCGCACCCGCGAGGTCGATGGTGGCCGGAGCGCAGAAGAGCCCTTCCACGTCCGCGACCGGCTGGACCACGTCGGAGAGCGGCCTGCTGTCGACCAGCACGTCATAGATGGAGGGCACTTCGGCGTGGTGGTCGATCCCCAGTGCCGTCGAGGCGTTGCCCTGCGGGTCCAGGTCGATCACCAGGACGCGCGCGCCGTGCAGCGCGAGTGACGCGGCAAGGTTGACCGTCGTCGTGGTCTTGCCGACCCCGCCCTTCTGGTTGGCCACCACCATGACGCGGGTCTGCTCCGGACGCGGCAGGCCCTCGCCCGCGCGACCGAGAGCTTCCACTGCCAGTTGGGCAGCGCGACCGATGGGTGTGTCGTCCATCGGGGGCGGTGTTTCACGTGAAACATCCTCCCCCGCCGACTCGGTGCGGGGACCGGGGACCGGATCGGTCATCGGTCCCGCGATGTTGGCGTCGGACCGCAAGGATTCACTCTCCTCGACTTCAGGCTCGCAATGAACAGAGCCTCCCATGCCTTCGGGGTCGAGAACCAGCGAGGCCCGGTCTTCTGTGGATGAATCCCCTTCTGTGGACAACTCCGCGCCCGTCACAGGGGACGATTCAAGGGTTCCGAGGGGTTTGCGGTCGCGGGGAGCGGCCGCTGCGCGGCCGCGACTGATGATGCCATGCAGCAGTGAGCGACGTTTCACGTGAAACACGATGCACCGCGGCCCAGCACGCACCCGTGCGACACCCCGAGATGCGTACGTTTGACAGCTTTTGTGGAGTACCGCTGGTTCTCACCTTGAATCAGCGGTACTCATCACAGCGGGGTCAGAGGCTCAACGCCTGCGCCGGGCACGCCCCGTGCGGGCCGCCTTGGCCCGCTTGGCGGCGAAGCGCACACCGCCCGGGCTCTCCCCGACCTCCACCCGCACCACGGTCGAGAGCGGATCCACCACGCCCTCACCGACCTGCAGCACCGACGTCGCGACGGCGCCGAGCTTGCTCAGAGCAGCACCGGCGCCCTTGACCTCTTCCTCGGCCGTGTCGCCCTTGAGCGCGAGCATCTCTCCGTACGGCCGCAGGAGCGGAACACCCCACGCCGCGAGCCGGTCGAGCGGTGCCACGGCGCGGGCCGTGACGACGTGGACGGGCGGCAGCTTGCCGAGGACTTCCTCGGCACGGCCGCGCACCACCGTCACATGGTCGAGCCCGAGCAGCTCGACGACCTCGGTGAGGAAGTTCGTACGCCGCAGCAACGGCTCAAGAAGCGTGATCTTGAGGTCCGGACGGACCAGGGCCAGCGGGATGCCCGGCAGCCCGGCGCCCGAGCCCACGTCGCACACGGTGACGCCTTCGGGCACGACCTCGGAGAGCACCGCGCAGTTCAGAATGTGCCGCTCCCACAGGCGCGGCACTTCGCGAGGGCCGATGAGGCCACGCTGCACTCCCGCGTCAGCAAGAAGCTCCGCGTACCGGACCGCGTCCGGGAAGCGCTCGCCGAATACCTCCCGAGCAAGCTCAGGAGCCGGGGGGAGTTCTGCTGCCTCCGTCACGGGGACCGTCCTTCCGTACCTCACCGCTCCACCGCGTGGGTGGCTGATGAACAGGCTGACAAAGATCGGCCCCGCCTGCGAACAGACGGGGCCGGAGAGCGACGTGCCGCTCAGGCAGGAAGCACGACGACGAAGCGCTGCGGCTCCTCGCCCTCGGACTCGCTGCGCAGTCCGGCGGCCTTGACCGCGTCGTGCACGACCTTGCGCTCGAACGGCGTCATCGGCTGCATCTTGACCGGCTCGCCGGAGTTCTTCACATCGGCCGCGGCCTTGGCGCCCTGCTCGGTGAGCTCGGCACGCTTCTTGGCCCGGTACCCGGCGATGTCCAGCATCAGCCGGCTGCGGTCGCCGGTCTCCCGGTGCACCGCGAGGCGGGTCAGTTCCTGAAGCGCCTCGAGGACCTCACCGTCACGGCCGACCAGCTTCTGCAGGTCGCGGCTGCTCGCATCGCTGACGATGGACACCGCGGCACGGTCGGCCTCGACGTCCATGTCGATGTCACCGTCGAGGTCGGCGATGTCCAGCAGACCCTCGAGGTAGTCCGCAGCGATCTCGCCCTCCTGCTCGAGGCGGGTCAGGGTGTCGCCACCCTCAGGAGCGGAGGTGGTGCCTTCCGTCACGGGAGGACTCCTTCTTGAGTCAAGGCTTGCGCCAACGTCTTACGTCGAGGTCTTACTTCTTGGACGGGGACTTGGGCCGCTGCGGCCCGCCCTTGCGCTGCCCGGACTTGGCCTTGCTGCGCGCCTGGTTGCCACCACCGGCCGGCTTGGCCTTGGCGCCACCCTGGCCGGTCTGCGGCTGGGCGCCGGACTCGGAGTCGGTCGCGTCCTTCTTCTCCAGCGACGGCTTGTCCGAAGCCTGTGCGGTGCCGTCGGACTTGGCCGTGGTGGGGCCCGACTGGCGCTGCGACTTGGACTGGCGCTTGGGCTGCTGGCGCTTGGGACCACCCGACGCCGGCGTGCCGTCCTCGTCCAGGACCGCGGTCGCGGCCGTGCTCGCCACCACGGTGCCGTCGGCCTGCGCGGCGAGGCTGGCCTTGCTCAGACCGTTGATGAACTTGCGCTCGTACTCATTGCGGTCCCGGCCCTTGGCGACGATCGCCTTGACGATGTTCCGCTCACGCTTGGTGCGGGTCGCGGAGTGGTCGACCACGTGCTTCGTCAGACCCTCGAGCATCTTGGCCTGGGCCTTGCTGCCGGGGGTGGGGTTCCGGCTGATCACGTACATCTGCTGGCCCATGGTCCACACGTTGGTGGTCAGCCAGTAGACGAGGACACCGACGGGGAAGTTGATGCCCATGAACAGGAAGATGACGGGGAAGACGTACATCAGCATCTTCTGCTGCTGCATGAACGGCGTCTTGACCGTGAGGTCGACGTTCTTCGTCATCAGCTGGCGCTGCGTGTAGAACTGCGACGCCGACATCATGATGATCATGACCGCCGTGACGACGCGGACGTCCATCAGCGTGGCGCCCATCTTGGACACCTCTTCGGCCGTGTCCATGAACTTCGCGGCCAGCGGAGCACCGAAGATGTGGGCCTTCTGCGCGCTGTCGAGCAGCGACTGGTCGATGACGCCGATCTTCTTGTTCTCGGCGATGCCGGCCAGCGTGTGGTAGAGCGCGAAGAAGAACGGCGACTGCACGAGGATGGGAAGGCACGAGGAGAGCGGGTTGGTGCCCGTCTCCTTGTACAGCTTCATCATCTCTTCGGACTGACGCTGCTTGTCGTTCTTGTAGCGCTCCTGGATCGCCTTCATCTGCGGCTGGAGCAGCTGCATGTTCCGCGTCGACTTGATCTGCTTCACGAAGAGCGGGATCAGGCAGATGCGGATCAGCACCACCAGGGACACGATGGAGAGACCCCAGGCCCATCCAGTGTCAGGGCCGAAGATCGCCCCGAAGACCTTGTGGAACTGGACGATGACCCAGGACACCGGGGTCGTGAGAAACGCGAAGACACCAGAAATCGCGTTGACGATATCGGAAATCATGTCCCTGATCAGGCTCCTTGGGCATGGGGCGGGGTCGCTGCGGACGGGCTGTCCTGGGCAGTGGCGCTGTCGTCCTGAACGACGGGGGCCGCTTTCTTGTCCCCGCGCAAGGCGTCGCGGAGCATCTCGTGCCAGCGCGGCCGCTTACGCGGCGGAACGTAATCGACACCACCGTGGGACCACGGATTGCACCGGAGGATCCGCCAGGCGGTGAGGGCTGTTCCCTTGATCGCGCCGTGCCGGTCGATGGCCGTGAAGCCGTAGTGGGAGCACGACGGGTAGTACTTGCACACGGGACCGAGCAGCGGACTGATGGTCCACTGGTAGATCTTGATCAGCGCAAGCAGTGGGTACTTCATCGCGCGCCCCCTCCCAGCAGCCGCTGCAGGGCGGCATCCAGGTCTCGGGCCAGCTGTGCGTGGGAGGCGTCACCCGCACCGGGCAACGCACGTACGACTACCAGGCTACCTGGGGGCAACTGAGCCACCCGGTCGCGCATGAGGTGTCGAAGCCTGCGCTTCACCGTGTTCCGTACGACGGCACCGCCCACGGCCTTGCTCACGACGAAACCCGCACGTGACGGGGGAACGCTCTCCCCAGGCACGTGCGGGTCCGTTGAACCGCTGCGTAGGTGGACGACGAGAAGCGGGCGTCCAGCCCGACGGCCTCGTCGTACCGCGGTCGCGAATTCTTCGCGCCGCCTCAGCCGATGCTCGGTAGGCAGCACGTCATGACCTGTTTACGAGATCAGGCGGACAGGCTTGCGCGACCCTTGCCACGGCGGTTGGCGAGGATCGCACGACCGGCGCGGGTCCGCATGCGAAGGCGGAAACCGTGGGTCTTGGCGCGACGACGGTTGTTCGGCTGGAAGGTGCGCTTGCTCACTCGGGGGCTCCTGAAAAACGTGGGTTGGCGGGACATCGCCTGGCTGTCACCGTGCGCCCACGAGTAGCTCGCAATACGCCCGAGTGCACCGCTAGACGGACCACAGAGAAGCTGAAGAAACTCGTGGACCGTGACCTTGCCCATCGGAGGCAGGCGGCAGCAGCCATCGACAACTCGACCTGGTTACGGTACGCGCGGCTACGCCATCCGGTCAAACCAGCGTCACGCGGGAGACACTGTCCACAGGCTGGGGACAACAACTTGAACCGCAGCGGTCGCGCTGACTACCGTGGCTGAACTCCGATTCGTTCCCTTCTCACCACCCCACCCGGTTTCCTTCCCGATCCGGCTCCGGCCTCCCCACCCAACCCGTCCCAGGAATCACACGTTCGTGGGACCAGCGAGAGAGCGTGCCCTGTGGCTGACGTACCTGCCGATCTTGCCGCAGTGTGGCCACGAGTTCTGGAGCAACTCCTCGGGGAAGGCCGCGGGCAGGGCGTCGAGACGAAGGACGAGCACTGGATCAAGCGCTGCCAGCCCTTGGCCCTCGTCGCCGACACGGCCCTGCTGGCAGTGCCCAACGAATTCGCGAAGGGCGTACTCGAGGGCCGGCTCGCGCCGGTCGTCAGCGAGACCCTCAGCCGCGAGTGCGGTCGCCCCATCCGGATCGCGATCACGGTCGACGACTCCGTGGGCGAGCCGCCCTCGCCTCCGGCCCCGCCGGTCCAGCAGCAGCGCTACGAGGAGTACGAGAGCTACGAGGGCACGGAGCAGCCCGCCGCGTCCGGCCAGGGACACGAGCCGTACGAGAGCCGTGATGCGCGGGACGCCCGCGACACGTACGACAGCCGTGACACCTACGACGGCTACGACCCGTACGAGCGCCGGGGCAGGGACGACCGCGGCCAGGGCGCCGGGCGCAACGACCAGCGCGACCAGCAGCCGCAGGCCCCGCGCGAGCGCGAGGACCAGCTGCCGACCGCCCGCCCCGCCTACCCGGACTACCAGCGCCCCCAGCCCGGCGCCTGGCCCCGGCCGCAGCAGGACGACTACGGGTGGCAGCAGCAGCGCCTCGGCTTCCCCGAGCGCGACCCGTACGCGACGCCTCCGCAGCAGCCCCAGCACGACTACCGGCAGCAGGAGCGCCCGCCCTACGAGCCGCAGGGGTACGAGCCCGAGCGCGGCCGCTACGACCAGCAGCCGGAGCGCTCGCCGTACGAGCAGAAGCCGGTGGAACGCCCCTCCTACGAAGAGCGCTCCCCTTATGAGGAGCGCGGCGGCTACGACGCGGCGCCGCGCGAGAGCCGGCCGCGGCGGGACGGCGGGGAGCCCACGATGGGCGGCCGCCCCGGGCACGACGGCGGTCCGGGCCGCGGCGTGCCGTCGGGTGCCCCGGGTCCGCTGGCGGCGCAGCCGGCGCCCGCGACGGGCCCCGGCGAGCCGACCGCGCGCCTGAACCCCAAGTACCTCTTCGACACGTTCGTCATCGGAGCGTCGAACCGCTTCGCGCACGCGGCCGCGGTCGCCGTCGCCGAGGCACCGGCCAAGGCGTACAACCCGCTCTTCATCTACGGGGAGTCGGGTCTCGGCAAGACGCACCTGCTGCACGCGATCGGTCACTACGCGCGCAGCCTCTACCCGGGCACGCGCGTGCGGTACGTGAGCTCCGAGGAGTTCACCAACGAGTTCATCAACTCGATCCGCGACGGCAAGGGCGACTCCTTCCGCAAGCGGTACCGCGAGATGGACATCCTGCTCGTCGACGACATCCAGTTCCTCGCGGACAAGGAGTCGACGCAGGAGGAGTTCTTCCACACCTTCAACACCCTCCACAACGCGAACAAGCAGATCGTGCTCTCCAGCGACCGGCCGCCCAAGCAGCTGGTGACCCTGGAGGACCGGCTGCGGAACCGTTTCGAGTGGGGCCTGATCACGGACGTCCAGCCGCCCGAGCTGGAGACCCGTATCGCGATCCTCCGCAAGAAGGCGGTGCAGGAGCAGCTCAACGCGCCGCCGGAGGTCCTGGAGTTCATCGCGTCCCGCATCTCGCGGAACATCCGCGAGCTGGAAGGGGCGTTGATCCGCGTCACGGCGTTCGCCTCGCTCAACCGGCAGCCGGTGGACCTCGGCCTCACGGAGATCGTCCTGAAGGACCTGATCCCCGGCGGCGAGGACGCCTCCCCGGAGATCACCGCGCCGGCCATCATGGCGGCGACCGCGGACTACTTCGGGCTCACGGTGGAGGACCTCTGCGGATCCTCGCGCAGCCGCGTGCTCGTGACGGCCCGCCAGATCGCGATGTACCTCTGCCGGGAGCTGACCGACCTGTCCCTGCCCAAGATCGGCGCGCAGTTCGGCGGCCGTGACCACACGACCGTGATGCACGCCGACCGCAAGATCCGCGCGCTGATGGCCGAGCGGCGCTCCATCTACAACCAGGTCACCGAGCTGACCAACCGCATCAAGAACGGCTGAGCGCGGGCCGCTCACGGCTCTCGTACGTCCCTGAAGGGCGCTCCGGAACGGCTTCCGGGGCGCCCTTTCGCGTGCCTGCGGCGTGGCTCTGTGGATGCGACGCGGTCGCCGGAACGGGGTCGGTGTTCGATTCCGCGGCGAGTTACGGGCGTTCTCCACAGATGTGCCGGATTTCTTCGGTCCACACCCTGGGGACCGGAAAGTTGTCCAGACGGTGTCCACAGCGCAAGGGCGTGACAGTCCATCAGGCCAGGTCAGAGGGTTGTGGATTGGTGGACAAAAGATCTCCACACCCTGTGGACAGATTTTTCGTCCACAGGGTGTGCACGTCGTTGTCCACCGTCGACCCACAGGATGCCAGCTGTTGTGCACAGTGATCCGGAGCTTCTCCACACGGCTGTCCACTGTTCGGCAACGCGACGCGCCTCCTCACCGTCGCGAGTGAAAGGCGTCACACCAAGGGGGTCGGTTGGGCTGTGGGGAACGCGGGTAAAGCTGGGGACGGCGCTGGGGAGAAGTCGCCTCAGCCTGTGCATCGGGTGTGCAGAACTTTCGCCCGTCCACAGAAGTGCCCGGTTGTCCACGGCCTCGGCCCACAGGCGCAGTGGACAAAAAACCGCCTCTGACCTGCGAAAAAGAGGTTTTCCACGGTTTCCACAGCCCCTACTACTACTCCCAACTAGAGAGAGCTGGGAATTCGTTTCGAAGACGGGGCTGTGCACAACTCGCTCTCGGCACCTCGACCGCGCCTCGGCACGACTTGACCGAGGGAGGCACCAGCTGTCAGTGCGGTGCGTCAGACTGGTCCCCGGTGTTCTCCCCAGCTGTGGGCCGAGCGACACCAACGTCAGCCGACGAAGACCGAAGACCGATGCAGGGCGAGAGCAGCCAGCAACAGCAGGAGGCGGCTTAAGTGAAGATCCGGGTGGAACGCGACGTACTCGCGGAGGCGGTGGCCTGGGCGGCGCGCAGCCTTCCGGCACGACCGCCTGCGCCCGTCCTCGCGGGCCTTCTGCTGAAGGCCGAGGAGGGCGCGCTCAGCCTGTCGAGCTTCGACTACGAGGTCTCGGCACGCGTCTCCGTGGACGCGGAGATCGACGAAGAGGGCACGGTGCTCGTCTCCGGCCGCCTCCTCGCCGACATCTGCCGCGCCCTGCCCAACCGTCCGGTGGAGATCTCCACAGACGGTGTACGGGCGACCGTGGTCTGCGGCTCCTCGCGATTCACACTCCACACGCTGCCTGTGGAGGAGTACCCGGCGCTGCCGCAGATGCCGACCGCGACGGGCACCGTCCCGGGCGACGTCTTCGCCTCCGCCGCCCAGCAGGTTGCCATCGCCGCCGGCCGCGACGACACGCTGCCCGTCCTCACCGGTGTGCGCATCGAGATCGAGGGCGACACGGTGACGCTGGCGTCCACCGACCGCTACCGCTTCGCCGTCCGTGAGTTCCAGTGGAAGCCGGAGGACTCCGAGGCGTCCGCCGTCGCCCTGGTGCCCGCCAAGACGCTCCTGGACACCGCCAAGGCGCTCACGAGCGGCGACACGGTCACCCTGGCGCTGTCCGGCTCGGGTGCGGGCGAGGGCCTCATCGGTTTCGAGGGCGCGGGCCGTCGCACGACCACCCGCCTCCTGGAGGGCGACCTCCCGAAGTACCGCACGCTGTTCCCGACGGAGTTCAACTCGGTCGCCGTCATCGAGACCGCCCCCTTCGTGGAGGCCGTCAAGCGCGTGGCCCTGGTCGCCGAGCGCAACACTCCGGTGCGGCTCAGCTTCGAGCAGGGTGTGCTCATCCTGGAGGCCGGCTCCAGCGACGACGCACAGGCTGTGGAAAGGGTCGACGCCCAGCTGGACGGCGACGACATCTCCATCGCCTTCAACCCGACGTTCCTGCTGGACGGCCTGAGCGCGATCGACTCCCCGGTCGCCCAGCTGTCGTTCACGACGTCCACCAAGCCCGCGCTGCTCTCCGGCAAGCTGGCCGTGGACGCCGAGGCGGACGACGCGTACAAGTACCTGATCATGCCGGTGCGGCTGTCGGGCTGAGGCCACCGAGGGGCGGGCCGCTGCCGGGTTCACCGGAGCGGCTATGCCCACAGGTGGGCGGGAGCGTCCGGGTTTAGGCTCGGACGCGGGTACGAGACGGCACGCACGCGTGCGTGCCCGTACCGCTCCACCCCCCTCACGCCCCGTCGCAACGTAAGGAACCACTGATGGAGCTCGGTCTCGTCGGCCTCGGCAAGATGGGCGGCAACATGCGCGAGCGCATCCGCCGCGCAGGCCACACCGTCATCGGCTACGACCGCAATCCGGACCTCGCGGACGTCCACAGCCTCGAAGAACTCGTGGGCCGTCTCAAGGGCCCGCGCGTGGTGTGGGTGATGGTCCCCGCCGGTGCGGCGACCCAGTCCACCGTCGACGAGCTGGCCGAGCTGCTGGAGCCGGGCGACGTCGTCGTCGACGGCGGCAATTCGCGCTGGACGGACGACGAGAAGCACGCGGTCGAGCTCGGCATCAAGAACATCGGCTTCGTCGACTGCGGTGTCTCCGGCGGTGTGTGGGGCCTGGAGAACGGCTACGCGCTGATGTACGGCGGCTCCGCCGAGGACGTGGCCAAGGTCCAGCCGATCTTCGACGCCCTCAAGCCCGAGGGTGACTTCGGCTCCGTGCACGCGGGCAAGGTCGGCGCGGGCCACTTCGCGAAGATGGTCCACAACGGCATCGAGTACGCCATGATGCAGGCCTATGCCGAGGGCTGGGAGCTGCTTGAGGCCGTGGACTCGGTGACCGACGTCCGCGAGGTCTTCCGCTCCTGGCAGGAGGGCACGGTCATCCGTTCCTGGCTGCTCGACCTGGCGGTCAACGCCCTGGACGAGGACGAGCACCTGGACAAGCTGCGCGGTTTCGCGCAGGACTCCGGCGAGGGCCGCTGGACGGTCGAGGCCGCCATCGACAACGCCGTGCCGCTGCCCGCGATCACCGCGTCGCTCTTCGCCCGCTTCGCCTCGCGGCAGGACGATTCGCCGCAGATGAAGATGATCGCGGCCCTGCGCAACCAGTTCGGCGGGCACGCCGTCGAGAAGAAGTAGCAGTTCAGAAGCCATCCACAGCGGTGGACAACCGCTGTGAGAAACGTTGGGGGAGGTCGGCCCACGACCATGCACGTCACGCATCTGTCACTGGCCGACTTCCGCTCGTACGCCCGGGCCGAGGTCGCTCTCGACCCGGGCGTCACCGCGTTCGTGGGCCCCAACGGCCAGGGCAAGACGAATCTCGTCGAGGCCGTCGGCTATCTGGCCTCCCTGGGCAGCCACCGCGTCTCCTCCGACGCGCCTCTGGTGCGCATGGGAGCCGAGCGTGCCGTCATCAGGGCCCAGGTGCGCCAGGGCGAGCGCCAGCAGCTGGTCGAGCTCGAACTCAATCCCGGCAAGGCCAACCGCGCCCGTATCAACAGGTCCTCGCAGGTCAGGCCGCGTGACGTGCTGGGCATCGTCCGCACGGTGCTGTTCGCCCCCGAGGATCTCGCGCTCATCAAGGGCGACCCCGGAGAGCGCCGCCGCTTCCTCGACGAGCTGATCACCGCCCGCTCGCCGCGCATGGCCGGGGTCCGCTCCGACTACGACCGCGTGCTCAAGCAGCGCAACACGCTCCTGAAGTCCGCGGCCCTCGCCCGCCGCCACGGCGGCCGCACCATGGACCTGTCCACGCTCGACGTGTGGGACCAGCACCTCGCGCGCGTGGGCGCGGAGCTTCTCGCCCAGCGGCTCGACCTGATCGCGACGCTGCAGCCGCTCGCCGACAAGGCGTACGAGCAGCTGGCCCCCGGCGGCGGACCGGTGGCCCTGGAGTACAAGCCGTCCTCGCCCGACATCGTCGGCCACGCGCGCGAGGAGCTGTACGAGCAGCTGCTCGCCGCTCTGGAAGGTGCGCGCAAGCAGGAGATCGAGCGGGGCGTCACGCTCGTAGGACCGCACCGGGACGAACTGCTGCTCAAGCTGGGCCAGCTCCCCGCCAAGGGGTACGCGAGCCACGGCGAGTCCTGGTCGTACGCGTTGGCGCTGCGCCTGGCCTCGTACGACCTGCTCCGCGCCGAGGGGAACGAGCCGGTGCTCGTCCTCGACGACGTCTTCGCCGAGCTGGACGCCCGCCGCCGCGAGCGCCTGGCGGAGCTCGTCGCGCCCGGCGAGCAGGTCCTGGTGACGGCCGCGGTCGACGATGACGTACCCGGCGTACTGACCGGCACCCGTTACGCGGTCTCCGAGGGCACCGTGGAGCGGCTGTGAGCGGCGACGAGCCGAAGCAGCAGCCCGAAGGCGGGCCCGAGCCGTCCGGCGTCGACCTCGCGCGCGTGGCGCTGCGCGCGGCGAAGGAGGCGGCACGCGCGCGTGGTGCCTCGGCGCAGCAGAAGAAGCAGGCACGGCGCGGGGGCGGACTGCGCTCCGGTGCGCGCGCCGACGGGCGGGACCCGATGGGGCTCGGCGCCGCCATCAACCGGCTGATCACCGAGCGTGGCTGGGAAGCGCCGGCCGCCGTCGGCGGAGTGATGGGCCGCTGGCCGCAGATCGTGGGTGAGGATCTCGCCAAACACTGCGTGCCGCAGAAGTACGACGAGGACGAGCGCGTCCTGGTGGTGCAGTGCGACTCGACGGCCTGGGCGACACAGGTCCGCATGCTGGCTCCGCAGCTGGTCAGACGCCTGAACGAGGACCTCGGGCACGGCACCGTGCGCCGCATCGACATCAAGAATCCCGGCGGCGGACCCCGCCGCTACGGCCCCCTGCGCGCCCCCGGAAGCACCGGTCACGACTCCACCTACGGGTGAGAGCGCGGTCACGGTAGCTGCTGGTTGACACCTCGAAGCGCTGAGTGCCGCTGTGAGCCTCTTGGAGCCCCTTTCCACATAGGGGGAGTCGGCCGAGACCGGTTGAGGGCGGCACGTGCGGACTCAGGTACCGGCAAACCCCCATCACTGTCGGCGCTACCGGTACACTGGAGAGCAATCCCGCCCCACTTGTGGGACGCACTGAGCAACGCTGACTAGGGCCTACCGAACCAACACGCCGCAGCCGCTCCGGCCACCAACCGGGAGCTTGGCTTGTGCTGTGCCAGAAAGGGCGCTTCGTGGCCGATTCCGGCAACCCCAACGAGAACATCCCGTCCACCGACGCCGAGGCGCACGTAGGGGCCACAGAAGCCTCCTACGACGCCAGCGCGATCACCGTCCTCGAAGGGCTGGACGCGGTCCGCAAGCGACCCGGCATGTACATCGGCTCGACCGGTGAGCGTGGCCTGCACCACATGGTGCAGGAGGTTGTGGACAACTCCGTCGACGAGGCGCTTGCCGGCCACGCGGACACGATCGACGTGACGATCCTGCCCGACGGCGGCGTCCGCGTCATCGACAACGGCCGCGGCATCCCCGTCGGCATCATCCCCTCCGAGGGGAAGCCGGCCGTCGAGGTCGTGCTGACCGTCCTGCACGCGGGCGGCAAGTTCGGCGGCGGCGGTTACGCCGTCTCCGGCGGTCTGCACGGCGTCGGCGTCTCCGTGGTGAACGCGCTGTCCACGAAGGTCTCCGTCGAGATCAGGACCGACGGCCACCGCTGGACGCAGGACTACAAGGCGGGTGTGCCGACCGCGCCCTTGGCGAAGCACGAGGCCACCGAGGAGACCGGCACCTCGGTCACCTTCTGGGCCGACGGCGACATCTTCGAGACCACCGACTACTCCTTCGAGACGCTGTCGCGGCGCTTCCAGGAGATGGCCTTCCTCAACAAGGGCCTGACGATCAAGCTCACGGACGAGCGCGAGTCGGCCAAGGCCACCGCCGGTGCGGACGCCTCGGAGGCGGGCGACGACACGGCGTTCGAGCCGCGCACGGTGACGTACCACTACGAGGGCGGCATCGTCGACTTCGTGAAGTACCTCAACTCCCGCAAGGGCGAGGTCGTCCACGACTCGGTGATCGACCTGGAGGCCGAGGACAAGGAGCGGCTCCTGTCCGTCGAGGTCGCCATGCAGTGGAACAGCAGTTACAGCGAGGGCGTCTACTCCTTCGCCAACACGATCCACACGCACGAGGGTGGCACCCACGAGGAGGGCTTCCGCGCCGCGCTGACCGGTCTCATCAACCGGTACGCGCGCGACAAGAAGCTGCTGCGCGAGAAGGACGACAACCTCACGGGTGACGACATCCGCGAGGGTCTGACCGCGATCATCTCGGTGAAGCTGGGCGAGCCGCAGTTCGAGGGCCAGACCAAGACCAAGCTGGGCAACACGGAGGCGAAGACCTTCGTGCAGAAGGTCGTGCACGAGCACCTCACGGACTGGCTGGACCGGAACCCGGTCGAGGCGTCGGACATCATCCGCAAGTCCATCCAGGCGGCCACCGCGCGCGTGGCGGCCCGCAAGGCGCGCGACCTGACGCGCCGCAAGGGCCTGCTGGAGTCCGCGTCCCTGCCGGGCAAGCTCTCCGACTGCCAGTCGAACGACCCCACCAAGTGCGAGATCTTCATCGTCGAGGGTGACTCCGCCGGCGGTTCGGCCAAGTCCGGCCGTAATCCGCAGTACCAGGCGATCCTCCCGATCCGAGGCAAGATCCTCAACGTCGAGAAGGCGCGGATCGACAAGATCCTGCAGAACCAGGAGATCCAGGCACTGATCTCCGCCTTCGGCACCGGAGTCCACGAGGACTTCGACATCGAGAAGCTCCGCTATCACAAGATCATTCTGATGGCGGACGCCGACGTCGACGGCCAGCACATCAACACCCTGCTGCTGACGTTCCTGTTCCGCTTCATGCGGCCGCTGGTCGAGGCGGGCCACGTCTTCCTGTCGCGGCCCCCGCTCTACAAGATCAAGTGGGGCCGGGACGACTTCGAGTACGCGTACTCGGACCGCGAGCGCGACGCTCTCCTGGAGCTGGGCCGCCAGGCCGGCAAGCGCACCCGGGACGACTCGGTCCAGCGCTTCAAGGGTCTCGGTGAGATGAACGCCGAGGAGCTGCGCATCACGACCATGGACCAGGAGCACCGCGTCCTCGGCCAGGTCACGCTCGACGACGCCGCCCAGGCCGACGACCTGTTCTCGGTCCTCATGGGTGAGGACGTCGAGGCTCGCCGTTCGTTCATCCAGCGCAACGCCAAGGACGTCCGCTTCCTCGACATCTGAGTCGGTCTCAGCTGACCGCCGCAGAAAGGATCTTCACCAGCAATGGCCGACGAGAACACCCCCACGCCGCCTGCCGACAACGAGGACGGCAGCGCCGTCGCGATGCGCATCGAGCCCGTCGGGCTCGAGACGGAGATGCAGCGCTCCTACCTCGACTACGCGATGTCCGTCATCGTGTCCCGCGCGCTGCCCGACGTACGGGACGGCCTCAAGCCCGTCCACCGCCGCGTCCTGTACGCCATGTACGACGGCGGCTACCGGCCCGAGAAGGGCTTCTACAAGTGTGCCCGCGTCGTCGGTGACGTCATGGGTAACTACCACCCGCACGGCGACTCCTCGATCTACGACGCCCTGGTGCGCCTCGCCCAGCCGTGGTCGATGCGCATGCCGCTGGTGGACTCCAACGGAAACTTCGGCTCCCCGGGCAACGACCCGGCGGCCGCCATGCGCTACACCGAGTGCAAGATGGCGCCGCTGTCCATGGAGATGGTCCGGGACATCGACGAGGACACCGTCGACTTCACGGACAACTACGACGGCCGCTCCCAGGAGCCGACCGTCCTGCCGTCCCGCTTCCCGAACCTGCTGATCAACGGCTCGGCCGGTATCGCGGTCGGCATGGCCACCAACATCCCGCCGCACAACCTGCGCGAGGTCGCGGCCGGCGCCCAGTGGTACCTGGAGAACCCGGAGGCCTCGCACGAGGAGCTCCTGGACGCTCTCGTCGAGCGCATCAAGGGCCCCGACTTCCCGACGGGCGCCCTCGTGGTGGGCCGCAAGGGCATCGAGGAGGCGTACCGCACCGGCCGCGGCTCCATCACGATGCGCGCGGTCGTCGAGGTCGAGGAGATCCAGAACCGCCAGTGCCTGGTGGTCACCGAGCTGCCCTACCAGGTCAACCCGGACAACCTCGCCCAGAAGATCGCCGACCTCGTCAAGGACGGCAAGATCGGCGGCATCGCCGACGTCCGCGACGAGACGTCGTCCCGTACGGGCCAGCGCCTCGTCATCGTCCTCAAGCGCGACGCGGTCGCCAAGGTCGTCCTCAACAACCTGTACAAGCACACCGACCTGCAGACGAACTTCGGCGCCAACATGCTGGCGCTCGTCGACGGCGTGCCGCGCACCCTCTCCCTGGACGCGTTCATCCGCCACTGGGTGACGCACCAGATCGAGGTCATCGTCCGCCGGACGAAGTTCCGGCTGCGCAAGGCCGAGGAGCGCGCGCACATCCTGCGCGGCCTCCTGAAGGCCCTGGACGCCATCGACGAGGTCATCGCCCTCATCCGGCGCAGCGACACCGTGGAGATCGCGCGAGAGGGCCTCATGGGCCTCCTCCAGATCGACGAGATCCAGGCCAACGCCATCCTCGAGATGCAGCTGCGCCGGCTCGCCGCCCTGGAGCGCCAGAAGATCGTCGCCGAGCACGACGAACTCCAGGCGAAGATCAACGAGTACAACGCGATCCTGGCCTCGCCCGAGCGGCAGCGCCAGATCATCAGCGAGGAGCTGCAGGCGATCGTCGACAAGTTCGGCGACGACCGGCGCTCCAAGCTGGTCCCCTTCGAGGGCGACATGTCCATCGAGGACCTCATCGCCGAAGAGGACATCGTCGTCACGATCTCGCGCGGCGGTTACGTCAAGCGGACCAAGACGGACGACTACCGCTCGCAGAAGCGCGGCGGCAAGGGCGTGCGGGGCACGAAGCTCAAGGAAGACGACATCGTCGACCACTTCTTCGTGTCCACGACGCACCACTGGCTGCTCTTCTTCACCAACAAGGGACGCGTCTACCGCGCGAAGGCGTACGAGCTTCCGGACGCCGGCCGCGACGCGCGCGGACAGCACGTGGCGAACCTGCTGGCCTTCCAGCCGGACGAGGCGATCGCCGAGATCCTCGCGATCCGCGACTACGACGCCGCGCCCTACCTGGTGCTCGCCACCAAGGCCGGCCTGGTGAAGAAGACGCCCCTGAAGGACTACGACTCGCCTCGTTCCGGCGGTGTCATCGCGATCAACCTCCGCGAGGCGGCGGACGGTTCGGACGACGAGCTGATCGGCGCCGAGCTGGTCTCCGCCGAGGACGACCTGCTGCTCATCAGCAAGAAGGCGCAGTCCATCCGGTTCACCGCGACGGACGACGCACTGCGCCCGATGGGCCGCGCCACCTCCGGTGTGAAGGGCATGAGTTTCCGCGAGGGCGACGAACTGCTCTCGATGAATGTCGTCCGGCCGGGTACGTTCGTGTTCACCGCCACCGACGGTGGGTACGCAAAGCGGACCAACGTCGACGAGTACCGCGTCCAGGGTCGCGGTGGCCTCGGCATCAAGGCCGCCAAGATCGTGGAGGACCGTGGTTCGCTGGTCGGCGCGCTGGTGGTCGAGGAGACCGACGAGATCCTCGCCATCACGCTGTCCGGCGGTGTGATTCGTACGCGAGTCAACGAGGTCAGGGAGACGGGCCGTGACACCATGGGCGTCCAACTGATCAACCTGGGCAAGCGCGATGCCGTCGTCGGCATCGCTCGTAATGCCGAGGCCGGCCGCGAGGCCGAGGAAGTCGACGGAGCTGTCGAGCTGGTGGACGGCGCCGAGACCGACGAATCGGCCCAGGGCGAGACGGCTGTCGGAACGGACGAGGGCGAGCAGTCCTCGGCCGAGTAGCGCGAGGAGAGAGTCATCGTGAGCGGAGCCACGGGCGCAGGCTCTACCGGGACATCCACCGGTACGGAATCGGAGAGCGGCCGTGGCTCCGCTCGCGACGTCAAGGACTCGAGCGGCTCGGCGAACGCGCACGAGTCTCATGGATCCCAGGGGGGAACTGTGACGGACACCCGAGGTCCGCAGACCCAGCAGTACGCCGCCGGTGGCGGTGGGGCACTGCCCGGCGAGCGGCAGCAGTCGCAGCAGCCGTCCGGGCCGTACCACCCGCCCCAGGCGTATCAGAACGCACCGGCGGGCGGATCGGTGCGCAGGCCGCGGACCGGGGCGCGCACCACTCCGCGCACCCGCAAGGCCCGCCTGCGCGTGGCCAAGGCCGACCCGTGGTCGGTGATGAAGGTCAGCTTCCTGCTGTCCATCGCGCTCGGCATCTGCACCATCATCGCGGCCGCCGTGCTGTGGATGGTCATGGACGCCATGGGCGTCTTCTCCACGGTCGGCGGCACGATCTCCGAGGCCACGGGCTCGAACGAGAGCAACGGCTTCGACCTCCAGTCGTTCCTGTCGCTCCCGCGCGTGCTGATGTTCACGACGGTCATCGCCGTCATCGACGTCGTCCTGGCGACGGCTCTCGCCACGCTCGGCGCGTTCATCTACAACCTCTCCGCGGGCTTCGTCGGCGGCATCGAGCTCACGCTCGCCGAGGACGAGTGAGCACCGTGGAGGTCTGAAGACCTGCTGGTGGGCGGGCCAGGACTATCGATTTTGGGACTGGCCCTCCAGTGCGCTAATCTTCAGGAGTCAGCGCGCGGGACACACACCGCAGAGCGCGGCGGGGCTATAGCTCAGTTGGTTAGAGCGCATCCCTGATAAGGATGAGGCCACAGGTTCAAATCCTGTTAGCCCCACAAGCACAAAGACCCCCAGTCGGAATCGGCTGGGGGTCTTTGGCGTCCGTGCATCTTCAGGAAGGCGAGCAGGGGCCCGCGGGTGTGCCCAGCAAGGCGGACCGTCATGGTCTTCCGGTCTTCAGGGGGCCGGCCATCGAGAGCGGGTCGCCGCGGAGCGCCGATCCCGCCACACCGCTTCAGGACATGCCTGAAGGGCCCTCTCAGCCGGATGTGCTGGCTGGGGCCTGGTGGGTGGTCGTGCCGTTCTGGGATTGTCCGGGGCCACGCAGGGATGGGCCGGCCGGTGGTTCTCGGCGGGAGCGTGGGCGTGCCGCTGTGCGCGGTGCCGCGACGTCGTCCCGTGTGCGTACTGCTCTTTGTGACTGTCGTGCGTACTGCGTGCTGCCGGTGACTACCTGTTGCGCGTCCTACGTTCTGCCAGCAACTACCTGCTGTGCGTCCTGTGTGCCGCCGGTACTACCTGTTGCGTGTACGGCCTGCCACAGGTGTTCCGTGCTTCTTGCACGGGCCGCTTGCTGCTGTGCTTACCGCGTACTGCAAATGTTCTGTGCTGCTTGTGGTGCGCTGTTCTTCGAGCCTGCTGTTCCTGCCGCAGCGGGTGCCGCGCGTGCGCGTCTGCCGTCGCTGCTCACTGATGGAGCGTGCCGTGCCGTACGGGCTACAGCTGCCCCGCGAGTGCTTCGTTCGCCAGATCCGTGTCGCTCTCGGACTGCTCGGAGTCGGCCGGCGGCTGGTGGCGGCAGCTGGGGGAGGAACCGTGGGCCTCGGCGCGGATGCGCTGCTTCATCGTCGGTGGCAGGGACCTCTTGAAGGCCCAGAAGGGATACGACGCCGTGGCGGCGGGGGCGTCGGCCTCGACGGTCCGGTGCGCCTCCTCCGTCTGCTGGACGGGAGCGGCCGCGGCGGCCGGGGAGACGAGACCGAGCGCCGAGAAGAGCGCGATGAAGGCAGAGATGACGATGGTCCACAGCGTCATGACCTTGTTCTTGGTCATGGCCCCTCACTTTCAGGTTGGGCGATTTGCGTACTTTCCTCATGATGTGTACGCAGGGCCTCGACGGTGGGACCGACCCTCGTGGCGCGTCGATCTTCAGATGAACACCACTCGGATGGCCGCAAGCAGGGGCAAGGGCGGCCATGAGTACTGAAAAGCAGCGAATCTCACAGTCCGGGAATGAGACAGCCGCGGGGACCTGGAGCCCGATGCTCCGATTCGACTGCTGTGGCGCGGGCGGGAGTTGAGGCGGATCCAGGTCACCGATCGGTATCGGTCGGTGTGTATAGTCGGGCGCCAGAGGTCCCCTACGTCAAGGAAAGACGAGGTCGCGCGGTGAAGAAGCTTCTCCTGGTCGCACTGGCCGCCATCGGCGGGCTCCTCGTGTACCGCCAGATCCAGGCGGATCGCGCCGAGCAGGATCTGTGGACGGAGGCGACCGACTCCGTGCCCACGGGTTCGTGAGTATCGACAACAGAGTCGTCATGAAGCCCCGGCCGCACTAGCGGCCGGGGCTTCATGCTGTCCGGGTGCGGGGTCCCGTGATCCGTGCTCGGCCTCCGGCGCCGCGTTCGCGTCTGCGACGACGTCCCGTACATCGGCAAAGTGAGTGGCGGGATTTACGGCGCCCGGGGGACAGTGCGCGCCCCGGGGCGGCAGGATGGCGCTCCATGAGGGGAGTCATGAGGCTGCTGGTGAAGGGGCGGCGCGGCCGGGCCTGGGTGACGGTCGTCGCCGGGGTGGGGCTGTGCGGGGTTGCGGCGTCGGCCGGGGCGGTCGGCACCGGGGCGAGCGACCCGTACGTCTTCGCCGAGGGCGCGCAGAGCGTACGAGGAACGCAGAGCGGTACGGACGCACCACGGCTCACGACCGGTGAGACGTACCGGAGTTCGCTCGGCGCGGGGGCGAGCGCGACCGCTCACTACCGCGTGGAGCTGGACGGCGCTGCCAACGCCTACGTCTCCGTGGTGGCGGTCCCCCCGCTCGGCTCGGGGGTGAAGGCGGCGGCATCGGACGGTGTCACCGTGACCCTCCAGGACCGCAGCGGGAACGAGTGCGACTCCCAGCGCGCGACCTTCCGCTCCGGTGCGTATCCGCGGCCCGTCGCGGCCGTCGTCGAACGGCTCGTGCGGACCGGCGGCCTGCGGTGCCAGTCGGCCGGAATGTACGACGTGGCCGTTGAGCGGGTGGCGGAGTCCGGCTCGACGGGCGGAACCTGGGGTCTCGAGGTGAAGGTGGGCATCGAGCCGGGCCTGGTCACCCCGGCGACCACCGAGGGCCCGCGGACCTCTGCGCCGGCGTCGGTGCGGCCCCCGTCGGGGACCGGCACACAGCGCAGCGGCGGCACCGGCTTCAACGATGCGCGGGCCCTGTCGGACGGGGTCTGGAAGGACCGGGTCGGCCCCGGACAGAGCCATTTCTTCCGCGTCCCCGTGGACTGGGGGCAGCAACTGTCCGTCGATGCCGAGCTGAGTGCCTCGGCGGAGCGCTCCGCGGGCGGGGACAGCGTGAACGACGCGTTCGACGTGCAGCTCTACAACCCGGCGCGGGCCCCCGTCGCGGCGAAGGACGCCGTGTACGCGGGCGATCCGGCCTTGGTGGCATTCGATCCGTTGCCGCCTGTGGCCTACGAGAACCGTTATCTGTCGCGCGACGACCAGGCGGCGATGCGGTTCGCCGGCTGGTACTACCTGAGGGTCACCGTGAATCCGGCGGTGGCCCGGAAGCCGGGGGACAAGGCGCCGGCGGTGACGCTGCGGGTGACCGTCGCCGGGGATGCGGTCCGGCCGCCCGACTACGTAAGGGAACCGGGAGACTTCCAGGTCACCGACGCGGACCTGAAAGCCGCGGAGAACGGTGCGGGCGGGGCCGTGTGGGAGGACCTGGAGGTCGCGCAGGGCGGCGCCGCGGGCGGGTCCGGCGACGAGGGCCGTGGGAGCGGCGCATCGGGCGGTTCCTCCGGCTCAGGGTCCGCTGATTCCGGCTCGTCCCCCGGGGCGGGGTCGGCTTCCTCCTCTTCTACGTCGCCGGGGAGCGCGGTGATGACGGTGATCGGTGTCGCCGGCATCGGGACGGGCACGGCTCTGCTGCTGTGGCTCGCGGTGTGGCGGGTGGCCGCGGTGCGGCGGGTGCGAGTGCGGGACTGAGGGGAGTGGCCGAGACCGGCGCGGGCCGGTCTCAGGCTCTCAGGCCTGTGTCAGCGCCCAGATCCCCACGCCGAAGCAGATCAGCGCGATGAGCACGACCGGGATCGTCACCCGTGGGGGTGGCCCGGGACGGCGCCGGGGAACTTCCTTGCCCTCCGATGCGTACAGAGAGTGACGATCCTGATCGGGCGGGGTCACGGTCGTCACTGTGTGTACGGGACCAGGGGAGAGGGAGAGGCCGTGGGGGGATGTGACGGCGGTGGCCGGGGACTTCGTCATAGGGGCGGGTTCCGGGCGCTCGGGTTCGGGGACCGGCGAGGGCGGCGGCGTGACGGGCTGGGCCGGTGGCATCGGAGGCACCGGGAGTGGCGGCGGAGGCTGTTCCTCGGGGGCGGCCGGCGGCGGGAGATGGAAGCTGCCCGTCTCCGACATGGAGGGGAGAGGAGCCTCGGGAGCCGGTGGTTCGGATGCCTGGGGATTCCGGGGGGAGGTGGACGAGTCCTGCACGTCCCGCGAGGTGTGGGGGTTCTGCGGGTTCTGGAGGCTCTGAGGGGCCTCGGGGAGCTGGGGACGCCCGGACCCCGGGGCGAAGGTGGGCGTGGGTATCGGCGTAGGCATGGGGGTGGGCGAGAAGGCTCCGGGCGTCGGCCCAGGGGCCACCGGCGGAACCGGTGGCGGTGGCGGTGGCGTGAGTGGCCTCTCGGGCGCGAGCGCGGGCGAGGGTGCAGGAGTGGGCGGGGACAGGGGCCGTTCGGGCACCACGGTCGACTGGGTGTGCGACGGAGCGGGCGCGGGCGCGGGCGAGGGAGCCGTGGGGGCGTGCAGGGGACGGGCCCTGCGACCGCGGGTGGCCGGCCCTTCGGGGCTGAACCCCGGCGGGAGCGGCCCGAGTTGGTCGAAGACCTCGATCAGCTCGTCGTCGGGTCCCGGCTCCGGGAGAAGCTCGGCGGCGGCGAGCAGCGCCTTGCGGGCTCCGGTCGCCGTACGGAACCGCGCTTCGGGATCCGGCTGCAGCAGCCCGGCGAGGACGCCCCACAGGGGCCCGGGTATGCCCTGCGGAGGCCCGGGAGTGCCGTGCTCGGCGAAGTGTTCGATCAGGGCCTTGCTGTCCGGCTTGGCGCCTTCGAGGAGATAGAGCGCGACCAGACCGGCGGCGAACAGGTCGGCGGGAAAGTCCGGCTCTGCCCCCAGCGCCTGCTCGGGAGCGATGTAGCCGGGCGTGCCCACCACATAGTTGGCCTCCGTCAGCCGCGGCTCGCCCTTGCGCATCGCGATGCCGAAGTCCGACAGGCGCAGATGCGGCAGGCCGGTGCCGGTGGCCTCCAGCAGGATGTTGGCCGGCTTGATGTCGCGGTGCACCACGCCTTCTCCGTGCACCGCGGCGAGCCCGGCCAGCAGCTGGTCGAGCAGGAGACAGACGAACTGTGGAGGCAGCGGCCCGTAGTCGCCGATCAGATGGGCCAGCGAGCCGCCCGAGACCAGATCCATGGTGAACAGGACCTTGTCGTCGTCCGCGGCCCAGCTCGCCGGGGCGAGCACGTGCGGATGATCGATGCGCAGGGCCTGCTCGCGCACGAAGCGCAGCAGCGTGTGGGCGTCGCTCTGCTGCAGGACCTTGGCCGCCACATAGCGGTGGCGCCGGTGGTCCCAGGCGCGCCACACGGCGCCCACTCCCCCGCGGCCGATGGGGTCGGCCAGTTCGTACCGGCCGGCGAAGACCTCACCCATGGTCGTGCATCGCTCCCCTCCCGGGCCCACGCTGCGCAGGGCTCCATCGGACGTCGCGCGAGATCCCGCGGCGCGGCCCGCGACCACCGTCGTCGGCGGTCACGGCACCGGTTGCCGTGCGGTGACCTCGGCGGGTCAGCTCTGGTGCGCCTGGTAGTGGGCGACCGCGTCCGAGGTGCGTCCAGCGCCGTACACCCGGAGGAACTCTGCCAGTTCCGGGTGGGTCGCCGCGAGGGAGTCGGCGGCGTCGATGATGTCGCCGGCGGCGGAGACGGAGCGCAGCAGCGACTGGATCTCACGCACCACGCGCTTGACCGTCGGAGCGCCCGAACCGGAGGAGGACTGGCCGGTGTTGGTGAGGACCGAGCCGCCCTGCGACTTCTTGATCTCGTCCATGCGCTCGGTGGCCTCGGCCGCGCTGATGCTGCCGTCGGCGACCTGACCGGACAGTTCCTGCAGCTGCTGCACGCGCTGCACCACCGCAGGGTTGCCGATCTTCGCGCGCTGACCGCTCATCAGCTGGGACAGCATGGGCGCGGACAGACCGAGCACTCCCGCCAGACGGGCCTGGTTGAGGCCGAGGTCCTCGATCAGCCGACGGAAGAGCGCCCCCAGCGGCTCCCCGTACCAGCTGCGCTGGAGCTCCCGGGCTCTTGCGGTAGCTTCCTGCTGTGCGGCGTCCATTGCGTCTCCCCATCGCTTCCCCAAGTACGGTGCTTCGCTGCCGCGAAGCACGTGGGGCATCTTACGGAGAGTGGTCGTCCGCCGGGACCCCCAATCCTTTTGCGGGATCCCGGGGGTGAACCGGTACTCTGGTCTGCGGTGCTCGCCCGGAGCGTGATTCATCCGGTGCGACGCGTCGTTTTCGGGGCCTTAGCTCAGTTGGTAGAGCGCTGTCTTTGCATGGCAGATGTCAGGGGTTCGACTCCCCTAGGCTCCACAGCGAAGAACCCCCTTGACCGTGTCTTCACAGGTCAAGGGGGTTCTGTCGTGATGCGCCGGTGTCAGTGCCTGTCCTCCGGGCCCGTCTCGGCCTCGGCCTGCTTGGCCTGGACCTCGGGGTCGAGGATGTCCTGACCGCCGCCGTCGACCGAGGTCAGCGGGGCGGCGTCGGGCACCTCGGTGGCGGCCGGCGGCTCGACGAGCCAGTCCGGGTTGGCCTGCTTGTCCCACCACTTCCACGCGGCGAACGCCCCACCGGCCACGATGCCCAGTACGGCCAGGCCCTTGGCGAGGCGTCCGGCGCGGGCCCGGCGCTCCTGCTTGCGAGCCAGCTTCCTGATCTGCTCAGGAGAGACCTGCCCGCGCAGCGCGGCCAGCGCCGCGGAACTGCGGGCCGCCGCCTCGTCGCGGACCGGACCGGCCGCGGCCACGGCGTGCTCCAGGCGCGGCTTGGAATACTCGGCGGCCTGCCGGGCAGCCGTGCGGGTGCGGGCCGCTGCCTCGTGCGCGGCGTGATCGACCTTCGGCGGCACATGCGTGCGGGCCTGCTCAAGGCGCGGCGCGAGATGCGCGTCGTACTGGACGCGAGCTTGCTGCGCGGCCTGCGAGACCTTGGGAGCGAGCACGACTCGGGCGTCGTGCGCGTACTGCGCGGCCTTGTCCTTGGCCGTCCCCGCGTAGGGCGCCACCACTTCCGCGGCGTGCAGCACGCTGTCCTTCGCCGAGCCGGTCGCGGCGCGCACGCTGTCGATGCGGGTCACGTGATCCTCCTCCTCGGTGGCGTACAGGTATTTCACCTTTCCACCCTTTTGCTGATCATGCCTGCTGGAAGTGACTTACGGCGGTAAGGCTTGATAAGGATCGGTACCGATCAGTAGGGATCAGTACGAAGCGGAAAGAACGGTAAGAACGGTAAGGGCGGGTAAGAGCGGTAAATAGGGCTTGGCGACGACAATGCCACGGATCGTGGCAGGGCGCCCCTGCTCTGTATCGAGTAGACCGGAATCCGGTGGCTGAAACCCCCGTACTTGTGCCGTGCGAGGATCGGGCGAGCACAGGAGACGACGGAAGGCGGATCGTGGCCGAGCAGCTGTATGCCACCCTCAGGACGAATCAGGGCGACATCGAGGTCAGGCTTCTGCCGAACCACGCGCCCAAGACGGTGAAGAACTTCGTGGAGCTCGCCCGCGGCGAGCGGGAGTGGACCAACCCGGAGTCCGGCGAGAAGTCCACGGCCCCGCTGTACGACGGCACGGTCTTCCACCGTGTGATCAGCGGCTTCATGATCCAGGGCGGCGACCCGCTGGGGAACGGCACGGGCGGCCCGGGCTATCAGTTCGACGACGAGTTCCACCCCGACCTGGCGTTCACCAAGCCGTACCTGCTGGCGATGGCCAACGCCGGCCCGGGGACGAACGGCTCGCAGTTCTTCATCACCGTCTCGCCGACCGCCTGGCTGACCCGCAAGCACACCATCTTCGGCGAGGTCGTCGACGAGGCCAGCCAGAAGATCGTGGACGCCATCGCCAAGGCGCCCACCAACCCGCGCACCGACCGCCCGGTCCACGACGTCGTCATCGAGTCGGTGAGCATCGAGACGCGCTAGCCCGGAGAGCCGCCGGCCCGGACACCCGTGTCGCCGCAGGGAACCAATGCGCCCCGCTCGTCCGTAAGGATGGGCGGGGCGGTGCGTTGTCGCGCGGCGCCTCATCACCGCTCTCACCTAGGGGACGACCGACATGGAACAGGCGCCCGGCAGCCCGCAGGACCCGCAGGACGCGCAGGGCCTGCCCGGCTGCTACCGGCATCCGGACCGCCCGTCCGGCATCCGCTGCACCCGCTGTGAGCGGCCCATCTGCCCGGACTGCATGGTCAGCGCCTCGGTCGGGTTCCAGTGCCCGGAGTGTGTGCGCGGCGGCTCGGGCACCGGGCACGCCCCCACCGCCAATCAGCCGCGCACCCTCGCGGGCGGCACGATCGCCGCGGACCCGCGGCTGGTCACGAAGGTGCTGATCGGCCTCTGTGTGCTCGCGTTCGTGGGGCAGCAGACGCTGGACCTCTTCGACAGCCGCTTCGAGATGATCGGCCGGGCCATGGTGCCGGGCTTCTACACTCCGCAGGGCGTCGCCGAGGGCCAGTGGTACCGGCTGGTGACCTCGATGTTCATGCACACCGGTATCGCGCACATCGTCCTGAACATGCTCACGCTCTGGTGGATCGGCGGGCCGCTGGAGGCGGCGCTCGGCCGGGCGCGCTATCTCGCCCTGTACCTCGTCTCGGGCCTGGCCGGCAGCGCCCTGTGCTATCTGCTGGCCGCACCGAACCAGGCATCGGTCGGCGCTTCCGGTGCTATCTACGGCCTCTTCGGCGCGACCGTCGTCCTGACGCGGCGCCTCAACTACGACCTGCGCCCGGTCATCGCGCTGGTCGTCATCAACCTGGTCATCACGTTCACGTGGGGCGCTATCGCCTGGCAGGCCCACATCGGCGGTCTCGTGGCCGGTCTGGCCGTCGGGTACGCGATGGTGCACGCCCCGCGTGAGCACCGTTCGCTCATCCAGTACGGGACCTGTGCGGTGGTCGTGCTCGCGGTGATCGTCACCGTCATCGCCAGAACGGCTCAGCTCACCTGAGCACAGTTATCCACCGTTGTTGGTGCCAGTTGTCCACAGTGGATCGGGCATCGTCCACCACCGGCCCCAAAAGACCTCGCCCCTCGCCTCTGACCTGGGTTTTTCCCGGGAGAGGCAAGGGGCGAACGTGTGCTCGACGACTGCTTGATTAGTCACACCAGCGTCAACAGTCTGAGGGTTATCCACAGATCGTAGAGTTATCCCCACTGTGGACAAGTGTTGTGGATAACTCAGTGGATAGCTTGGGGCAGAGCTGGCGCTCAGGCCGGAGGGTGCGCTATTTCCACTGGGTGGAGACGCCGAACCCGGCGGCGATGAAGCCGAAGCCGACCACGATGTTCCAGTTGCCGAAGGCCTCGATGGGCAGCTGGGTGTCCGACACGTAGAAGACGACGATCCAGGCCAGCCCGATCAGGAACAGGGCGAGCATCACGGGTGCCACCCAACCGCGGTTGGTCAGCTTGATGTTGGCTGCCTGCTTCGACGCCGGCGGCGGCGTGTAGTCGGCCTTCTTGCGGATACGTGACTTCGGCACGAGGGTCTCTCCTGTCGATGCGCTGCGTGGCCGCGCAGGGAACGTGGGCTGGCTCCGGGCAGCGTACAAGCGGAACTTCAAAGGACTATGAGCGCTCCCCCGGCCGTCCGTTAGCGTAGTGCTTCCACGGCGTTGAAGGAGATAAGGGTACGTTGAGCAATTCTGCCGACCCCCGAAACCGCCCTGACCAGGGTGGTGCCCGCGGCCGTTTCCGGCCCGTGCGGGTGCTCACCGTGGGAGTTTTCGCCCTTGCCGGGCTGATCTTCTTCACCAGTTTCAATACGGCCAAGGGCACCAATATCCGCACGGATGCCTCCCTCCTGAAGCTCTCCGACCTCATTCAGGAGCGCAGCCACAAGAACCAGGAACTGGAAGAGGCCAACAGCGGCACCCGCGGGGACGTCGAGCGGCTCGCCCAGCGCGACGACGGCTCGACCAAGGCGGAGGACGAGAAGCTGGACCGCCTGCAGAAGGCGTCCGGCACCAAGAAGCTCACCGGCGAGGCGATCTCCGTCACACTCGACGACGCCCCGCCCGACGCCACCGTCCGGCTCCCCGGCTACCCCGACCCGCAGCCCGACGACCTCGTCATCCACCAGCAGGACCTCCAGGCCGTGGTGAACGCCCTGTGGCACGGCGGCGCCAAGGGCATCAAGGTCATGGACCAGCGCCTGATCGGGACGTCCGCGGTGCGCTGCGTCGGCAACACCCTGATCCTGCAGGGCCGCGTCTACTCGCCCCCGTACAAGATCACGGCAGTCGGTGACCCGGAGAAGCTGAAGGCCGCCGTCGCCGCCTCGCCCGAGATCCAGACGTACATGCTCTACGTCAACGCCTACGGGCTCGGCTGGAAAGTCGAGGACGACGGGGCGGTGACTCTTCCCGGCTACTCGGGCACAGTGGATCTCCACTACGCGAAGCCCGTGGAATAGCCGTGGAGTAGCTGCCCCTGGGGGACCAGTGTCGGTGCGAGTCGTCGTCCGGACGTTCAGCGAGTTGTGCATCACGGTGGGCGCCGTGATCGTGCTGTTCGTCATGTACGTGCTGTTCTGGACCGGTGTGAAGGCCGACAGTGCGATGGACCGTCAGATCGACGACCTCCAGAAGCAGTGGGCGAAGAGACCGGTGGCCGGTGCCGCGCCATCGGACGGGCCGACCGCGACCTCGCCGCCGAAGCCGGCCGCGTACAAGGACGGCAGGCCGTTCGCCGTGATGTACATCCCGCGGCTCGGTTTCACGTGGAACAAGCCGGTCCTGGAGGACACCGACGTCGGCACCCTGAAGAAGGGGCTCGCCCACTACTCCGGGACCGCGCAGCTCGGGCAGAAGGGGAACTTCGCGGTGGCCGGTCACCGGCGTACGTACGGCGACCCGTTCAAGGACTTCCCGAAGCTGCGGCCCGGCGACGACGTGGTGCTCACGGACGGGACGACCTGGTTCACGTACGTCATCGACACCAAGCCGTACAAGACGCTGCCCAGCGATGTCGCCGTCATCGACCCGGTGCCGGTCAAGTCCGGCTACAAGGAACCGGGCCGCTATCTGACGCTCACGACCTGCGAGCCCGAGTGGGGGCACAGCCACCGGCTGATCGTGTGGGGGCACCTCGATTCCACTCAGCCTGTAGAGGCCGGGAAACCGAAAGCCTTGCGCCGTTAGTCTGGTGCCGTAGCGGACGGTGTGGAGGGAGCGACCGGCATGTACGGCTGGATCTGGCGGCATCTGCCGGGGAACGCTTGGGTGAGGGCACTGATTTCGGTCGTGCTGGTTCTGGCAGTCGTCTATGTGCTGTTCCAGTACGTCTTTCCGTGGGCCGAGCCGCTGCTGCCCTTCAACGACGTAACGGTGGACGGCCAGTGAGCACTCGAACGACCCGGGACGAGACGCGCGACGCGAACCGCAGGACGCGCATCCTCGTCGTCGACAACTACGACAGCTTCGTCTTCAACCTCGTCCAGTACCTGTACCAGCTGGGTGCCGAGTGCGAGGTGCTGCGCAACGACGAAGTGACGACCGCGCACGCCCAGGACGGCTTCGACGGCGTCCTGCTGTCGCCCGGCCCCGGCGCTCCCGAACAGGCCGGTGTCTGCATCGAGATGGTGCGCCACTGCGCCGCCACCGGGGTGCCCGTCTTCGGCGTCTGCCTCGGCATGCAGTCGATGCAGGTGGCGTACGGGGGCGTGGTGGACCGGGCGCCGGAGCTGCTGCACGGCAAGACGTCCCTGGTGCGGCACGAGGGCAAGGGCGTCTTCGCCGGGCTGCCCGACCCCTTCACCGCGACCCGCTACCACTCGCTGGCCGCCGAACCGGGCACGGTCCCGGCCGAGCTGGAGGTCACCGCCCGCACCGACGACGGCATCATCATGGGGCTGCGCCACCGTGAACTGCTCGTCGAGGGCGTCCAGTTCCATCCGGAGTCCGTCCTCACCGAGCACGGGCACCTGATGCTGGCGAACTGGCTCGCGGAGTGCGGGGACACCGGCGCGGTCGCCCGATCGGCCGGGCTGGCCCCGGTCGTGGGCAGGGCCTCGGCGTGACCACGGTGCGCCCCGAGCGCGAGGGGGGAGGGGAGGCAGGGGAGCTGGCGGACGCCGTACGGCGCCTCGACGACCCCCTCAGCGACCCGTTGCCGGGGCAGCATCCCTCACCGTGGTTCAGGACGGCGCAGGAAGAGCCTCAGGCCGAGCCTCAGCGGCCCGAGCCGGAGCCCGAGTGGTACGACCCCGACGGATACGCGACGGACTGGTACGGCGGCGCTCAGGGGCCGTCTGAGGCCGCCCCCGCCTCTTCCTCAGCACCGGCGCCCGGCCGCCCCGCACCGGCGCCCGCTCCGGCGCCCGCCCCCGAGCCCGCCTTCATCCCCGTACGGGACGACGAGACGGTCGCGCTGCGCACCGCCGACACCCGCCTGGCTCTCGAGCCGGAGCCGCCCGTCGCCACCGGCGGCCGCGCCGAGCGCAGGAAGGCCGCCAAGCGCGGCGGCAGGCGGCATGCGGGAGCGGCCCCGGCCGAGGAGGAGACGGCGGCCGACGCCAGGCCGCTGAGCCGTGTCGAGGCCCGCCGCGCGGCGAAGGCCGCCAAGCCGGGCGCCGGGGTGATAGCCAGCCGCGCGATCGGCGAAGTCTTCATCACCCTCGGGGTGCTGATGCTGCTGTTCGTCACCTACCAGCTCTGGTGGTCGAACATACGGGCCCACAATCTGGCGGGCAGCGCCCGCGACCACCTCGAGGACGACTGGGCGAACGGCAAGGGCAAGCCGGGTACGTTCGAGCCGGGTCAGGGCTTCGCGATCCTCTACATACCCAAGCTGGACGTCGTCGTGCCGATCGCCGAGGGCATCAGCAAGACGAAGGTCCTCGACAAGGGCATGGTCGGGCACTACGACAAGGACAGCATCCCCACCGCGATGCCGGACGCGAAGACCGGCAACTTCTCGCTCGCCGGGCACCGCAACACCCATGGCGAGCCGTTCCGCTACATCAACCGCCTGGAGCCGGGCGATCCGATCGTGGTCGAGACGCAGGACAAGTACTACGTGTACAAAATGTCGAGCCGGCTGAACCAGACCCCGCCGTCGAACACCTCGGTGATCGATCCGATCCCGACGGGTTCCGGATTCACCAAGCCGGGTCGTTACATCACTCTGACGACGTGCACGCCGGAATTCACCAGTACGTATCGAATGATCGTCTGGGGCAAGATGGTCGAGGAGCGCCCCCGCAGCAAGGGCAAGCCGGACGCGCTCGTCGAATAGCGAGTCGTGCAGGACGCAGTCGAGCAGGGCGCAGTCGACCACCGGTAGTACGGGCACAGGGACGGGGCAACAAGCAGTGGCAGCGACGACCACCGACCACGACGAGGACGCGGCCGAGCCGAAGGCCCCCTCGCCCTCGCCCCGCCGCGGACGGATCGCGACGGCCGTCAGCGTCTTCGGCGAACTTCTCATCACGGCGGGTCTGATCCTCGGTCTGTTCGTCGCCTATTCACTGTGGTGGACGAACGTCGTCGCCGATCGTGCCGCCCACAAACAGGGCGACAAGGTCCGCGAGCACTGGGGGGCCGGCGGGCCCGGCGCCCTGGACACCAAGGACGGCATCGGCTTCCTGCACGTCCCGGCGATGAAGAACGGCGAGGTGCTGGTCAAGAAGGGCACCTCGACGAAGGTCCTCAACGACGGTGTCGCCGGCTACTACACGGACCCGGTGAAGGCGGACCTGCCGACCACCGACAAGGACGGCAACTTCTCGCTGGCCGCGCACCGCGACGGGCACGGCGCCAAGTTCCACAACATCGACAAGATCAAGAAGGGCGACCCGATCGTCTTCGAGACGAAGGACGACTGGTACGTCTACAAGGTCTACGACATCCTCCCGGAGACCTCGAAGTTCAACGTCGACGTGATCGACCGGGTCCCCGAGGAGTCGGGCGTCGAGAAGCCCGGGAAGTACATCACCCTGACGACCTGCACCCCCGTCTACACGTCGGAGTACCGCTACGTGGTCTGGGGCGAGCTCGACCGGGTGGAGAAGGTGGACAGCGACCGGACACCGCCCAAGGAACTCGGGTAGCGGCTCAGGCAGTACCTGACGGACATGCGAAAGGCCCCGCCCCTCCCGGAGGAGGAGCGGGGCCTTTCGCGTACGCCGGACGGGTCAGCCGTTGTTGCCGCCGAGGAAGCCGCCGTTGCCGTTCCCGCCGTTGTTGCCGCCGTTCCCGCCGATCGTGGTCAGGGTGACCGTGGCGCTGGCCGGGTCGACCTGGCTGCCGGGGGCCGGGTCCGCGTTGGCGACCACGGCGTTGTCGTCGCCGCTGCTGCCGTCCGCGAGCTGGATGTTCTTGAAGCCCGCGTCCTGCAGCATCTTCTTGGCGTCCTTGAGCGAACGCCCGCGGACCTCGGGCACCGCGGTCTGGGCCGGTGCCTTCGCGACGGTCAGGCTGACCGTCGAGTTGGGGTCGGCCTGGGAGCCTGCGGTGAGGCTCTGCTTGAAGACCTTGCCGGCTTCGACCGAGGCGTTCTCCTCCTCGGTGCAGGACGCCTTCAGGTCGGCCTCCTGCAGCTTGGCCGTGGCCTCGTCGCAGGTGAGGTTGGTGCCGGAGGACACGTCGGGGACCTGGGTCTGCGCCTTCTCCCTGGACACCGTGATGGTGACCGTGGAGCCGGACTGCTTCTCGGTACCCGGGTCGGGGTTCTGGTTCAGGACGTTGCCGGGCTCCTGCGTGGACTCCTCGGACTTCACCTTGACCTCGAAGCCCTTGTCCTCCAGGAGACTGCGGGCTTCGTCCTCGCTCTTGCTGATCACGTTCGGGACGGCGACCTTCGGCGCCCCCGTCGACATCCGGAGGGTGATCGTGTCGCCCTTGGCGACCGAGCCGTCCTTGGGGTCCTGCTCGCAGACGGTGTTCACGGGCTCGTCCTTGCACGCCATGCTGGAGCCCTTTGCGACCTTCAGGTCGACGTTGTCCGCCTTCTTCTGGGCGGACTTGAAGGTCTCGCCCACCAGGTTCGGCACCGGCACCTTGGCGTCGCTGCCGCCGCTGCCGCTGGAGATCCACTTGCCGATCAGGATCGCGCCGATCAGCACCAGGACGCCCGCGACCACCAGCAGGATCGTCGACGTGCGGTTCTTGCCCTGCTGCTGGCGGCGGCGGTCGGGGCGGTCGTCGTAGCCGTAGCCGCCGTCGTCCGGGTTGACCGGGGGCAGCATCGACGTCGGCGCCGCGCCGTTCTGCTGGCCCAGCATCATCGTCTGCTGGTCGTTCGGGCCGCCGCCGTAGCCGACCGCGCCCATGGCGGCGGTCGCGGCGACGGGCTGCCCGTCGAGGCAGGCCTCGATGTCGGCGCGCATCTCGTCGGCCGACTGGTAGCGGTAGTCGGGGTCCTTCGTCAGCGCCTTGAGGACGATGGCGTCCATCTCGGGCGTGATCTCGGAGTCGAAGACCGACGGGGGCTGCGCCTCTTCACGTACGTGCTGATAGGCCACCGCGACCGGGGAGTCCCCGACGAACGGCGGACGGACCGTCAGCAGCTCGTACAGCAGGCAGCCGGTGGAGTAGAGGTCGGAGCGGGCGTCGACCTGCTCGCCCTTGGCCTGCTCGGGCGAGAGGTACTGCGCCGTGCCGATGACCGCGGCGGTCTGCGTCATCGTCATGCCGGAGTCGCCCATGGCGCGGGCGATGCCGAAGTCCATGACCTTCACCTGACCGTTGCGGGTCAGCATGACGTTGGCCGGCTTGATGTCGCGGTGGACGATGCCCGCCCGGTGCGAGTACTCCAGGGCCTGGAGAATGCCGACGGTCATCTCCATGGCGCGCTCCGGCAGGAGCTTGCGGCCGGAGTGCAGCAGCTCGCGGAGCGTGGAGCCGTCGACGTACTCCATCACGATGTACGGGATGGAGACCTGGTCGACGTAGTCCTCACCCGTGTCGTAGACCGCCACGATCGCGGGATGGTTGAGCGAGGCGGCCGACTGGGCCTCCCGGCGGAACCGGGCCTGGAACGACGGGTCACGCGCGAGGTCCACCCGCAGCGTCTTCACCGCCACGGTGCGGCCGAGCCGGGTGTCGTGCGCGAGGTAGACCTCCGCCATGCCACCACGGCCGAGCACCTGGCCCAGCTCGTACCGGCCGCCGAGGCGACGCGGCTCTTCCATGGTTACCTACCAGCCCTCTCCGTCGGTCCCGACCGTCCCGTGCGGGGTCGGGCGGTGTGCTGTCCGGGCATACCGTACCCGGCTTGCCCAGCGTGACCTGGCCGCCACCGGGACCCGTGACAGGACCGGTATCGCCACGTGCGTCAATGTGAAGAACGGGTGACCGGGTTCACAGGACCCGGTGAACGCCCACCCTCACTTGCTGTTGATGACCGCTTCCATCACGCTTTTCGCGATCGGGGCGGCCAGACCGCCACCGGAGATGTCCTGGCGGCTGGCGTCGCTGTCCTCGACGACCACGGCCACCGCGACCGGCGTTCCGGAGCTGGTCTTGGCGTAGCTGACGAACCAGGCGTACGGCTTCTCGCTGTTGTCGACACCGTGCTGGGCGGTACCGGTCTTGCCGCCGACGATGGCGCCCGGGATCTTGGCGTTGGAGCCCGTGCCGCCCGGGTCGTTGACGACGGTCTCCATCATCGACTGGAGCTTCTGCGCGTTGTCCTCGGAGAGCGGCTGGCTCAGCTCCTCCGGCTCGGTCTTCTCGATGGTGTCGAGGTTCGAGGCCTTGAGCTCGTCGATCATGTACGGCTTCATCAGCTTGCCGTCGTTGGCGACCGCGGAGGCGACCATGGCCATCTGCAGCGGGGTGGCCGCGGTGTTGTACTGGCCGATGGACGACAGGGCGGTCTGCGACGGGTTCATGTCGTCGTCGAAGTTCGACGCGTTCGAGCGGACCGGGACGAACTGCTCCTTGTTGAAGCCGAACTTCTCGGCCTCGTCGACCATCTTCTCGTTGCCGAGGTCGGAGCCGATCTTGCCGAAGACGGTGTTGCAGGAGACCTTCAGGGCGACCCGCAGCGTCGCGTTCTCACACGGGATGTTGCCTTCGTTCTTCAGCGGCGTCGTGGTGCCCGGCATGGTCCACGGGAGCGGCGTCTGCGTCTTCTTGTCCGGGTCGTAGTCGCCGCTCTCCAGCGCCGCGGCGGCCGTGACCAGCTTGAACGTCGAACCCGGCGGGTACGTCTCGCGCAGCGCGCGGTTCAGGAGCGGCTTGTCCTTGTCCTTGTCGAGCTTGGAGAAGGTCGCGCCGTCGTCGTTGCTGTTCCCGGCGAACGACGAGGGGTCGTACGAGGGCGTGGAGGCGAGCGCGAGGATCTTGCCGGTGGACGGCTCGATGGCGGCGACGGCGCCCTTGCCCCGGTTCTTCAGGCCGTCGTAGGCGGCCTTCTGCGCCCTGGCGTTGAGGGTGGTGACGACGTTGCCACCCTCCTTCTTCTTGCCCGTGATCATGTCGAGCGTGTTGCGGAAGAAGAGCCGGTCGTCGTTGCCGGTGAGGATGCCGTCCTCGATCGACTCGATCTGGGTGGCGCCGACGACCTGCGAGGCGTACCCGGTGACGGGCGACCACATGGGCCCGTCCTTCCAGGTCCGCTTGTACTTCAGGTCGGTGCCGCTGGTCTCCTTGGAGCCGGTGATCGACTTGCCGTCGACGATGATGTCGCCGCGCGGCGTCGAGTAACGGGCGATGGCGACGCGGCGGTTGTCGTCGTCGGAGGCGAGGCTGTCGGCCTTGACGTACTGGAGCCAGTTGTCACGGATCAGCAGGGTCAGGACCAGGAGTCCGCAGAAGATCGCGATGCGGCGCAGGGGCTTGTTCACGGTCGGACCACCTGGGTCATCTCGGCGTCGGGACTGGGCGTCGGGCTGGGCGCGGGCCGGCGCGCGGTGTCGCTGATCCGGATCAGGATGCCGATCAGTGCCCAGTTCGCGATCACGGAGGAACCGCCGTACGCGAGGAACGGCATCGTCATACCGGTCAGCGGGATGAGTCCCATGACACCGCCGGCGACGACGAAGACCTGGAGCGCGAACGCGCCGGACAGACCGACGGCGAGCAGCTTGCCGAAGGGGTCGCGGGCGGCGAGTGCGGTGCGCACACCGCGCTCGACGATCAGTGCGTAGATCAGCAGCAGCGCCATCAGGCCGGCCAGGCCCAGCTCCTCGCCGAAGGTGGCGAGGATGAAGTCGGAGTTCGCGGCGAACCGGATCAGCTCGGAGTGGCCCTGGCCGAGGCCGGTGCCCAGCGTGCCACCGGAACCGAACGCCCACAGCGCCTGCATGGCCTGCTCGGAGTGGCCCCCGACGCCCTGCCGGCTGAGCAGGTACTCCTTCATCGGGTCGAGCCAGGCGTCGACGCGCTGCTGGATGTGCGGCTCGAAGCTGGCCACACCGACGGCGCCGACCGCGGACATCAGCAGACCGAAGACGATCCAGCTGGTCCGCTCGGTGGCGACGTACAGCATGATCACGAACATGCCGAAGAACAGCAGCGAGGTACCGAGGTCGGTCTCGAAGACCAGGATGAGGATCGAGATCGCCCAGACCACGATGATCGGGCCGAGGTCGCGGCCGCGCGGCAGGTAGAGCCCCATGAAGCGGCGCGAGGCCAGCGCCAGCGCGTCCCGCTTCACCATGAGGTAACCGGCGAAGAAGATCGCCAGAGCGATCTTCGCGAACTCACCGGGCTGGATGGAGAAGCCGCCGATGTGGATCCAGATCTTGGCGCCGTAGATGTTCACGCCGAGGCCCGGGACCAGCGGCAGCAGCAGCAGGACGATCGCGCCGAGCATCGAGATGTAGGTGTAGCGCTGCAGGACGCGGTGGTCCTTCAGGAAGATCAGCACCGCGATGAAGAACGCGATGCCGATCGCCGTGTACATCAGCTGCTTCGGCGCGGCACTGCCCGCCTGCCCGATCGACTGGAGCAGCTTCGACTGGTCGAGCCGCCAGATGACGACGAGACCCAGGCCGTTGAGGAGCGTGGCCAGCGGCAGCAGCAGCGGGTCCGCGTACGCCGCGAATTTCCGTACGACGATGTGGGCGACGCCGGCGAGCAGGCCGAGGCCGAGCCCGTAGCCGAGCAGCCCGGCCGGCAGTGAGCCGTCGAGCGCGAGGCCCACATTGGCGTACGCGAAGACCGGGATGACCACCGCGAACGCCAGCAGGGCCAGCTCGGTGTTGCGCCGGCTGGGTGCGCCGATCGCGCCGATGGTCGACGTATGGGTCGTGGAACTACTACTGAGAGAACTGCTCATGGCGTGCTGAGGCCCCCAACGGCTTCTACTGCTGTGCGCACGCCTTGGCCAGCTGCTGCTCTTCGTCGGAGAGAGTGGGGCCAGGAGTGGGCGTGGGAGAGGACTTGGACTTGCCGGACGGCGACGAGGACGGATTCGGCGTGGGGGTGGCGGTGGCCACGCGGTACGAGGCCTTGGACGCGGTCCCACCGGTGGTGGTTCCGCCTGCTTCGCCCTCGCCGGTCTTCGCGTTCTTCTCGTTCTCGGCCTTCTGCCGCTCGGCCTGCTTCTCGCATGCCGTGGCCTGTGCGGAGAGTTCGTCGATCTTGTCCTGGGCGGCTGCCAGGTCGCCTTCGGTGATCGTCTCCTCGACCTGCTTCTGCTGGTAGGGCGGCAGGTACTTGAGCGCGATCTCCGGGTGATCCTTCTCCACCTTCGACAGGTTCACCCAGGCGAGGTCCTGGTTGATGCCGCGGTAGAGCGCCACGTGGTCGTCGTTCGAGCCGACGAAGTACTGGGTCTGCGTCCAGCGGTAACCGCCGTAGAGACCACCGCCGATGACGCCGAGGGCGAGCACGATGTACAGCGATCTCTTGATCCACCTGCGGCCGCGGCGCGGCTTCACGAAGTCCTCGTCGGAGTACGCGCCGAAGTCCCCCTCGGGCGCGTAACCGGTGCTGTCGCCGCTGCCGGGCGGGCCGAACTCGCCGCCACCGCCCTGGCCCGGCACCGGCCGGCCCGAGCCGCGGCCGAGCGCCGCCGCGCGGCCCGCCGGGGTCTCCATGGCGCCGCCGTCGTGCAGCTGGTGCTGGTTCTCCGCGACGGCGCCCACGATGACCGGGGCGTCGGAGATGTGTCCGGCGAGGGTGTCCCCGCCGTCGATGTCGAGGACATCGGCGACGATCACGGTGATGTTGTCCGGGCCGCCGCCGCGCAGGGCCAGCTGGATCAGGTCCTGGACCGTCTCCTGCGGGCCCTGGTAGCTGGCGAGGGTCTCCTCCATCGTCTGGTGGGAGACGACGCCGGACAGGCCGTCGGAGCAGATCAGGTACCGGTCGCCGGCCCGCACCTCGCGGATGGAGAGGTCCGGTTCGACGTGGTCGCCGCTGCCCAGCGCCCGCATGAGGAGGGACCTCTGCGGGTGCGTGGTGGCCTCTTCCTCGGTGATGCGGCCCTCGTCGACGAGGCGCTGCACCCAGGTGTGGTCCTGCGTGATCTGTGTGAGCACGCCGTCGCGCAGCAGGTACGCGCGCGAGTCGCCGACGTGGACGAGGCCGAGCCGCTGGCCGGTCCACAGCAGGGCGGTCAGGGTCGTCCCCATGCCCTCCAGCTGCGGGTCCTCCTCGACCATCATGCGCAGCTGGTCGTTGGCCCGCTGCACGGCGGTGCCGAGCGAGGTCAGGATGTCGGAGCCGGGCACGTCGTCGTCGAGCGCGACGATGGTGGAGATCACCTCGGAGGAGGCGACCTCACCGGCGGCCTGGCCGCCCATGCCGTCGGCGATCGCGAGGAGCCGCGGACCGGCGTAACCGGAGTCCTCGTTGCCCTCGCGGATCATGCCCTTGTGTGATCCGGCGGCGAAGCGCAGTGACAGACTCATGCGCACCTGCCCCGTCGATTCCGACTCCGGGTACATCCGCACGGTGCCCACCCTCCGGTCGGGAGCGTGCCGGTGTCCCGGTCCGGGACAACCGCGTCGGCTCGCTCGCTCCGCTCGCGCCTAATCATGATGTAGCACTACTTCCGCAGCTCGATGACGGTCTTGCCGATGCGGATCGGTGCACCCAGGGGGATCGGCGTGGGGGTCGTCAGGCGGTTCCGGTCGAGGTACGTGCCGTTCGTGGACCCGAGGTCCTCGACGATCCACTGGCCGTCCCGGTCCGGGTAGATCCGGGCGTGCCTGCTGGACGCGTAGTCGTCGTCCAGCACGATCGTGCTGTCGTGCGCGCGGCCGAGCGTGATGGTCTGCCCCTGGAGGGCGACCGTGGTGCCCGTGAGGCTCCCCTCGGAGACCACCAGTTTGCTCGGGGCTCCGCGCCGCTGGCGGCCCCCCGCCTGCTGTTGGCGCTGCTGTTGCTGCGGCGGCGTGGCCGCCTGGCGTGCGGTCTGCTGCTGGCGTCCGCTGTCACGGCGCGAGCCGCGCGCGGTGACGCGCGTGCCGAACAGATCGCTGCGGATGACCTGTACGGCCACGATCACGAACAGCCACAGAACGGCCAGGAAACCCAACCGCATGACCGTCAGGGTCAGCTCTGACATTGCCCCCGCTTCACCCTTCGGCTTGCCGGTAAACGATGGTGGTTTGGCCCACGACGATCCGCGAGCCGTCGCGGAGCGTAGCGCGGGTCGTGTGCTGGCCGTCCACCACGATCCCGTTCGTGGACCCGAGGTCCTGGATCGTGGAGGGGGTGCCGGTGCGGATCTCGCAGTGCCGGCGCGAGACGCCGGGGTCGTCGACCCGCACGTCGGCCTCCGTGGAGCGGCCGAGCACGAGGGTGGGGCGGGAGATCTGGTGGCGGGTGCCGTTGATCTCGATCCAGTGCCGGACGCGGGTGCCCGGCAGCGGGCCCGCCGCGGCGGCGGGCCGGTGTGCGGCCGGGGCCTGTGCGGGCCGCCCGGGGGGCGGCGCCGACGGCATCGGCGGGGCGGCCGCGGGCGGGTAGCCGTAGCCACCGGGCGTCTGCGGCCGGCCGGCCGCGGGGCGCTCGGGTCGCTCGGCCCGCTCGGGCTGCGCCTGGCTGGTGGAGGAGGCGAGGGTGCGGCTGCGCACCCGGTACAGACCCGTGTCCAGGTCGTCCGCCTTCTCCAGGTGCACCTTGATGGGACCCATGAAGGTGTACCGCTGCTGCTTCGCGTAGTCGCGCACCATGCCGGACAGCTCGTCGCCGAGCTGTCCCGAGTACGGGCTCAGGCGCTCGTAGTCCGGTGCGCTGAGCTCCACGATGAAGTCATTGGGGACGACGGTCCGCTCGCGGTTCCAGATCGTCGCGTTGTTGTCGCACTCGCGCTGCAGCGCTCCCGCGATCTCGACGGGCTGCACCTCGGACTTGAAGACCTTCGCGAAGGTGCCGTTGACCAGACCTTCGAGACGCTGCTCGAACTTCTTCAGGACTCCCATGGGGCACCTCCTTCTTCGTAGCTGTCCTGCTTGCCGTGGCTGTCGCGCTCTCGTGCTTCGTCGTACTGCTTACTGATCGTATCCACGCGTCGGGAAATCGGCTGGTTCCCCCTGTCCGCCCGGTCGACGAGTGTCGACGCTCACAGACTGCTCCGGGGCCCCTGCTGCGGACCCTCCTGAGAGGGATCGTAGAGGTGGCCTCCGGACAGTGTCCCGTACGCGGCTGTGGAGCGGTCGGGGTCCGGCAAGGCCGCGACCGGACTGTGGCCGGCGCACGGCACATCGGTGCCGCCGCCCCATGGTGGGGGGTGACGGCGACCTGCGTCGGGTGCCCGTCGGATGCCCGCGGAATCGGATGTGAATCCACCCCTGGCAGCGTGCTAATCTTCTGCATGTCGGAAGGCGCCGGGCCCACAAGGGCAAGGAGCCGGAGGACACACCCAATGCGCGGGTGGCGGAATAGGCAGACGCGCTGGATTCAGGTTCCAGTGCCCGAAAGGGCGTGGGGGTTCAACTCCCCCCTCGCGCACAGCGAAAAGCCCCGCAGATCTTCGGATCTGCGGGGCTTTTGCGTTGCCGCACGCAGGGGCGTGCGGCCGTCCACGGGGGCATGCGGGGGCGTACGCGCGCGTGAGGCGCCACGGGTCGACGGACCCGTGGCGCCTCTGTGGGTTATGTCACCTTCAGGCGGCGACGCGGGTGGCCGTGGCCTTGCCCTTCTCCTGCGCGTCCTGGAGGGCCTTCTCGCGGGAGGCCTCGAAGAGGGGGACGAGCTCGGACATGGCCGGGTTCGTCGGCGCCATGGTCAGCTCCGGGACGATGAAGTCGAGGTCGAGCTGCAGGGTGTCGCGCAGGGTGGCGGCCAGGAAGTTCTGGACGTACTCCATGCCCTCGCGCGGGGTGCCCGGCGCGTAGGAGCCGCCGCGGCTGGCGACGACGGTGACCGGGGTGCCCTTGGCGGCCGGGGCGTCGACGCCCGCGGTGCGGCCGAACAGGATCACGTTGTCCAGCCACGCCTTCAGCGTCGACGGGATCGAGTAGTTGTACATCGGGGCGCCGATCAGGATCGCGTCCGCGTTCTCCAGCTCCTCGATGAGCTGCACGCGCGCGGCGAAGGCGGCGGCCTGCTCGGGCGTGTGGGCGTCCGCGGCCGTGAAGCCGGCGAGGTGGGCGTCGGCGGTGATGTGCGGCACCGGGTCCGCCGCCAGGTCGCGGTAGACGACCGTGCCCTCGGGGTGCTGCTCCAGCCAGGCGTTGCGGAAGGCCTCCGTCACGGGGCGCGAGGACGAGGCGGGACCGGAGAAGACCGAGGAGTCGAGGTGCAGCAGGGTGGCCATGGGGGGTGTCTCCCGAAGTATCGGCTATAGATGAGTACGTAGCTAGTAATAGCACAGGTACTTACTTTTTTTCATCACCGTACGAGAAACCAGTACCCTGGACCCATGGCGGGCAGCGAGCAGGACAGGAAGCGGGCGGACGCGTGCGGCGCGGAGGCTCCCGCGGTGCACACCCCTGAGGCGTGCTCGACGGTCGACATCGGCATGACCAGGGTCTTCGGGCTGCTCGGCAAGCGCTGGACGGGGCTGATCGTGGCCGCGCTGATCCAGCGGCCCGTCCACTTCGCCGATCTGCGCCGAGCCATCCCCGGCATCAGCGAACGCATGCTCTCCGACCGGCTCACGGAGCTGAGCACCGTCGGGCTCGTCCTGCGCCAGGTCGACGAGGGGCCGCCGCTGCGGGTCTCCTACCGGCTCACCGAGGCGGGGGCGGCGCTGAAGCCGTCGCTGGACGAGCTGGGGGACTGGGCCGCGAAGTACCTGGGGGCCGAGGGCGGGACGTGCCCGGAGGAGTTCCGGAAGTAGACCGGCGAGACCGGCGAGACCGGCGAGACCGGCGAGACCGGGGAGACCGGGGAGACCGGCGGCCGGGCGGCGAAGTTGTGCACAGGCCGTGGGTTTTCCACAGGGTCCGGCGGAGCTTCGCGGGCGGCGGTACGGTCGTGGCCGGTTCGAGCAGCGGTGTGGTGTGCACGTGTCCCGCAGGGGACGGGGGGAGGCGATCGGCATGGGCGGAATCGGCGATGTGGTGGCGCTGCCGAGGCAGGGCGACGGGGGCGTCCGTGGCCCGCGGGTGCCGCGGGTGGACGGGTTCGCGGAGGTCCTCGCGGAGACGGCGCACAGGGAGTCCCCGAAGGCGGCCGGCAAGGCCCTGCGCGGGGACGTCCCGAGGTCGGCGCACGCCTCCTTCGAGCCGGACGCGGGGCGGCCCGACGCGGTGACCGCCGTCGAGGAGTCCAACCGCGGCCGGATCGCGGAGCTGACCCCGATCCGGGTCGGGCGGATGGCCGCGACCCCCTTCGCCTTCCTGCGCGGCTCCGCCGGACTGATGGCGTACGACCTGGCGCGCACCCCGCTGACCGGCATCGGCGCCCAGATCTGCGGTGACGCCCACGCCGGCAACTTCGGTCTGTACGGCGACGCCCGCGGCGGCCTCGTCATCGACCTGAACGACTTCGACGAGACGGTGCACGGCCCTTGGGAGTGGGACGTGAAGCGGCTCGCGACCTCGCTGGTGCTCGCCGGCCGGGAGGCCGGGGCCGACGAGGACACGTGCAGGAAGGCGGCGCACGACGCGACGGGTGCCTACCGGCGCACCATGCGGCTGCTCGCGAAACTGCCCGCGCTGGACGCGTGGAACGCGATAGCGGACGAGGAGCTCGTCTCGCACACCGACGCCCACGATCTGCTCGGCACGCTGGAGCGGGTCTCGGAGAAGGCGCGGAACAACACCAGCGGCCGGTTCGCCGCCAGGTCCACGATCGCGGTGGAGGGCGGCGGGCGGCGGTTCGTGGACGCGCCGCCGGTGCTGCGGCGGACGTCCGACCAGGACGCTGCCGCCGTCGCCGGCTCGCTGGGGGCCTATCTGGCGACCCTGACCGAGGACCGGCTGCCGCTGCTCGGGCGGTACGCGATCCACGACGTGGCGTTCCGGGTCGTCGGCACCGGGAGCGTGGGGACCAGGTCGTACGTGGTGCTGCTCCTCGACCACCGCGGTGAGCCGCTGGTGCTCCAGGTGAAGGAGGCGCGGCCGTCGGTCCTGCTGCCGCATCTGCCGGCGGTCGGCTTCACGCCGGGACCGGTCGCGCACGAGGGGCGGCGGGTGGTCCTCGGGCAGAAGCGGATGCAGGTGGTCAGCGACTTCCTGCTGGGCTGGACCTCGGTCGGTGAACGGCCCTTCCAGGTGCGGCAGTTCCGCAACCGCAAGGGCAGCGTCGACCCGGCCGCGCTCGCCGCCGACCAGCTGGACGACTACGGGCGGATGACCGGCGCCCTGCTCGCCCGCGCCCATGCCCACAGCGCGGATCCCCGGCTGATCGCCGGGTACTGCGGGAAGAACGAGGAGCTGGACGAGGCCGTCGCGTCGTTCGCGGTGGCCTACGCGGACCGCACCGAGGCGGACCACGGGGAGCTGGTGCGGGCCGTCCGGGAGGGGCGGGTGGCCGCGGAGGCGGGGGTCTGACGGCACGGGGCCGAGGGCGGGGCACCGGTCGACGCCGGATCGCCCCTGCCGGACCGTGCCCTACGCTGGACGGGTGACGACCCCGGAGACCGACGACGTGGCAGAGCAGCCCGAGGAGCAGCCTCGGGAGCGGCTCAAGGACCAGCTGAAGGAACGGATCGAGCGGTCTCGGGAGCAGCGGCAGGAGCGGCCCGAGGAGCGCCTGGAGCGGGCGGTGCGCGCCGCCGAGCAGGCGCTGATCGAGTTCGAGATCGCCGTGGAGACCTTCCGGGTCGAGGTGGAGAACTTCTCGCGCCTCCACCACCAGAAGCTCGGCCCGATGTACGCCCGGCTCGACGAGCTGGAGGCGCTGATCGCCGAGGCGACGGCGGAGCGCACCGGGGACCCGGAGGACCGCAGCCGGGCCGACGAGGCGCGGGCGCGGGTGCTGCCGATGCCCGGTGTCGAGGAGCTGTTCCACGGGTGGATGGACGGGGACGGACTGTTCCCGGAGGCCGTCGCGATGCTCACCGACCAGCAGGTGCGCCCGCCGCAGCGGGTGCGGCCCAGCGAGGAGGCCCGCAAGCTCTACCGCGAGCTGGCACGCAAGGCGCACCCGGACCTGGCCCAGGACGAGAAGGAGCGGGAGCGGCGCGACGAGTTCATCTCGCGGGTGAACGCGGCGTACGCGCGCGGCGACGAGCCCCTGCTGCGGGAACTGGCCGAGGAGTGGGCGGCGGGTCCGGTGCCGCCGGAGCGGGAGCCCTCGCCGAGCGAGGAGCTGTACGCCCGGCTCGACTGGCTGGCCCAGCGCAAGGAGCTGCTGACGGCCGTGGCCCGGGAGCTGGAGGAGGGCGCGATCGGCTCGATGCTGCGGATGGCGCCGGACGACCCGGACAAGCTGCTCGACGAGATCGCCGAGCAACTGCTCGCGCAGGTCGCCGAGCGGGAGGCCGAGCTGGAGCGGATCACCGCGGGCTGAGCGCGGCGGGCGGTCGGGTAGCGTCGGGGGCATGGTCTTTGGTTCTGGTGTGCCCACGGTCGGAGTCGACGAGCTCAAGGAAGGCGACTTCCTGCTCGACGTGCGGGAGAACGACGAGTGGCACGCGGGTCACGCCGCGGACGCGCTGCACATTCCGATGAGCGAGTTCGTGGCGCGGTTCGGCGAGTTCACCGAGGCGGCCCCGCAGGACGCCCGGGTCAATGTGGTGTGCCGGGTCGGCGGGCGCTCCGCCCAGGTCACGGCCTATCTGGTGCAGCAGGGCATCGACGCGGTCAACGTCGCGGGCGGCATGCAGGCGTGGGAAGCGGCCGGCCGCCCCGTCGTGGACGACGAGGGACAGCCGGGCGCCGTCGTCTGATCCGGACCGCTCAGCCCAGGGGATGGGCGGCGAGCAGATCGCCGAGTGCCTCCTCGTGGGCGGCGGCCGGGCCGAGCGAGAGCTCCAGGTGCTTGGCCCAGGCGTGGTAGCGGTGCAGTGGGTAGTCCGTGTCGGCGCCGAAGCCGCCGTGCAGGTGCTGCGCGGTCTGGACGACCCGGCGGACGCCGTCGGACGCCCAGCTCTTGGCGACCGCGACGTCACCGGCGACCGGCAGCGCGCCGCCCGCCCCGGTGCTGAGCCGCCAGGCCGCCTGCCACAGGGTGGCCTCCATGGCGCGCAGATCGATGTAGCGGTCGGCGGCCTGGACGGCGACGGCCTGGAACGTGGCGATCGGATGCCCGAACTGCTCGCGCTTGCCCGCGTAGTCGCTGGTCATCTTCAGCACCCCCTCGCCGAGGCCGAGCGCCAGCGCGCAGGTGCCGGTGGCGAGCAGATCGTGCAGCCGGGGCCAGGCCGCGGCGTCGTCGACGAGGTGCCGGTCGTCCAGGTGCACACCGTCCAGACGCAGTTCGGCGAGGCGCTCGCCGGTCGTGGAGATCTGCTCGGTGAAGGTGAGCCCCGGCAGGTCCTCGCCCCGGCCCGGACCGGGCAGGACCGCCAGTACCGGGGCGCCGTCACCGGTGTGCGCGGGGACGAGGACGCGGTCGGCGCCCCAGGCCCACGGCACCGCCGTCTGCACCCCGTCCAGGACCCAGCCGCCCGTCCCCGAGGCGCCCTCGCGGCGGGCGGTCACCGTCAGTTCGGCCGGGTCGTGTCCGGTACGGCCCGCCGCCGCCACGGTCAGGGCGAGACGGCCGTCGGCCGCGCGGGGGAGGATCTCCCGCTTCAGCTCCTCGCCGCCGTACGCCTCCACGGTCGCCGCCGCCGCGCTGTGCTCCAGGAGCGGGATGCGGGCGAGGACCTTCGCGGATTCGCGCAGCACCAGACAGAGCGCGATGGCGTCGAGTCCGGCGCCGCCGTGCTCGGGCGTGATGAGCAGGCTGAGCAGATCGGCGTCGGCGGCCTTGGACCACAGCGCGCGGTCGAAGTCCTCGGCCACGGCGCCGGCGGTGAGCGAGGGACTGGGCACGCTGTCGGGCGCGACCGGTGTGAACACCGCCCGCGCCGCCTCGACCGCCGCCTGTTGCTCCTCGGAGAAGGTGAAGTCCACCGGCTGTCCTCCCGTTCCTGCTCGGCTCCCTGACCCCCAGCGGGATCTGACGGAGCGTCAAGATAGAACAGGTTCTACGAGAAGGGAACAGGCGCAGGCGCGCCGCGGTCAGGCGGGTCAGCGGTCGAAGTCGAGCTCCACCTTCTCCGTGGTCGGACGGGACTGGCAGGCCAGGACGTACCCCGCGTCGGTCTCCTCCGGTTCGAGCGCGAAGTTGCGGTCCATGCGCACCGAGCCCGAGACGAGGAAGGCGCGGCACGTGCCGCAGACTCCGCCCTTGCAGGCGTAGGGCGCGTCCGCCCGGTTGCGCAGCACCGCGTCCAGCAGGGACTCGCCGTCCCGCACCGGCCAGCTGCCGGACCGTCCGTCGAGCTGCGCGGTGACCGTGCTGTGCGCGGGGGCCGAGGCCGGGGCGACGGCGGGCCGGTCGGTGTCCGGGCCGCCGTCCACATGGAAGATCTCCTCGTGGATGCGGGTCCGCTGCACTCCGAGGCCGCGCAGTGCCCGCTCGGCGCCCTGCACCAGGCCGAAGGGACCGCACAGGAACCAGCCGGCGATCCGCTCCACCGGCAGCAGCGCGGGCAGCAGCGACGTCAGCCGCTCCTGGCCGAGCCGCCCCGAGACCGGGCCCGCCTGCTGCTCCTCCCGGGAGAGGACGGTGACCAGCTGGAACCGGTCCGGGTAGCGGTCCTTCAGGTCCGCGACCTCCTCCAGGAACATCGTCGAGGCGGAGGTCCGGTCGCTGCGGATCAGACAGAAACGGGCCGCGGGCGCCCGCTCCAGGAGCGTCGTCGCGATGGAGAGCACCGGGGTGATGCCGCTGCCGCCGACCACCGCCGCGTAGTGCCCGGGGGCCGGGTCGAGGGTGAAGCGGCCGGCCGGGGTCATCACCTCCACCTCGTCCCCCACCGCGATCTCCTTGTGGGCGTACGTGGAGAACGCGCCGCCGTCGACCAGGCGCACGCCGACCCGCAGGGTGCGCGGGGCACCGTCGGCGGGGGCGGCGGAGCAGATCGAGTACGTACGGCGAACCTCCGCGCCGTCCACGGTGCGGCGCAGCGCGAGGTGCTGGCCCGGGGCGTGCCGGTACCGCTCGCGCAGCTCCTCGGGGACGGCGAAGGTCAGCGCCACCGAGTCGTCGGTGAGCCGGTCGACCGCCGTGACCCGGAGCCGGTGGAAGCGGGCCCGCGCGGGTGCTGCCATCACAGCTCCTTGAAGTGGTCGAAGGGTTCGCGGCAGTCGAGACAGCGGCGCAGCGCCTTGCAGGCGGTGGAGGAGAACCGGCTGAGCAGTTCGGTCTCGGCCGATCCGCAGTGCGGGCAGGCCACCGGCTCCGCGCTCACCGGTCCGGTGACGGACCCGGTGGTGTGCCGGGTCGCTCCGAGCGCCACGGGGACCGGGCCGGCGGGGGCGCGGGTGGTGCGCGGGGGCGCGATCCCGAACTCCCGCAGCTTGCGGCGGCCTTCGGGGCTGATGTCGTCGGTGGACCAGGCCGGGGAGAGGACCGGGCGGACGGTGACCTCGGGGATGCCGTGCTCGTGCAGGACCCGCTCGATGTCGGCCGACATGGCCTCGATCGCGGGACATCCGGTGTACGTCGGGCTCAGCTCGACCTCGACGCGGCCCGGGCCGAGGGTGTGCACGGCGCGCAGCACACCCAGCTCCTCCAGGGTCAGCACGGGCAGCTCGGGGTCGGGCACCGAGCCCGCGACACGCAGCAGCTCGGTCTCCAGCGGGGTGAGCGGCGCGGTCACCATGTCGCCCCCGGGTGGCTGCGGTGCAGGTGCTGCATCTCGGCGAGCATCCGGCCGAACGGCTCGGTGTGCAGGCCCTGACGCCCCGCTCCCGCGCTCCAGCCACCGCTCTGCGGGCCCTCGGGGACGGCGAGCGTCGCCTCCCGCAGGACGTCGGTGACCGCCTCCGTCCAACCGGCGCGCAGCTCGTCCCAGTCGAGCTCCACTCCCGGAAGCGGCTGGAACATCTCGCCGGTGAAGCGCCAGAGCGCCTCGACCGCGCGCCGCATGCGCGCGTGGCTCTCCTGCGTGCCGTCGCCGAGCCGCAGCGTCCACTGCCGGGCGTGGTCCCGGTGGTAGGCCACCTCCTTGACCGCCTTGGCGGCCAGGGGGGCGAACTCGCCCTCGCCGTCGGCCAGTCGGCCGTACAGAAGGTGCTGGTACGTGGAGAAGAACAGCTGGCGGGCGATGGTGTGGGCGAAGTCGCCGTTCGGCTGCTCGACCAGCTGGAGATTGCGGAAGTCGCGCTCCTCGCGCAGGTACGCCAGCTCGTCCTCGTCGCCGACCGTGCTCAGCAGGACGCGGGCCTGGCCGAGCAGGTCCAGCGCGATGTTCGCCAGCGCGACCTCCTCCTCCAGCACCGGGGCGTGGCCGGCCCACTCCCCCAGGCGGTGCGAGAGCACCAGGGCGTCGTCGCCGAGGGCCAGGGCGGCAATCGTGCCGCCGGCCTGCGAGGGCTGCGTCCGCTGCGTCACAGGTGCTTCACCCCTTCCGGGATCTCGTAGAACGTCGGGTGCCGGTACGGCTTGTCCGCCGCCGGTTCGAAGAACGGGTCCTTCTCGTCGGGCGAGGACGCCGTGATCGCCGTGGACGGGACGACCCACAGGGAGACGCCCTCGCCGCGGCGGGTGTACAGATCCCGGGCGTTGCGCAGGGCCAGCTCCGCGTCCGGGGCGTGCAGGCTGCCGGCGTGGGTGTGGGCGAGACCGCGGCGGGAGCGGACGAAGACCTCCCACAGGGGCCACTCACCGGCGCCGCCGGGCGCCTTCGGGGTCTCGCTCATGCTGCCCTGCCTTCTCGGGTCGGTGCCGGATCCGTGGTGGTGTGCTTGGCCGCGTGGGCCGCGGCGGCCTCGCGGACCCAGGCGCCCTCGTCGTGGGCGCGCCTGCGCTGGGTGATCCGCTGTTCGTTGCACGGGCCGTTGCCCTTGAGGATCTCCTTGAACTCCGACCAGTCGATCGGGCCGAAGTCGTGCTGTCCGCGCTCCTCGTTCCACACCAGGTCCGGGTCGGGGAGGGTCAGACCGAGGGAGGCGGCCTGCGGGACGCAGATGTCGACGAAGCGCTGCCTCAGCTCGTCGTTCGAGTGGCGCTTGATCTTCCAGGCCATCGACTGGGCCGAGTGCGCCGACTCGTCGTCGGGCGGGCCGAACATCATCAGCGACGGCCACCACCAGCGGTCCACCGCGTCCTGCGCCATCGCGTGCTGGGCCTCGGTGCCCCGGCTGAGGGCGAGCAGCAGCTCGTACCCCTGGCGCTGGTGGAAGGACTCCTCCTTGCAGACCCGGACCATCGCGCGGGCGTACGGGCCGTACGAGCAGCGGCACAGCGGGACCTGGTTCGTGATCGCCGCGCCGTCCACCAGCCAGCCGATCGCGCCGACGTCGGCCCAGGTGAGCGTCGGGTAGTTGAAGATCGAGGAGTACTTCTGGCGGCCGCTGTGGAGCTTGTCGAGCAGCTCGTCGCGGCTGGTGCCCAGGGTCTCGGCCGCGCTGTAGAGATACAGCCCGTGCCCCGCCTCGTCCTGCACCTTCGCCATCAGGATCGCCTTGCGGCGCAGGGACGGTGCGCGCGTGATCCAGTTGGCCTCCGGCTGCATGCCGATGATCTCGGAGTGCGCGTGCTGCGCGATCTGCCGTACGAGCGTGGCGCGGTAGGCGTCGGGCATCCAGTCGCGGGGCTCGATGCGCTCGTCCGCGGCCACCGCCGCGTCGAACACCGCCTGGAACTCCGCGGCGCGGTCGGCGCTGCCGGTGCTCTCGGTGCTCTTCACGTGGTGCGGGGCTGCTGTCGCCATTCCCGGTTCCCCTCGAACTCGGCTGCCGATGACGAGCCGGTCCGGCGCGGCCGGGCCGCCGTCCGCTCCCGACCGATCGTTCGGTTCGTCGAGTTCAATGGTGGGACCCGGCGCCGTAGGGTGTCAACCCTGAATGACCCGGCCTGTGGATAACCTCGGCCGCCTGTGCTTCGGGGCCGCTCCCCAGTACCGTGCCGGTGCGCCGCACCCGCGGGTCGACGGCGCGGAATCGGTTCGGCGGTGGACGGGCCGGGAGACGACGGGACCGGGACGGGGAACGGGGAACAGTGATGAAGACCGAAGCAGGCGCTGCGGGCGAGGCCGACGGGCCCGCACCGGAGCCGCCGGCCGGACCGCCGCCCGGAGGCGACGCGCCGCCGCCCGACGGGACGCACGAACCGTCCGCGCAGCAGCCCCGGCGCCAGGGCTTCGCCGCGCTCTCCCCGGTGAGCCAGGTCGCCGCCTCACTGGCCCTCGCGGGCATCGCCGTCGTCGCGTGCGTGCACATCCTGATGGTGTTCCTGCACGTCGCCCCGTCGAACACGATCACCAAGCGGCACGGCAAGGCGGTGGACGAATGGGTCTACCCCGAGTTCGAGCAGAACTGGAAGCTGTTCGCCCCCAACCCGCTGCAGCAGAACATCGCCGTCCAGGCCCGCGCCGAGGTGCGCGGCTCCGGCGGGGAACAGCGCACCACCGGCTGGTACGACCTGTCCGCCCAGGACGGCGCCGCGATCAAGGGCAATCCGCTGCCCAGCCACACCACGCAGAACGAACTGCGCCGCGCCTGGGACGTCTACCTCGGCTCGCACGACGCGCAGAACCGGTCGACCGGTCTGCGGGGCACGCTCTCCGAGCAGTACCTGCGCCGCATCCTCGTGCTCCGCTTCGACCGGCTCGGCGTCGCCGGCAAGGGCGACGTGATCGAGCGCGTCCAGATCCGCTCCCGGTCGGTCACGATCGCGCCCCCGAAGTGGAGTGACGAGAAGGTGAACCAGAAGCCGGTCTACCGGCAGCTGTCCTGGTGGACGGTGACCTCGCGCGACGCGCCTCTCGACAGCGGCACGCACGTGCGCGCGCAGGACCGGACGGACGGTGCGCGATGAGCGGCTTCCAGCGGAACGCGGCGGCGGAGCACGCCGAGCACCGGAACGGCGAGAGCCTGGGGCAGCGCGCCTCCCGGGCGGTGAGCAGCGGCATCGAGCGGGTCACCGCGTCCGCGCTCGGCCCCTACCAGAGCGCCGTGGTCCGCATCGGGTTCTCGGCGACCTGGCTGCTGTTCCTGCTGCGCGAGTTCCCGCACCGGCGGGAGATGTACGGCCCCGACGCCCCGTGGAGCTGGGGCATGGCGCAGCAGCTGATCTCGAACAACGACGCGTTCACCGCGCTGATGTGGTCGGACAGCCGGGTGTGGTTCGAGTTCGTCTACGGCGTCGCGGTGCTCGCCTCCGTCCTGCTGCTCCTGGGCTGGCGCACCCGCGTCATGTCGGTCCTGTTCATGATCGGCGTGCTGTCGCTGCAGAACCGCAGCGTGTTCATGGGGGACGGCGGCGACAACGTCATCCACCTGATGTCGATCTATCTGGTCTTCACCCGGTGCGGACAGGTGTGGTCGCTCGACGCGCGCCGCGCGGCACGCGCGCGTGCGGGCGGGTTCGGTTCGCCGGGAGTGGACCTGGCCGGGCCCGTCCTGTGGTGGGTGATCGGGCTCGCGCTCTCGACGATCACCTTCACGGGCAGAGTGAGCTTCGGCTGGCTGCTCTTCTTCTGGGGGCTGTGGGTCGTCCAGGGGCTGTGGTGGTTCGCCGACCGCCGCTCCGAGCGCGGTGAGGCGCGCCAGTTGTTCGACGTCGTCGCCAACCTCGCCCACAACGCGGCCCTGTTGATCATCATGGTCGAGGCGTGCCTGATCTACGCGACGGCCGGCTGGTACAAGATCCAGGGTGGCCGCTGGCAGGACGGCACCGCGGTCTACTACCCGCTCCACCTGGACTACTTCTCGCCCTGGCCCGCCCTGGGCGATCTGCTCAGCGCGTTCGGCCCGATGGTGATGCTCGTGACGTACGGGACCGTCGCCGTCCAGGTCGCCTTCCCGTTCACCGTCTTCAACCGCAAGATGAAGAACGTGCTGCTGGTCTTCATGATCACGGAGCATGTGTTCATCGCGGTCGTGCTGGGCCTGCCGTTCTTCTCGCTCGCGATGATCGCCGCCGACGCGGTGTTCCTGCCGACGTCCTTCCTGCGACGGGTCGGCGGCTGGGCCGCACGCGCGCGTGAGCGTGCGGTCGGTGGGCGCGCGGGCGGGGACGCGGCGGTGCCGGAGCAGCGTCCGGCGCAGGACGCCGAGCCGTCGGCGGTGCGCACGTAGGCTTCCTGCCATGAGCAAGGCGAGCACGGCGGACGGGCACAGCGGACTCCACGGGGGCGCCGACGGCGCCGAGGAGGCCGTACGGGCCTGGCGGCGCGCCGCCGACGACGCGGTGCTCCTCGACGGCTTCCACGCCCTCAAGCACGCCCTGCGCTTCGGCGCCGACGTCCGCGTCGCGCTCGCCGCCGACAAGGCGGCGGCGGGCGCCCTGGCCGACGACCTCGCGCCCGATGTCGCCGAGGACCTGGCCGCGCGGCTCGTGGAGGTGCCGGGCGACGTGCTGCGCTCGCTCGTGCCCCGGCTGCACCCCACCGGGGTCGCCGCGCTGGCCGGCCGCCCCGCGCGCGCCGGGAACCTGGCCGCGATCGGCCGGACGGGACGCACCACCCCGGTGATCGTCCTCGACGAGCCGCGCAACCTCGGCAACGCGGGCGCCGTCATCCGGCTGGCCGCCGGGTACGGGGCGGCCGGTGTCGTCACGACGGGCAGCCTCGACCCCTGGCACCCCACCGTGGTCCGGGGCGGGGCCGGGCTGCACTTCGCGACCGCCGTGGAGCGGCTGACCGTCGGCGAACTGCCCGACGGGCCGCTGTACGCGCTCGATCCCGAGGGCGCCGACATCCGCGGCCTGACGCTGCCGGACGACGCGCTGCTCGCCTTCGGGTCCGAGCGCAGCGGCCTCTCCGACGCACTGCGCGCGCGGGCCGACCATCTGGTGTCCCTGCCGATGCGGCCCCAGGTCTCCAGCTACAACCTGGCCACCAGCGTCGGCATGACCCTCTTCCACTGGAGCGCGCACAGCACGCAGGCGCCCTAGACGCCGTCGCGGCGGACCTCCACCACCCGGAAGCGGTTCGCCACGAAGGCGCCGTCGCACAGGGCCGCGTTCGCCGCCGGGTTGCCGCCCGAGCCGTGGAAGTCGGAGAACGCCGCCGTCTGGTTCACGTACACCCCGCCCGTCAGGTTGAGCGAGAGCTGGGCGCACTCCTCCAGGCAGACCTCCTCGACGGCCCCGGCCACGTCGTCGGACGTGGTGTACGCGCCGACCGTCATGGCGCCCTTCTCGCGCACCGTGCGCCGCAGCAGCTCCAGGGCGCCTGCGGTGGAGTCGACGGCGACCGCGAAGGAGACCGGGCCGAAGCACTCGCTCATGTAGGCCGCCTCGGCGTCGGGCTTCGCGCCGTCCAGCTTCACGATCACCGGGGTGCGCACCACGGCGTCGGGGAACTCCGCGTTCGCCACCTCCCGCGAGGGCAGGGCGACTTCACCGAGTCCGGACGCCGCCTCCAGACGGGCCTTCACGTCGGGGTTCACGAGCGCGCCCAGCAGCGCGGTCGCCCGCGCGTCGTCGCCGAGGAGGCCGGCGACCGCCGCCGCGAGGTCCGCGACCACCTCGTCGTACGACTTCGGGCCCGCGTCGGTGGTGATGCCGTCGCGCGGCACCAGCAGGTTCTGCGGGGTGGTGCACATCTGGCCGCTGTACAGGGACAGCGAGAACGCCAGGTTCGCCAGCATGCCCCGGTAGTCGTCCGTGCTGTCGATGACGACCGTGTTGACGCCCGCCTTCTCCGTGTAGACCTGCGCCTGGCGGGCGTGGGTCTCCAGCCAGTCGCCGAAGGCCGTCGAGCCCGTGTAGTCGACGATCCTGATCTCGGGGCGGACGGCGAGGGTCTTCGCGATGCCCTCGCCGGGCCGCTCGGCGGCGAGCGCCACCAGGTTCGGGTCGAAGCCCGCTTCGGCGAGCACCTCGCGGGCCACCTGGACGGTGAGCGCGAGCGGCAGCACCGCGCGCGGATGGGGCTTCACCAGCACCGGATTGCCGGTGGCGAGGGAGGCGAACAGGCCCGGGTAGCTGTTCCACGTCGGGAACGTGTTGCAGCCGATCAGCAGCGCGATCCCGCGCCCGACCGGGGTGAACTCCTTGGTCAGCAGCAGGGGATCGCGCTTGCCCTGGGGCTTGGACCACTGCGCCGTGTCCGGGGTGCGCACCTGCTCCGCGTACGCGTACGCCACCGCCTCCAGGCCGCGGTCCTGCGCGTGCGGGCCGCCCGCCTGGAACGCCATCATGAACGCCTGGCCGCTGGTGTGCATGACCGCGTGCGCGAACTCCATCGTGCGGGCGCTGATCCGGGCCAGGATCTCCAGACACACCACGGCCCGCAGCGCGGCGCCCGCCTCCCGCCACGCGCGCAGGCCCGCGCGCATGGCGGGCAGCAGCACGTCGACGTCCGCGTGCGGATACGTGATCCCCAACTCGATCCCGTACGGCGAGACTTCACCGCCGACGAAATCGTCCGTGCCGGGCTGGCCGAGATCGAGACGGGTGCCGAGCAGGGCGTCGAAGGCGGCCTTGCCCTCGGCCATGCTCAGGCTGCCGCCCTCCTCCCCGCCGTAGGCCTTCGGGTGCTCCGGGTGCGGGGACCAGTACGCGCGCGTGCGGATGGTGTCCAGCGCCTGGTCCAGGGTGGGCCGGTGCTGAGCGATCAGATCGTGCGCGGTGCTTGCGGCGGCGGCCATGGCGGACCAACTCCTCCTCGGTGCCGGCTCCTCGTCGAGCCGGCGGGCCGGTTGGGACCGGGCGGTGCGGGGCTGGGCGACGACGACCAGCAAGAGTTAGAGTAACCGAACGATCGGTCGGGACAAGGGGGCGGCGAAAAGCTGTGGAAAACCCGCCCATCGAGCCCCGGAGGCCCGGAGCGGACGCACGTACGGGAGGATCACGCCATGACTGCACATGACCGCCTCGTCGGCGTGGTCGGCACCGGCACCATGGGTCAGGGCATCGCCCAGGTCGCGCTCACCGCGGGCCATCCCGTCCGGCTGTACGACGCCGTGCCTGGCCGGGCCCGCGCGGCCGCCGAGTCGATCACCGCGCGGCTCGACCGGCTCGTCGAGAAGGGGCGCATGAGCGCCGAGGAGCGCACGCTCGCCGTCGCGCGCCTCAAGCCCGCGCAGACCCTCCACGAGCTGGCCCCCGCGGCCCTCGTCGTCGAGGCCGTCCTGGAGCAACTGGACATCAAGCAGGAGCTCTTGCGCGAGCTGGAGGAGATCGTCGGCGAGGACTGCCTGCTCGCCACGAACACCTCGTCCCTGTCCGTGACGGCGATCGGCGGCGCGCTGCGCGTCCCCGGGCGCTTCGTCGGACTGCACTTCTTCAACCCGGCGCCGCTGATGCCGCTGGTGGAGGTCGTCTCCGGCCACTCCACGGACGTCACCGCGGCCACGCGCGCGTACGAGACCGCCCGCGCCTGGGGCAAGACCCCGGTGGCCTGCGCCGACACCCCCGGCTTCCTGGTCAACAGGATCGCGCGGCCCTTCTACGCGGAGGCGTTCGCGGTCTACGAGGAGCAGGGCGCCGATCCCGCCACCATCGACGCGGTGCTGCGCGAGAGCGGCGGCTTCAAGATGGGCGCCTTCGAGCTCACCGACCTCATCGGCCAGGACGTGAACGAGGCGGTCACCCGCTCCGTGTGGGAGGGCTTCTTCCAGGACGCGAAGTTCCGGCCGTCCCTGGCCCAGCGCCGGCTCGTCGAGGCGGGACGCCTCGGGGTCAAGTCGGGCCAGGGCTGGTACGCGTACGGGGACGGCGCCGAGGACGACGACCGGGCCGAACCGCACACCGCCGCCCCGGCCGCGCCGCCCGCGCACGTGACCGTCGAGGGCGATCTGGAGAACGCGGGCGAGCTGATCGCGATGATGCGCGCGGCGGGCATCGAGGTCACCCAGGAGGACGAGGACAAGGGCACCCGCATCGTGCTGCCCGGGGGCGGCCAGCTGGTGCAGACGGACGGACAGACGTCCATCGAGTACCGGGACGTCGTCTACTTCGACCTGGCCCTCGACTACCGCTCCGCCACCCGCATCGCGCTGGCCACCTGCCAGGACGGCAATCCGCGCACCCTGCGCGAGGCCGTGGGGCTCTTCCAGGCGCTCGGCAAGGAGGTCAGCGTCATCGGGGACGTCCCCGGCATGATCGTCGCCCGCACGGTCGCCCGGATCATCGACCTGGCGCACGACGCCCTCGCGCGCGGGGTGGCCACCGAGGAGGACATCGACACCGCGATGCGGCTCGGCGTCAACTACCCCCTCGGCCCCTTCGAATGGAGCCGCAAGCTGGGCCGGACCTGGGCCTGCGGCCTGCTGGAGGAGCTGCGCGACCGGGACCCCTCCGGGCGCTTCGCACCCTCTCTCGCCCTGCTCAGGCACTCGTACGACCCCAAGAAGTGGGAGGGCTCCGCGTGACCACAGCACGGCGCGACACCTACACCCCGCAGTCCCTGCTCGCGGTCGCCGTGACCGTCTTCAACGAGCGCGGCTACGACGGCACGTCCATGGAGCACCTGTCCAAGGCGGCCGGCATCTCCAAGTCGTCGATCTACCACCACGTGACGGGCAAGGAGGAGCTGCTGCGCCGCGCCGTCACCCGGGCGCTCGACGGCCTCTTCGGCATCCTCGACGAGCAGCCCGCGCGCGAGGGGCGGGCGGTCGAGCGCCTGGAGCACGTCACCCGGCGCATGGTCGAGGTGCTGACCGCCGAACTTCCCTACGTGACCCTGCTGCTGCGGGTGCGCGGGAACACCGCCACCGAGCGCTGGGCGATGGAACGGCGCAGGGAGTTCGACCACCAGGTCGCCGCGCTGCTCAGGGCGGCCGCCGCCGACGGTGACGTGCGGGGCGACATCGAGGTGCGGCTCGCGACCCGGCTCGTCTTCGGAATGATCAACTCCATCGTGGAGTGGTACCGGCCCGGCCGCGGTGAGCTGGACAGCGCCGAGGTGGCGGAGGCCGTCGCGAAGCTGGTCTTCGAAGGACTGCGCAAAGAGGGCTGAGCGGGGGCTCAGACGTCCGCGGGGCCCGGGTCCCCGGCGGCGCCCGCGTCGAGGGTCTCCTCCTCGAAGACCAGCAGCGTGCGGGTGCTGAGGACCTCGGGGATGGACTGGAGCTTGGTGAGGACCAGTTCGCGCAGGGCCCGGTTGTCGCGGGTGTGCACCAGGATCAGCACGTCGAAGTCGCCGCTGACCAGGGCGATGTGCGCGGCCTCCGGCATCCGGCGCAGCTGCTCGCGGACCGTCCGCCAGGTGTTCTGGACGATCTTGAGGGTGATATACGCGGACGCGCCCTGACCTGCGCGTTCGTGGTCGACGCGGGCACCGAAGCCACGGATGACCCCGTCGTCGATGAGGCGGTTGATCCGCGCGTAGGCGTTCGCCCGTGACACATGGACGCGCTCGGCCACGGAGCGTATCGACGCGCGGCCGTCGGTCCGGAGCATCTGCAGGATGTCGCGGTCGATGGAGTCCAGGGGCCGGGCCCCGGAGCCGTCGGCCATTTGTTCAGATGCCATGTGCCCCCGCCTCCCTACCATGGACGTACTGCATTCATCTCAGGCTGTGGAGAACCGATTGTCCACAGCCTGGAGGGGCCTGTAGCCAAAATGTGCCGACGACCGAACAATCGGTAGGTGAGGCGGGTCACATCCGACGCGCCAGCGAACCGCTCCCACGAGGAGGTGTCGTCATGACGGTCATGGAACAGCGGGACTCCCGCACCGCACCCGTTCCGCCGCCCGCCTGGCAGCCCCGCACGGACCCCGCGCCGCTGCTGCCGGACGCGGAGCCGTACCGGGTCCTGGGCACCGACGCCGCCGCGCAGGCCGATCCAGGGCTGCTGCGCCGGTTGTACGCGGAGGTGGTGCGCGGCCGCCGGTACAACGCGCAGGCGACGGCGCTGACCCGCCAGGGCCGCCTCGCCGTGTACCCGTCGACGACCGGCCAGGAGGCGAGCGAGGTGGCCGCCGCGCTGGTCCTCCAGGAGCGCGACTGGCTCTTCCCCAGCTACCGCGACACCCTCGCCGCCGTCGCCCGGGGCCTCGACCCCGTGCAGGCGCTCACGCTGCTGCGGGGCGACTGGCACACCGGTTACGACCCGCGTGAGCACCGCATCGCACCGCTGTCCACGCCGCTGGCGACCCAGCTGCCGCACGCCGTGGGCCTCGCGCACGCCGCCCGGCTCAAGGGCGACGACGTGGTGGCGCTCGCCATGGTGGGCGACGGCGGCACCAGTGAGGGCGACTTCCACGAGGCGCTGAACTTCGCCGCCGTGTGGCAGGCCCCGGTGGTCTTCCTCGTCCAGAACAACGGGTTCGCCATCTCCGTGCCGCTCGCCAAGCAGACCGCGGCGCCCTCCCTGGCCCACAAGGCCGTCGGGTACGGGATGCCGGGCCGCCTGGTCGACGGGAACGACGCGGTGGCGATGTACGAGGTGTTGGGCGACGCGATCGCCCGCGCGCGTGAGGGACACGGTCCGACGCTGGTGGAGGCCGTCACGTACCGCATGGACGCGCACACCAACGCCGACGACGCGACGCGCTACCGCACCGACGCCGAGGTCGAGATCTGGCGGGCGCACGACCCGATCCTCCTCCTGGAGCGCGAGCTGACCGGGCGCGGGCTCATCGACGAGGCCGGCATCCGGGCCGTGCGCGACGACGCGGAGACCATGGCCGCCGGGCTGCGCGAGCGCATGAACCAGGACCCGGTGCTCGACCCGATGGACCTGTTCGGCGACGTGTACGCCGAGCGGACCTCGCAACTGCGCGAGCAGGCGGCCCAGTTGCGGGCCGAGCTCGACGCCGAGGCCGAAGGGGGCCAGGCATGACCACGGTCGCGAAGCCACCCGCCGCCAAGCCCGCGAAGCCCGCCACCATGGCGCAGGCGCTGGGCCGGGCCCTGCGCGACGCCATGGCCGAGGACCCGGCCGTGCACGTCATGGGCGAGGACGTGGGCACCCTGGGCGGTGTCTTCCGGATCACCGACGGGCTCGCCAAGGAGTTCGGCGAGGACCGCTGCACCGACACCCCGCTGGCCGAGGCGGGCATTCTCGGCACCGCCGTGGGCATGGCGATGTACGGGTTGCGGCCGGTCGTGGAGATGCAGTTCGACGCGTTCGCGTACCCCGCCTTCGAACAACTGGTGTCGCACGTCGCGCGGATGCGCAACCGCACGCGCGGCGCCCTGCCGATGCCCCTCACCGTGCGCATCCCCTACGGCGGCGGCATCGGCGGCGTCGAGCACCACAGCGACTCCTCCGAGGCGTACTACATGGCGACGCCCGGCCTGACCGTCGTCACCCCGGCCACGGTCGCGGACGCGTACGGCCTGCTGCGGCAGTCGATCGCCTCGGACGACCCGGTGGTGTTCCTGGAGCCCAAGCGGCTCTACTGGAGCAAGGACACCTGGAACCCCGAGCAGCCGGCGGACGTTGAACCGATCGGCACGGCAGTGGTCCGCCGCCGCGGGACCGGTGCCACGCTGATCACGTACGGACCGTCGCTGCCCGTCTGCCTGGAGGCGGCCGAGGCGGCCCAGGCGGAGGGCTGGGACCTGGAAGTGATCGACCTGCGCTCGCTGGTGCCGTTCGATGACGCCACGGTGGCCGCGTCCGTGCGGCGCACCGGGCGCGCGGTCGTGGTGCACGAGTCCGGGGGCTTCGGCGGTCCCGGCGGGGAGATCGCGGCCCGGATCAGCGAGCGGTGCTTCCACCATCTCCAGGCGCCGGTGCTGCGGGTGGCCGGGTTCGACATCCCGTACCCGCCGCCGATGCTGGAGCGGCACCACCTGCCCGGCGTGGACCGGGTGCTCGACGCGGTGGCGCGACTGCAGTGGGACCAGTGAACATGGGACCCGTGACAGGGCCGGCGAGGGGTCCGGTGAGGGACGGTGGGCTGATGGCGCAGGTGCTGGAGTTCAAGCTGCCCGACCTCGGGGAGGGACTCACCGAGGCGACGATCGTGAGCTGGCTGGTGAGCGTCGGTGATGTGGTCGCCGTCGACCAGCCGGTCGTGGAGGTGGAGACCGCCAAGGCGATGGTGGAGGTGCCGTGTCCCTACGGGGGCGTGGTCACCGCCCGCTTCGGCGACGAGGGGACCGAGCTGCCGGTCGGGGCCGCGCTGCTGACGGTCGCGGTCGGCGCCGAGGGCGCGGGTGCCGCGGCCGGCGGAGCCGCTCCGGCGGCCGCCGCGCCCGTGCAGAACGGCGCGGCCGGGGAGAAGTCCGGCGCGTCGGGGAACGTGCTGGTGGGGTACGGGACCAGCGCGGCGCCCGCCCGCCGCAGGCGCGTGCGGCCCGCGGTGGCGACCGGGGGCGCGGTGCCCGAGCGGCGCGAGCCTCCGCGTGCCGGGTCCGCCGCCGTGCCGACCGCCGTTCCGGCCGCCGAACCCGTCGCGGGGCCGGTCGCCGTGATCTCGCCGCTCGTGCGCAGGCTGGCGCGGGAACACGGCCTCGATCTGAGCCGGTTGACCGGCTCGGGGCGCGACGGGCTCATCCTCCGCTCGGACGTGGAGCGGGCGGTGACGGAGCGTTCCGCCACCCCGACGGCCACCACCGTCCCGGCAACACCGGCAACACCGGCAACACCGGCAACACCGGCAACACCGGCAACACCGGCAACGCCAGTCACCCCGACAGCCCCGAACGCCCCGCAGGGCCACCGCACTCCCCTGCGCGGCATCCGCGGAACCATCGCCGACAAGCTGTCCCGCAGCCGTACCGAAATACCCGACGCCACCTGCTGGGTGGACGCCGACGCCACGGAACTGCTGCTCGCGCGCGCGGCGATGAACGCCGCGACCGGTCCGTCCGCCGGACCCAAGATCTCCGTCCTGGCGCTGCTGGCCCGGATCTGCACGGCGGCCCTGGCCCGCTACCCGGAGCTGAACGCCACGGTGGACACGGCCCGCCGCGAGATCGTCCGGCTGGACGAGGTGCATCTCGGGTTCGCCGCGCAGACCGAGCGCGGCCTCGTCGTCCCCGTCGTACGGGACGCCCACACGCGGGGTGCCGAGTCGCTGAGCGCCGAGTTCGCGCGGCTCACCGACAAGGCCAGGACCGGGACCCTGACGCCGGCGGAACTCACCGGCGGCACCTTCACGTTGAACAACTACGGGGTGTTCGGGGTCGACGGCTCCACGCCGATCATCAACCACCCCGAGGCGGCCATGCTCGGCGTCGGCCGGATCGCGGCCAAACCCTGGGTGCACGGAGGGGAGCTGGCGGTCCGCCAGGTCGTCCAGCTCTCCCTCACCTTCGACCACCGGGTCTGCGACGGCGGTACGGCGGGCGGTTTCCTGCGGTACGTGGCGGACTGCGTGGAACAGCCGGCGGTGCTGCTGCGCACCCTCTGACCGGCCGCGCGTCGCCGAGTCGGTGTCCCCCGGGGTGGCAATGATCGGTTCTGCGCCCATACTCGGGGGATGACCGAAGCCGCCACGCCCGACCGGCGCAGCGCACCCGCGTACGACGCCGTCGTCCTCGCGGGCGGCGCCGCGCGTCGGCTCGGCGGCACGGACAAGCCCGGGGTGCGGGTCGGTGGCCGGGCCCTGCTCGACCGGGTCCTCGCCGCCTGTGCCGGGGCCCGGGACACCGTCGTCGTGGCCGCGCCGCGGCCGACCGCGCGCCCGGTCCGCTGGGCCCGCGAGGAGCCGCCGGGCGGCGGGCCGCTCGCCGCTCTGGGCGCGGGAGTTCGGGCCCTCGAAGGCTCCGCGCAGGCCCGGCCGGACACGGTCGTCGCGCTCTCCGCCGACCTGCCGTTCCTGGAGCCGCGCACCGTACGGCTGCTGCTCGACACGCTCGCCGCGCAGGACGCCGAAGGGGCGCTGCTGACCGACGGCGAGGGCCGGGACCAGCCGCTCGTCGCCGCCTATCGGGTGGCGTCGCTGCGCCGGACGCTGGACGCCCTGACGCGGGAGCACGGGGCGCTCACAGGCCTGCCGTTGCGGCTGCTCACCCGGGATCTGCGGCTCGTCCGCCGCACCGATCCCGTCGATCCCGCGGCCTCCTTCGACTGCGACACCTGGGACGACATCGCCGCCGCCCGATCACGGATCAGGGAGCATGGGCACGTGTTGGATGAATGGATCTCCGCAGCCAAGGACGAACTGGGCATCGACCTGGACGTCGACACCGGCGTCCTGCTCGACCTCGCCCGTGACGCCGCGCACGGGGTAGCGCGCCCCGCGGCACCGCTGACGACGTTCCTCGTCGGATACGCGGCCGGGCGGGCGGGCGGCGGTCCCGAAGCCGTGGCCGCGGCCGCCGCCAAGGCCGCCGCGCTCGCCAACCGGTGGGCCGAGGAGGCCGCCGCGGCGGACGCCGAGTCGGGCGACGCGGGATGAGCGGGCCGCACGCGCGGGCCGCGCACGCCGACCCGCTGGACGGCGACGTCGAAGAGGCGCTCGCCCTGGCCAACGGCGGCCGGAGCACGCCCCGCCCCGAGGCCCCCGCCCCCGCGGCACCCACCGCCCCGCAGACGCGGACCTCCGCCCCCGCCCACCCGGAGCGGGACCGGCAGTCGGCACCCCCCGGCGCCCGCCCGGCCCCCGGCACCGGCACCGCGCACACCGCACCCGGCGCTCACGGCCACGGTGAGGGCTCGTCCTGGGCGGCCGCGCGCCGCGCCGCAGCCCAGGCGGGCCGGGCCGCCGCCCAGCACCGGGCCGCGGCCGCACACCGTCCGTCCCCGGGCGCGTCCGCGACGGCGGCACCCCATCCCCGTACGACAGAGGGCCGCACGGCAGAAACCCGTACGTCGGAACCCCGCGTCCAGCCGATGGTGCCCGCCAGCGCCGTCGACGCGCTCGACGCCGTCGCGCCCGTCCCCGTGGACGAGAACCAACTTCCGCTCCCCGGGCTCCCGTTCATCGACCACACCCCGCCTCCGACCCCGGCGGGGCCCGTCGCGGTCGACGAGAGCGAGCCCGCGCGGATCCCGCCCGGCGCGGCCCGTGTCCCGCTCGACGAGGCCCTGGGCCTCGTCCTCGCCGCCCCCCTCACCGCCCTGACCGACCTGCCGTCCTTCGACACCTCCGCCATGGACGGCTGGGTCGTGGCCGGACCGGGCCCCTGGAGCGTCCGGGACCAGGGGATCCTCGCCGGACACGGGGGGCCGCCCGAACTGTCCGACGGCGAGGCGGCGGCGATCGCGACCGGCGCCCGGATCCCGCCGGACACCACCGCCGTCATCCGTTCCGAGCACGGGCATCTGGACGACCAGGGCCGACTGCACCCGCTGCGCGACGTCACGCACGGGCAGGACATCCGGCCGCGCGGCCAGGAGTGCCGCAGTGGCGAACCGCTGCTGCCCGCGGGCGCGGTCGTCACCCCGGCGGTCCTCGGCCTGGCGGCCGCCGCGGGCTACGACGAGCTGACCGTCGTCCCCCGCCCCCGGGTCGACGTGCTCGTCCTGGGCGACGAACTGCTGACCTCGGGACGGCCCCGCGACGGCCTCATCCGGGACGCGCTCGGCCCGATGCTGCCGCACTGGCTGCGCGCGCTCGGCGTCGAGGTCACGGCCGTGCGCCGGCTCGGCGACGACGCCAAGGCGCTGCTCAAGGCGGTCCGGAAGTCCACCGCCGACCTGATCGTCACGACCGGCGGCACCGCGTCCGGTCCTGTCGACCACGTCCACCCCACGCTGCGCGCCGTCGACGCCGAACTCCTCGTGAACGGGGTCGCGGCCCGCCCCGGCCACCCGATGCTGCTCGCCCGTCTCACGGAGGGGCAGCACCTCGTCGGCCTGCCCGGCAATCCCCTCGCGGCCGTCTCCGGGCTGCTCACCCTCGCCGAGCCGCTGCTGCGCGAGCTGTCCGGCCGGGCCGGGCACACGGAGCCGTACAGCGCCCCGCTCCACACCGCCGTCCACGGGCACCCGGGCGACACCCGCCTGGTCCCCGTCGTCGTCCGGCAGGACGAGGGCAGCGGGCACGAGTGGGCGGTGCCGCTGCGCTACAACGGCCCGGCCATGCTGCGCGGCATCGCCGCCGCCGACGCCCTCGCGGTGATCCCGCCGGGCGGCGCCCAGGAGGGCCAGGAGGTCGAGATCCTCGACCTGCCGTGGTCCTGGGGGTCACGATGACCGCCGCGCCCCGCACCGCCACCTCACACATATCCGGGCCCCGCCCAGCCAGGGCCCTCAACTCGCGCGCAGACGAAGGGTGTTTCACGTGAAACTGGCCGGCCATGACGCCATGGCGCGCCAAGCGGACGAACGCACGACGACCTACCGGGTGAAACTGCCCCGGCGGGTCGTCGAGCGGCCGCTGCGCCAGGTCGCCCGCCGTGTCCTGATGGCGCTGACCGTGCTGCTGGCCACCGCGATGATCGTGTGGGCCGACCGCGGCGGCTACAACGACACGTCCGACGGCACGGTCGACCTTCTCGACTCCTTCTACTACGCGACGGTCACCCTCTCCACCACCGGTTACGGCGACATCGTGCCGGTCAGTGACTTCGCCCGTCTCATCAACATCTTCGTCATCACGCCGCTGCGCGTGCTCTTCCTGATCATCTTGGTCGGCACCACGCTCGAAGTCCTCACCGAACGGACCCGTGAGGAATGGCGTCTGAACCGCTGGAGGTCCACCTTGCGTGACCACGTCGTCGTCGTCGGCTTCGGAACCAAGGGCCGCAGCGCCGTGGAGACGGTCTGCGCCACCGGTCTGAAGCCCGAGCAGGTCGTGGTCGTCGACCCCAGCGGCAAGGCCATCGAGGCCGCCACCGCCCTCGGCTACGCGGGAGTCACGGGCGACGCGACCCGCAGCAGCGTGCTGCTGCGGGCCGAGGTGCAGCGGGCCCGGAAGATCATCATCGCCACGCAGCGCGACGACACCGCGGTCCTGGTGACGCTGACGGCACGCCAGCTGAACCGCGCCGCGAAGATCGTCGCCTGTGTGCGCGAGGAGGAGAACGCGCCGCTGCTGCGCCAGTCGGGCGCCGACGCCGTCATCACCAGCGCCAGCGCTGCGGGCCGTCTGCTCGGCCTGTCGGTGCTCAGCCCGCACGCGGGCATGGTCATGGAGGACCTGATCCAGAAGGGCAGCGGCCTCGATCTGGTCGAGCGGACGGTGACCAAGCCGGAGGTCGGGCTCAAGCCGCGCGACACCGACGATCTGGTGGTCAGTGTCGTCCGCGGACACCGCATGCTCGGCTACGACGATCCGGCGGTCGGCACGCTCCAGCTCACCGACCGGCTGATCACCATCGCGCGCGTCACGCCCACCCGGCAGGTGGTGCCCGACACGAAGCCGTTGTCGTAGGGGACGGGAGTAGCCTCGCGGCCATGTATGCGATCACGATCCCGGAACCCGGCGGACCCGAGGCGCTCGTGTGGACGGAGGTCCCCGACCCCGTGCCCGGCGAGGGCGAGGTCCTCGTCGAGGTCGTCTCCAGCGCCGTCAACCGCGCCGATCTGCTCCAGCGGCAGGGCTTCTACAGCCCGCCCCCCGGCTCCTCCCCGTACCCCGGTCTGGAGTGCGCGGGGCGGATCGCCGCGATCGGCCCCGGGGTCGGCGGCTGGTCGGTCGGCGACGAGGTGTGCGCGCTGCTGGTCGGCGGCGGTTACGCCGAGAAGGTCGTCGTGCCGGCCGGTCAGCTGCTTCCGGTGCCCGGCGGCATCGACCTCGTCACGGCCGCCGCGCTGCCCGAGGTGACCTGCACCGTCTGGTCCAACGTCTTCATGATCGCCCACCTGCGCCCGGGGGAGACCTTCCTCGTGCACGGCGGGTCCAGCGGCATCGGCACCATGGCGATCCAGCTGGCGAAGGCCGTCGGCGCCAAGGTCGCGGTGACCGCGGGCACCAAGGAGAAGCTGGACTTCTGCGCCGAGCTGGGCGCGGACATCCTCGTCAACTACCGCGAGCAGGACTTCGTCGAGGAGATCGGGAACGCCACCGACGGTGCCGGGGCCGACGTCATCCTCGACAACATGGGCGCCAAGTACCTGAACCGCAACGTCGACGCCCTCGCGGTCAACGGCCGGCTCGCCATCATCGGCATGCAGGGCGGCGTCAAGGGCGAGCTGAACATCGCCACCCTGCTCGGCAAGCGCGGCGCCATCACGGCGACCACGCTGCGGGCCCGCCCGCTCGCGGAGAAGGCGGCGGTCGTCGCGGCGGTGCGCGAGCACGTGTGGCCGCTGATCGAGGGCGGGCACGTACGGCCGATCGTGGACCGCAGGCTGCCCATGAGCGACGCGGCACAGGGCCACCGGGTGCTCGAGGAGTCGGGCCACATCGGCAAGGTGCTGCTGACGAACGCGTAGTCCCTACGGGCGGGGCGGGTCAGCGGCGCAGACGCAGGGCCAGGAAGCCGAGCCCGAGCCCGGTCAGCAGCAGGCCCGCCCCCAGCGGCAGCACATTGACGAGCGGTCCGCCGAGTCCCGGCCGCAGGACGGGCCTGCGGACGGCGGAGGGCCGCTCGGTGTCGCGCGGTGCGGGGGTCGCGGCCGGTTCGGAGGGCGGCGCCACGGGCTCGGACTCCCGCGGCGCGGGCAGCTCACGGCCGGGCGGGGTACGGCCCACTCCCGCCCTGCTGCCGGCGAGGGACCCGTGCGGCGAGGGCTCGGCCGCGTACGCGACGCCCCCCAGGAACAGCGGCAGTGCGAGCAGAACGGCCAGTGCGCCGGCCGCCCACCGAAGCCGCCCCATGCCCTGCCCCTTCCGTCGATCGCCCCATTCCTACGCCAAGCCTCACACAGCCGGATAAAACAGGCACGCCGGATTTGTGACCCGGCAGGACGGTGGATCAACCGCTGACGGGGGCACCACGGTCATGTGAGCGCTCGGTGCGAGAGAATGGCGGCATGGAGATGCCGAGGAACGAACAGTCGCCGGAGAACCCGCAGATCTTGGTCGTGGGCCAGGACGGAATGGCTCTGGGTGGCGGCTCAGACGACGGCTCCCGCGAGGTCCCGGTGACGGAGATGGTGGAACAGCCCGCCAAGGTGATGCGGATCGGCAGCATGATCAAGCAGCTGCTCGAAGAAGTGCGCGTGGCTCCGCTGGACGAGGCGAGCCGGCAGCGGCTCAAGGAGATCCACGCCAGCTCCGTCAAGGAACTGGAGGACGGCCTCGCGCCCGAGCTGGTCGAGGAGCTGGAGCGGCTCTCCCTGCCCTTCACGGACGACGCGACGCCGACCGACGCGGAGCTGCGGATCGCGCAGGCGCAGCTGGTGGGCTGGCTGGAGGGGCTGTTCCACGGCATCCAGACCACGCTGTTCGCCCAGCAGATGGCGGCGCGGGCCCAGCTGGAGCAGATGCGCCGCGCGCTGCCGCCCGGTGTCGGCGGCGGCGACGAGGACGAGGACCCGCGCACGGGCGGCCGCTCGGGCGGCCCCTACCTGTAGAGCACCAGGCACGAGAGACGGGTCCGGCCCGCGCGAGCAGCGCGGGCCGGACCCGTCTCTCGTGCTGTCGCCGTTCCGAGTGAGGTTCGCCACCGGGCGCCGGGGCGGGATGCCCGTTACGTGAACGTTATGCGGTCGGTGGTCAGGGGACCGGCACGGAATTGGCGCGCACGATTTGCATGGCCTGCACGCCAACGGGTTTGATGTCCGGTCCGTCTCGGGCCGGGGCGGTGTCCGGAGCCTGTAGCGTGGCCGCGACGGAGACCGTAATTCACAACCGCGCGTACTCCGACGGGATACAGGAATCCGGCAGCGCGCACAGAAACGACGGCGAGGACCGATGGCACAGGCAGGCGCTCAGGGCCCGTCCGACCCCGAGGCGACTGGCGGCGGTATGTCAGACGCGCCGGAGATGTGGGGCAACGGCGGGCTCGTCGGGGACGGCCGGTACCGGCTGACCCGCAGACTCGGCCGGGGCGGCATGGCCGAGGTGTTCGCGGCCGAGGACGTACGCCTCGGGCGCACCGTCGCCGTCAAGCTGCTCCGCTCCGACCTCGCCGAGGACCCGGTCTCCAAGGCCCGCTTCACGCGCGAGGCCCAGTCGGTCGCCGGCCTGAACCACCACGCGGTCGTCGCGGTCTACGACTCCGGTGAGGACTACGTGAACGGCTCGACCGTTCCGTACATCGTCATGGAGATCGTCGAGGGCCGCACCATCCGCGACCTCCTCCTCAACGCCGAGGCGCCGGGCCCCGAGCAGGCCCTGATCATCGTCTCCGGGGTCCTGGAGGCGCTCGCCTACTCGCACCAGCACGGCATCGTGCACCGCGACATCAAGCCCGCGAACGTCATCATCACCAACACCGGTGCGGTGAAGGTGATGGACTTCGGCATCGCGCGCGCCCTGCACGGCGCCCAGTCGACCATGACGCAGACCGGCATGGTCATGGGCACGCCCCAGTACCTCTCCCCCGAGCAGGCGCTCGGCAAGGCCGTCGACCACCGCTCGGACCTCTACGCGACGGGCTGCCTGCTCTACGAACTGCTCGCGCTGCGGCCCCCGTTCACCGGTGAGACGCCGCTGTCCGTCGTCTACCAGCACGTCCAGGACTCCCCCGTGCCGCCCTCCGAGGTCTCGGACGCGGTGCCGCCGGAGCTGGACGGCCTCGTCATGCGCTCGCTCGCCAAGGACCCGGACGACCGGTTCCAGACGGCCGAGGAGATGCGCGGGCTCGTCCAGTACGGGCTCCAGATGCTGTACGAGCAGGGCGGCCACACCGGCACCTGGAACACCGGGCCGGTCGGCATGCACGAGGGCGGCGGGACCCCCGCGATGGGCGTCGCGGCCACCACGGCCATGCCGCACCCCGGGGACAGCGGCACGGCCGCCCAGCCGATGCTGCGCCCGTCGGGCGGCGACGACGGCGGCTTCGAGGGCGGCGGCAACAAGGGCGGCGGCCGCGGCAAGCTGTGGATCGTGGCCGTGCTCGCGGTGATCGCGATCGCGGTCGGTGTGGCCCTGGCGCTCAACGGCGGTGGCGGCGACGGCGGTGGCGGGACCAAGCAGTCGCCGACGCCGACCAAGTCGGAGAAGAAGGAGTCCAAGGAGCCCTCGGACGAGGCGACCACCGAGGACACGGACACGGGCGACTCCGGCGACTACACCAACGAGCCCCCGCCGGAGGCGACGACGCAGCCGACGCAGACCCGGCAGCCGACCAGCCAGCCGCCGTCGGACACGGGCACGCCGACCGACAGCACGGACGGCGGTCAGAACACGGGCGGCGGCGGTACCGACGGCGGCACCGACGGTGGTGCGGACGGCGGCACCGACGGCGGGACCGATGCCGGGACGTCGGACGGCGGCACGGACGCCGGGGCGACCGAGGGCAGCTCGGCCGGGAACGGCGGCGCGACGCCGACCCCGCCCACGGCCACGCCCTGATCCGAACCGCCCGACCAGAATCCGCTGATCAGAACCGCCTGATCAGCGCCGTCGTACCCGCGCCGCCGGGGGCTCCACCCCGGCGGACCCGCCCCGCAGCTCGTGCACCGTCATGAACTGCGGGGTGACGCACAGGTACACCGGTTCGTAGATCTCGTCGTCCGCGTAGTGCGGGGCGGATCCGAAGAGTTCGAGCTCTGCGGTGCTGGGCTCGATCAGCTCGCAGGTGCCGACGCACTGCACCGACCACTGGCCCGGCTCGCGCGACCGCTCGGCGCCGAGGTTGTCCGCGCCGTACGCGACGACGCTGCCGACGCACGCCTGGTGGTAGCCGTATCCCCGGTGCATGCGCAGCAGCAGGCGGCCGTCGGCCACGACGTGGCGGGCGGCGGCGAGGAAGGGCAGGGCGCGCATGCTCGTGGCGACTCTCCCGTACGGCACTCGGGAGAGAAGCTCGAAGCCGCGGTCCAGGTCCGGCTGCGTCTCGGAGGGCATGTCACCACTGTGCGTTGCCGACACCGCGCCGGAAAAGAGGACCCGGCCCCCAGCACGGGGGACCTACGTCCCGTGTGGAGGGGCGTCCGGGTGGGCCGGCGGTGACGGGGCGAACGCGCTCAGTGCCTCTCGGCCTGCAGACGGGCGACGTAGGCGGCCGCCTGGGAGCGGCGCTCCATGCCGAGCTTCGACAGCAGGCTGGAGACATAGTTCTTGATCGTCTTCTCGGCGAGATGAAGGCGCTCGCCGATCGCGCGGTTGGTCATGCCCTCGCCGATCAGGTCGAGGATCTTGCGCTCCTGGTCGGTGAGGCCGGCCAGCCGGTCGTCCTCCTTGCTGCGGCCGCCGTCCCGCAGCCGCTCCAGGACCCGGGCGGTGGCGACGGGGTCGAGCAGCGACTTGCCCGCGGCGACGTCCCGTACGGCCGTCAGCAGCTCATTGCCGCGGATGGCCTTCAGCACGTAACCCGAGGCACCGGCCATGATCGCGTCGAAGAGGGCCTCGTCGTCCGCGAACGACGTCAGCATCAGGCACTTGATCGACTCGTCCTGGGAACGGATCTCCCGGCACACCTCGACCCCGCTGCCGTCCGGCAGCCGCACGTCCAGGACGGCGACGTCGGGCCGGGTGGCGGGGATGCGCACCAGGGCGTCGGCCGCGGTACCGGCCTCGCCGACCACCTCGATGTCGTCCTCGACCGACAGCAGCTCATGGACTCCCCTGCGGACCACTTCGTGGTCGTCGAGGAGAAATACCTTGATTTTTCCGTCTTCGCGCACGGAGTCAGTCTCACACACGAACTCGCGCAGCGCCCTAGATGACCAAGGGGTGACCGGGATAACGTGCCGGTGTTCCGGCCCCCTGCCAGGCTGTTACCAGGTGCCGTCGCACAGCTGTTGACCTGCGGCGCTCCGTCCGAGGTGCGATTACTAGGAAATCCAATCAAGCACTTACTTGGAAATCCAAGCAAAATCGCAGGTCAGATGGGGTTTCGCAGATGTGTGACCCACTGGGTAACGTGCTGGGTGAAGGGTGCTTGCCGGAGCACTTGTCGCGCCTGTCTCCGACAACCTCGCACCCACCCCGTGCGTGGACGGATCAGGCGAGCCGAGCCGACTGGCCATCCGGCAATCCCGGGGGCCGGACCGACGGAGGAGCACACGTGACCGTTGACAGTGCTGCCAGCACTGGCGCAGCGCGCACCCCGCGCAAGCGGACTGCCGCGAGCAAGACTGCGAAGAAGTCCCCCGGGAGGACCGCAGCCGCGAAGGGGAAGTCGGACCTGGTCCAGCTGCTGACGCCCGAGGGCGAGCGGGTCAGGAACCGCGAGAACTCGGTGTACGACAAGTACGTCGCCGACATCACCGACGACGCGCTGCGCGGCCTGTACCGGGACATGGTGATGGCCCGCCGCTTCGACGCGGAGGCCGTCACGCTGCAGCGCCAGGGCGAGCTGGGCCTGTGGCCCTCGCTGCTCGGCCAGGAGGCCGCCCAGGTGGGCTCCGCGCGCGCGACCCGGGACGACGACTACGTCTTCCCGACCTACCGCGAGCACGGCGTCGCCTGGTGCCGCGGGGTCGAGCCGGAGAACCTGCTCGGCATGTTCCGCGGCGTGAACAACGGCGGCTGGGACCCGAACACCAACAACTTCCACCTGTACACGATCGTCATCGGCTCGCAGACGCTGCACGCCACCGGCTACGCCATGGGCATCGCCAAGGACGGCGCGGACTCGGCCGTGATCGCGTACTTCGGTGACGGCGCCAGCAGCCAGGGCGATGTCGCGGAGTCCTTCACGTTCTCCGCCGTGTACAACGCCCCGGTCGTGTTCTTCTGCCAGAACAACCAGTGGGCGATCTCCGAGCCGACCGAGAAGCAGACCCGTGTGCCGCTCTACCAGCGCGCGCAGGGCTTCGGCTTCCCGGGCGTCCGCGTGGACGGCAACGACGTGCTCGCCTGCCTCGCCGTGACCCGGTGGGCGCTGGAGCGGGCGCGCGCCGGTGAGGGCCCGACGCTGGTCGAGGCGTTCACGTACCGGATGGGCGCGCACACCACCTCCGACGACCCGACGAAGTACCGGGCCGACGAGGAGCGCGTCGCCTGGGAGGCGAAGGACCCGATCCTGCGGCTGCGCGCCTACCTGGAGAACCACACCGACACCGGCGCGGAGTTCTTCACGGACCTGGAGACCGAGAGCGAGACGCTCGGCCGGCGGGTGCGCGAGGCCGTGCGCGGCATGAAGGACCCGGACCGGATGGCGATGTTCGAGCACGGTTACGCGGACGGGCACGCGCTCGTCGACGAGGAGCGGGCGCAGTTCGCCGCCTACCAGGCGTCGTTCGCGGAGGAGGGTGCCTGAGATGGCCGTACAGAAGCTTCCGATCGCCAAGGCGATCAACGAATCCCTGCGCACGGCGCTGGAGAACGACCCGAAGGTCCTCGTCATGGGCGAGGACGTCGGCAAGCTGGGCGGTGTCTTCCGGGTCACCGACGGGCTGCAGAAGGACTTCGGCGAGGACCGGGTCATCGACACCCCGCTCGCGGAGTCGGGCATCGTCGGCACCGCGATCGGCATGGCGCTGCGCGGCTACCGCCCGGTGGTGGAGATCCAGTTCGACGGGTTCGTCTTCCCCGCCTACGACCAGATCGTCACGCAGCTCGCGAAGATGCACGCCCGCGCGCTCGGCAAGGTCAAGGTGCCGGTCGTCGTGCGCATCCCGTACGGCGGCGGCATCGGCGCGGTCGAGCACCACAGCGAGTCGCCCGAGGCGCTGTTCGCGCACGTGGCGGGCCTGAAGGTGGTCACGCCGTCGAACTCCTCGGACGCCTACTGGATGCTCCAGCAGGCCATCCAGAGCGACGACCCGGTGATCTTCTTCGAGCCCAAGCGCCGCTACTGGGACAAGGGCGAGGTCGACACCGAGGCCGTCCCGGGCGATCTGCACAAGGCCGTCGTCGCCCACGAGGGCACCGACCTGACGCTCGTCGCCTACGGGCCGATGGTGAAGGTCTGCCTGGAGGCCGCCACGGCCGCCGCGGAGGAGGGCACCTCCCTGGAGGTCCTCGACCTGCGCTCCATCTCGCCGCTGGACTTCGACGCCGTACAGAAGTCGGTGGAGAAGACGCGGCATCTGGTGGTCGTGCACGAGGCGCCCGTGTTCCTCGGCTCCGGCGCGGAGATCGCCGCCCGGATCACCGAGCGGTGCTTCTACCACCTGGAGGCGCCCGTCCTGCGGGTCGGCGGCTACCACGCGCCGTATCCGCCGGCGCGCCTGGAGGAGGAGTACCTGCCGGGCCTCGACCGGGTGCTCGACGCCGTCGACCGCTCGCTGGCGTACTGAGGGAAGAGGTCGAACGTCATGGTGCGCGAGTTCAAGATGCCCGACGTGGGCGAGGGTCTGACCGAGGCGGAGATCCTCAAGTGGTACGTACAGCCCGGTGACACGGTCACCGACGGGCAGGTCGTGTGCGAGGTGGAGACGGCCAAGGCCGCCGTCGAGCTGCCGATCCCGTTCGACGGGGTCGTGGGTGAGCTGAAGTTCCCCGAGGGCACGACCGTCGACGTCGGACAGGTCATCATCTCGGTGCGGACGGCCGGGGAGGAGCCCGTCGCCGAGGCGCCCGTCGCGGAGGAGGCCGTCGCGGAGGAGCCGAGCGGGCGGCAGCCGGTGCTCGTCGGCTACGGCGTCGCCGAGTCCTCCACCAAGCGGCGAGCGCGCAAGGAGCCCGCGGTGGCCAACGGCACCGCGACGGCCGTGCTCACCCAGCAGCGGCCGCTGGCCAAGCCGCCGGTGCGCAAGCTGGCCAAGGACCTCGGGGTCGACCTGGCCACCGTCGTCCCGGCCGGTGCCGACGGGATCATCACGCGGGAGGACGTGCACGCGGCCGTCGCGCCGCCCGCGCCCGCCGCGCCCGTCGCGCCCGAGATCCCGGCTCCGGTGCAGGCCCCGGCCGCGGTGCCGGCGGCGGCGCCCGCGGCCTCGTACGACTCCGTGCGCGAGACCCGGATCCCGGTCAAGGGCGTGCGCAAGGCGACCGCGCAGGCGATGGTGGCCTCGAAGTTCACCGCGCCGCACGTCACCGAGTTCGTGACGGTGGACGTGACGCGCACGATGAAGCTCGTCGAGGAGCTGAAGGCCGACAAGGACATGGCCGGTCTGCGGGTCAACCCGCTGCTGCTCATCTCCAAGGCGCTGCTCGTCGCCATCCGGCGCAACCCGGAGGTCAACGCCTCCTGGGACGAGGGGATCGACGGCAAGGCCGAGATCGTCCAGAAGCACTACGTGAATCTGGGCATCGCCGCCGCCACGCCCCGCGGGCTCATCGTCCCGAACATCAAGGACGCCCAGGCCAAGACGCTGCCCGAACTGGCGTCCGCCCTGGGGGAGCTGGTGTCCACCGCGCGCGAGGGGAAGACCTCGCCGGGTGCCATGCAGGGCGGCACCGTCACCATCACCAACGTCGGCGTGTTCGGCATCGACACCGGGACGCCCATCCTGAACCCGGGCGAGTCGGCGATCCTCGCCGTCGGGGCGATCAAGCTCCAGCCCTGGGTGCACAAGGGCAAGGTCAAGCCGCGGCACGTGACGACGCTGGCGCTCTCCTTCGACCACCGGCTCGTCGACGGCGAGCTGGGGTCCAAGGTGCTGGCGGACGTGGCGGCCGTGCTCGAACGGCCGAAGCGCCTGCTGACCTGGTCCTAGACCGTACGACCGAAGGGGCGCCCCGTCCGGCGGGGCGCCCCTTCGGCCTGCGTCACATTGCCTACCGCTTGAAGCCGTAGTCCATCAGCTTCTTGGCGTCGGACGTGCGGGCCGAGACCGAGGACGAGCTCAGGACCGTGCCGATCACCGTCTTGCTGCCGCGGGTCGCCGCGAACACCAGGCAGTAGCCCGCCTCCGGGCCGGAGCCGGTCTTCACGCCGATGGCGCCCGAGTACGAGCCCAGCAGGGTGTTCGTGTTGGTCCACGTCATGTAGCGGTAGCCACCGGTCTTCGTGGTGACCTTGCGCTTCGTCGTCTTGGTCTTCACGACCGCGCGGAACGTCGAGTTCTTCATGGCGCTGCTCGCGATCTTGGTGAGATCGCGCGGCGTCGAGTAGTTCGAGCCGTTGCCGATGCCGTCGAACGAGTCGAAGTGGGTGTTCTTCAGGTTCAGCTTCTTCGCCTCGGCGTTCATCTTGCCGATGAACGACTTCACGCGCGCCGAGCGCGTGGAGCCCGAGCCGAACTTGTCCGCGAGGGCGTACGCCGCGTCGCAGCCCGACGGCAGCATCAGCCCGTAGAGGAGCTGGCGGACGGTGACCTTGTCGCCGACGATCAGGCGGGCCGACGAGGCGCCGTTCTTGACTATGTAGTCGCTGTACGCCTTCTGGATCGTGACCTTGCTGTCCAGGTTCAGATTGCTCTGGGCCAGCACCACCTTCGCGGTCATGATCTTCGTGGTGGAGCCGGTGGACCGCCGGGTGTCGGCGGCCTTGGTGAACAGGGTCGAGCCCGATCCGTTGTTCATCACGAAGCCGCCCTTGGCGGCGATGGTCGGCTTGGCAGGCGCCGTGGCCGCCTGGGCGGAGGTGGTCACCGCTCCGCTGGTGAGCATGGCTCCCGCGACGAGAACAGCCATGCCCGTTATGCGTCTATTCAACTTGTACGCTCCAAATGCCCCTGGGGGGCGGCCCGTTGGGATGGGGCGCCCGCACTGAAGAGACGAATGAGGCGGGAGAAGGGTTGCACCGGTCCGGGCATCTTCCTGTGTCCCGCATGGTGGACGACGGCCGACTTGCGTACGTGTTGTATCTATGATGTGCGCATGCCCTCGACCGTCACCGAAAAACGCCCGCCCGCCGCGGAGCGCGTCTACGACCACGTGAAGCGCGCCGTCCTCGAACGCCGCTACGAGGGAGGGACGTTGCTCACCGAGGGCGAGCTGGCCGAGGCGGTCGGCGTCTCCCGCACACCGGTCCGCGAGGCCCTGCTGAAGCTGGAGGTCGAGGGGCTGCTGCGGCTCTACCCGAAGAAGGGCGCCCTGGTGCTGCCCGTCTCCGCGCAGGAGATCGCGGACGTCGTGGAGACCCGGCTGCTCGTCGAGGAGCACGCGGTGCGCAAGGCCGTGCCCGCGTCCCCGCAGCTCATCGGGCGGCTGACCGAGCTCCTCGAGCAGCAGCGCGCGCAGGTCGCCGCCGGTGACCTCGCGGAGGCCGCCGCCACCGACCGCTGCTTCCACGCGGAGATCGTGCGCAGCGGCAACAACGCGATCCTCTCGCGCGTCTACGACCAGATGCGCGACCGGCAGCTGCGGATGGGCGTCGTCGTGATGCAGGCCCACCCGGACCGCACGGCGAAGACGCTCGCCGAGCACGAGGAGATCCTGGACGCGCTGCGCGCCGGGGACAAGGAGGCCGCCGTGGCGGTGGTCCGCCGGCACGTCTCGCGCGTGCGCGACCTGGCCCGGGGTGAGGAACGATGAGCAGCTCCGCCGCACCGTCCCTGCCCGGCGATCCGCCCGGCGGCCGGCGGGCCGTCGTCGTGTGGTCGGTCGGCGTCGCCGTCTACTTCGTCGCCGTCGTCTTCCGCACGTCGCTGGGGGTGGCCGGACTCGACGCCGTCGAGCGCTTCCACATCAACGCCTCGGCCCTGTCGACCTTCTCCATCCTCCAGCTGCTCGTGTACGCGGGCATGCAGATACCCGTCGGCCTGATGGTCGACCGGCTCGGCACCAAGAAGGTGCTCACGATCGGCGTGGTGCTGTTCACCGTCGGACAGCTCGGCTTCGCGTTCTCGTCCTCGTACGGCATGGCGCTCGCCTCGCGCGCGCTGCTCGGCTGCGGTGACGCCATGACGTTCATCAGCGTGCTGCGGCTCGGCACCCGCTGGTTCCCCGCGCGGCGCGGTCCGCTGGTCGCGCAGCTCGCCGGTCTGGTCGGCATGGCGGGCAATCTGGTCTCCACCCTGGTGCTCGCCCGGCTGCTGCACGGGGTCGGCTGGGAGACGGCGTTCGCGGGCAGCGCGCTGCTCGGTGTCCTCGTCCTGGTCCTGATGGTGCTGTTCCTGAAGGACCACCCCGAGGGGTTCGAGCCCGCGCCGCTGCCGACGACGCACAAGGGCGCCGCGTACGTGCGGGCCCAGATCGCCGCCTCCTGGCGCGAGCCGGGGACCCGGCTCGGCCTGTGGGTGCACTTCACCACGCAGTTCCCCGCGATGGTCTTCCTGCTGCTGTGGGGGCTGCCGTTCCTGGTGGAGGCGCAGGGGCTCTCGCGCGGGACGGCCGGCGAGCTGCTGACGCTCGTCGTGCTCTCCAACATGGTCGTCGGGCTCGTCTACGGGCAGATCGTCGCCCGGCACCACACGGCCCGGCTGCCGCTGGCGCTCGGCACGGTCGCCGCCGTCGCCGTGCTGTGGGCGGCGCCCATGGCGTGGCCGGGACGGTCGCCGATGTGGCTGCTGCTCGTGATGTGCGTGGGGCTCGGCGCCTGCGGGCCCGCCTCGATGATCGGCTTCGACTTCGCGCGGCCCGCGAATCCGCCGGAGCGGCAGGGCACGGGGTCCGGGATCGTGAACATGGGCGGCTTCGTCGCCTCGATGACGACGCTGCTGGCCGTGGGTGTGCTGCTCGACGCGACCGGGGACAACTACCGGATCGCGTTCGCCGCGGTGTTCGTGCTGCAGGGGCTCGGGGTGAGTCAGATCCTGCGGTTGCGGAAGCGGGCCGCCCGGGTCGAGCGGGAGCGGCTCGTCGCTTCTCGGGTCGCCTCGGTGCATGTTCCCGTGTGAGGCGGGGCGGGGACCGGGTGCGCTCGGGCGGGGCCGGGGTGCGGCCCGATCGACGCTTGCCCCGCGCTGGGGGCCGCCTTGCCCACCCTGCCGCCCTTGGCGGCAGATTGCCCAAGGCGGGGGACGGCAGGGCATCGCCCTCCAGAGCTACTGGGTGATGACCAGGGCGTGGAGGATGGCCGAGGCCAGGTCCGGGTCGCCCTCGATCTTCACGCGGTCCGCGACCGCCTCCGGGGTGACGCGGCCGCAGGACAGCCGGACGTAGGTCTCCCAGTCCAGGGCGAGCGTCGCCGCGGGGCCGAGCGAGGGGGCGCCGTCGATCGTGCCCCTGCCCTCGGCGTCCACGCGGACCGTGCGCAGGAACTCGACCGGCCCGTGCACGTCGAAGACCACGGCGGAGTTCGGCGGGGCGCCCGCGTCCTTCGCGACGATCTTGGGCAGTACGGCGAGGAGCATGTCGCGGGTGACGTACGCGCCCGGGGAGTCGAGGTTGCCCGGCTTGCCGAGCGCCCACCGCAGGTCCTGCTCGTGCGCCCAGATGTCGAACGCCCGCCGCCGCAGCGCGAACTCCAGCGTCTCCTCGACCGCGCGCGGGCCGCGCACGATGGTCTCGGGCTCCCGCGACTCGTTCCGCAGCTGCCGGGAGCGGCGGATGATCGTGTACTCCAGCTCGGAGGCCATCTCCGGCGCCGTGTGGTGGCGGCGGACGTCGACCTGGACCTCCGTGTAGCGCTGCGCCTCCGTCTGGACGTGGTAGAGGTCGCGGGGCAGGGTGTGGATGGGACGCGGGTCGCCGAGCATCTCGCAGTCCACGCCGATGACGTGCGAGACGATGTCGCGCACCGACCAGCCGGGGCACGGGGTCGCCCGGCTCCACTCGCCCTCCGCGAGCGGTGTGACCAGCTCGGATATCGCTTCCACGGAGTGGGTCCAGGCGTCGGCGTAGGACTGAAGGCTGGGGTGGAGACTCACGGAAGGGAACCCCTTGAACGGTTGGTGCGCGGTTGGTACACGGGCGGTGACTTGGGCGGCGGGCACGTGCGGCGTGGGTGTCTTGGGAGGCTAAGTTACGCTGCCCCGAGGCACCCCTGCAGTGCTTTCGTGTGACGATCGTAGGCCGTTGTTGACGTGTAGCCGACGGCTCGAATGCCAGGACGGTGGTACTGTGCGCGCCTCCCTCATCCAGATCGCAGTAAACGAGGACGAATCGGTCAACTCTCGCCGGGAACGTGTGAGTTCACTGGTGCGTGATCAAGCCGGGTCCGCGGATCTCGTCGTGCTCCCCGAGCTGTGGACGACCGGGGCCTTCGCCTACGAGCTGTTCTCCGCCGAGGCCGAGCCGCTGGAGGGTCCGACCTTCGAGGTGATGGCGAAGGCGGCGCGGGACGCGGGGGTCTGGCTGCACGCCGGGTCGATCCCCGAGCGGGACCCGGACGGGCCGCTGTACAACACCGCGCTGGTCTTCTCCCCCGACGGGGAGCTGGCCGCCGCCTATCGCAAGATCCACCGGTTCGGCTTCGACAAGGGCGAGGCGGTGCTGATGAGCGCCGGGCAGGAGCTGGTGACGGTCCGCCTCCCGGAGACCGTCGCGGGCGTGACGACCTGCTACGACCTGCGCTTTCCCGAGCTGTACCGGGGACTCGTCGGGCGCGGCGCCGAGACGCTGATCGTCTCCGCCGGGTGGCCCGAGCGGCGGCGCGCGCACTGGACGCTGCTCGCGCAGGCGCGGGCCGTCGAGAACCAGGCGTTCGTGCTGGCCTGCGGGACCGCGGGGACGCATGCCGGGGTGCCGCAGGCCGGGCACAGTGTCGTGGTGGATCCGTGGGGCGAGGTGCTCGGCGAGGCGGGTGCCGGTGAAGAAGTCCTCCGCGTCGAGTTCGACCCGGCCCGGGTCGGGGAGACCCGGGACCAGTTCCCGGCCCTGAAGGACCGCCTCCTGGGCCTGGAGCCGCCCCGCCGCTGACCGGGGGCTCGTTTCCGGCCGCGGACCGGTGGCCGCTTCTCGCGTCAGTTCCCCGAGCGCAGCTCGCTTCAGGGGCGCGGGGAACTGCGCGACCGGCCACGACGAAAGGTGCACCCGGCGACGGTCAGTCCACGACGCCGCGCTCCTTCTCCGCGAGATGGATGACGCAGACCGCCACCGCGATCAGCAGCGCCGGATCGGCATCCTCACGGATGACGTTCACGCCGTACGTGTCGCGCACCCGCAACCACCGCCGGGAGATCTCCGCGAGGAGTTCACCCTCGTACTCGACGGCGAACTCGCGGTCCAGGATCTTGCCGCTGACGTCGAGTTCGGTCTCGCCGTCGGCGAGCGCGACCCGGTAGTGGTTGCGCAGCAGGGAGAGCCGCTTGCGCTTGACGCGCGCCAGCTCCTGGTCGGCGCGCTCGATCACCATCGTGTCCCGCAGCGCGAACATCTTCTGGTGGATGTCGATGAGGACGCGTCCGTCGGAACCCTTCAGCTCGAAGGTGTCGCGCAGCCGCATCGCCTTGCCGTCGACGAGGAACGCCTTGTGGCCGTTCTCGTCCTCGATCCAGTAGTCCTCGCCCACGGCGAAGAGCCGTTCCCTCACTTCGTAGCGCATACGTCGAGAGTGCCCCCGAGGCGCCGTCCGGACCCCTCCCCGTGCCCGAAAGGAGCAGCCCCGGCCCAAGACCCGTCCGGATCAGGACAGTTCAGTGGTAGCTGCAACCATTAGGGGAACGGGTGGGTCCTAGGAGATGGACGTGACTTAACGACCTGACCAATCGAAGGAACTCCCCTCATGGCACGTGCACGACTTCGTCTCACCGCACCGCTGATGGCCGCCGCCCTCGTCGGCGGCGGGCTCGCCGCCCTGTCGCTCGCCCCGGGGCAGGCCGCCGCCGCCACCGCGGGCAAGGCCGACCGGGCCGACGACTTCAACGGGGACGGCTACTCCGACCTCGTCTCCGGTGCCGCGGGCGGCACCGTCTCCGACAAGGCGGGGGCCGGCTACGTCGCGGTGACCTACGGGTCGCCGACGGGTCTGAAGGCCGCGAACAAGACGCTGATCAGCCGCTCGACCGCCGGTGTCCCCGGCTCCGCCGCGGCCAAGGAGGGCTTCGGCGCCTCCGTCGCCAAGGGCGACCTCGACGGCGACGGCTACAGCGACCTCGTCATAGGCAGCACCAAGTCCACCACCGGCGCCGTCGTCCTGTGGGGCTCCGCCTCCGGCCTGACCGGCGGCACCACGATCGCCACGTACGGCCGCTCGCCGCAGATCGGCGACTTCGACGGCGACGGCAAGGCCGACCTGGCGCTGCTCGCCGCCATGGGTTCCTACGGCGACGACCCCGAGCACCAGGCCGCCGCCCTCTGGAAGGGCCCGGTCACCCGGGCCGGGGCGCCCGCCAAGAAGCTGAACTTCATGGACAAGTCCGAGTGGTGGGGCTACGGCAAGGACGACTCGACCTGCGTCGACGACCCGTCCGGCTGTGTCGACGGCCCGGACTCGACGACCGGCCCGGTCTTCTTCAAGGCGGTCGGCGACCTCAACGGCGACGGCCGCGACGACCTCGCCCTGCGCTCCTACGAGGGCGACGGCATGTGGAACAACACCGTCCTGTACGGCAGCGCCGCGGGCTTCAAGCGCGGCTGGGCGCCGGAGACCCAGGGCGCCCTGGCCGCCGGGGACGTCAACGGCGACGGCATCGACGACCTGGTCGTCGGCTCCGACCCCGAGGACTCCGACATCGGCGAGACGATGCAGAAGGTCACCCTCGCCTTCGGTACGAAGGACGGCCTGAAGGGCGACCGCACCCAGGAGTTCGACCAGTCCCTGCCCGGCTTCTACGGCGCCCAGGAGGACGGCGACCACCTCGGCTCCTGCGTCGCGGTCGGCGATGTCACCGGCGACGGCAAGGCCGATGTCGCGCTCGGCATCTCCGGCGAGGACTTCAGCGGCCTGACGGACGCGGGCGCGGTCGCGCTGCTGCCCGGCTCCGCGACCGGCGTCACCGGCACCGGCTCCGTCGTCCTGAACCAGAACTCGGCGAACGTGCCCGGCGTCGCCGAGAGCGGCGACCTGTTCGGCTCCGACTGCGCCCTGCTCGACGTGAACGGCGACGGCAGCCGCGACCTGGCCGCCTCCGCCACCGGCGAGAACGACTCCTCCGGCGCCGTGTGGACCTTCCCGGGCTCCGCGAGCGGCGTGACCGGCACCGGCTCGATCGCGCTCAACCCGACCGACCTCGGCGCCCCCGTCACCAAGGCCCTCTTCGGCAGCCCCCTGAAGTAGGCGCCCCGCCTCGACACCACCCACGGACGCGTCTGCTCATGACCGGGCAGACGCGTCCGCGGTCCTCCTGACGCTCGACGAGCGAAAACCGCACCCTTCAGGTCTCCTGAACACATGACCAGGGACGACGAACTCGCCGCACTCAGGGCCCGGGTGAGCGAACTGGAGGCCGAACGGCCCGCGCGACGGCCCCGATCCCGCCCGAAATCGGCCCTCGCCGTGGTCCTGGTCGTCCTCGCGGCGCTCCTCACCCCGCTCAGCGTGGTCGCCGTATGGTCGAACGCCCTGATCGGTGACACCGACCGCTACGTCCAGACCATGGCACCGCTCGCCGACGACCCCGACGTACGAACGGCCGTCACCAACCGGGTGACCACGGCCGTCATGGACCGCATCGACGTCGCAGACCTGCTGAGCGGCGTAGCCCCCGCCGACCGCCCGCTCCTGGAGAAGGCGCTCGGCGCCGCCGACGGCCCCCTGACCAGCGGCCTCACCTCCCTGGTCCGCACCACGACCGAGAGGTTCGTGGCGAGCGCCGCCTTCACCACGGTGTGGGACCGGCTCAACCGCACGGCCCACGCCGCCGTCGACAAGGCGCTCACCGGCCACGACGACGGCGCCGTGAAGGTCGAGGACGGCGAGGTCACCCTCGACCTCGCCCCGGTCGTCGACCAGGTCAAACAGTCCCTCGTCGACCAGGGCCTCACGGTCGCGGGCAACATCCCCGAGGTGCACACCAGCATCACCCTCATGCAGTCCACCGGCGCCCTCGCCAAGGCCCGCACCGGCTTCCGCCTGCTCCAGCTGCTGTCCTGGGTGCTGCCCCTGCTCGTCGTCCTGCTGGCCGCCGGAGCGGTCCTGCTCGCCCGCCGCCGGCGCCGCGCCCTGATCACCGCCGCCGTCGCGATCGCCGCCGGCGCGCTCGTCCTCGGCCTCGCGCTGTGGATCGGCCGCGCCGTCTACCTGGACGCCCTGCCCGACGACGTCTCCCGGCCCGCCGCCGGCGCCGTCTACGACACCCTGGTCCGCTTCCTGCGCACGGCCGTCCGCGTCGTCGCCGTCGTCGGCGCGGTCGTCGCCCTCGCCTCCTGGCTGAGCGGCCCCGGCCGCTGGGCGCGGGCGGTGCGCGGCGCGTGGACCGGCGCGATCGGCTCCGTACGGGACACCCTGTTCACCGGCGGCTCCGGCACGTTCGGGCCGGTCGGCCCGTGGGTGCACCGGATGCGCACGTGGCTGAACCTCACGGTCGCCGCCGTCGCCGCGGCCGTGCTGATCGCCTGGTCCTACCCCACCGCGACCGTGGTGCTCTGGATCGCGGTCGTCGCCGTCTGCGCCCTCGCCGTGATCGAGTTCCTCGACGCCCCTACGCTGCCGCCGCCCGCCCTGCCGGAGGAGTCCGCAGACGACGCGCCACCGGCCGCTCCCGCGCGATGACGCACCCGGCGGAGATCCCCACGCACACCACCGTGAACAGCACGATCAGCCACGACAGCAGCGAGAAGACCAGCCCGAACGGACCGAACTCGGCGAGCGAACGGTTCAGCGCGCGCGGCATGTAGAGGTGCGAGGCCCACGACAGGGACACCACTCCCACCCCCGTGAGCAGCGCGCCCGGCAGCAGCGGCAGCCACGGCACCCGCCCGCCGAGCAGCAGATGCTGCGTCCACCACCACAGCAGCACGCTGGTGACGTACGACAGCGGCATGCCCAGCCACGGGCCCGCGCCGAAACCGCCGCGCAGCACGTTCTGCAGCGTCACGACGGCGAGCCACACGCACAGCCAGGCCACCCACCGCCAGGCGATCAGCTTCAGACCGGCCGGCGGCAGCCCCCACGCCCGCTCGCACACCCGCTGCAGCGCGCGACTGCACGCGGTCGCCGACGCCAGCATGACGAGCGCGCCGACCGCCCCCGACGTGTCCCGCGCCGCCGAGTCCCCGCTTCCGTACACCTGCCGCACCTGGGCGAGCGAGTCGTCGCTGAGCCCGAGGGCGGCGCGCGCCGACTCCAGCATCTGCTCCCGTACGGAGGCGGGCGCGAACGCGGCGACGACGAACAGGATCGGGATCGCCGTCAGGAACGTCTGCGCGGCGAGCCGGGTCGCGGAGTCCAGCAGATTCACCGCGACCAGCTGCCGGGTCAGACGCGTGACGAACGGGAACTCCTCCCTGATCTCCCGCGCGCGTGCGGCGGCCCACGCGGTCGCCCGGCCGACGGTGCTCGTGTCGCTCATAGCTGATCAGCATGCGCCGGGGCGGCGGGACCTGAGGGGAACGGCGCACAGAAGGGTGTGGTTGTCTTGAATCATGTCGAAGCGCGCACGTGTCCGGGCCCCTGAGCTGGTGGGCAAGGGTGGATGGATCAACACCGACGGCAGGCTCGAGGGTCTGGCGGACCTGCGCGGCCGCATCGTCGTCCTCGACTTCTGGACCTTCTGCTGCGTGAACTGCCTGCACGTCCTCGACGAACTGCGGGAGCTGGAGGAGAAGCACCGGGACACCGTCGTGATCATCGGGGTGCACTCGCCGAAGTTCGTGCACGAGGCCGAGCACGCGGCCGTCGTCGACGCCGTCGAGCGGTACGGGGTGGAGCACCCGGTGCTCGACGATCCGGAGCTCGCGACCTGGAAGCAGTACGCGGTGCGGGCCTGGCCCACGCTCGTCGTGATCGACCCCGAGGGGTACGTCGTCGCGCAGCACGCCGGTGAGGGGCACGCCCACGCCATCGAGCGGCTGGTGGCGGAGCTGGAGGCCGAGCACGCCGCGAAGGGGACGCTGCGGCGCGGTGACGGGCCGTACGTGGCGCCCGAGCCGGTCGCCGGCGATCTGCGCTTCCCCGGCAAGGCGCTGCTGCTGCCGTCGGGGAACTTCCTGGTCAGCGACACCACCCGGCATCAGCTGGTGGAACTGGCGGCGGACGGGGAGACCGTCGTGCGGCGGATCGGGAGCGGGGAGCGCGGTTTCGGGCCCCGGTCGTTCAACGAGCCGCAGGGGCTCGCCCTGCTCGACGCGGACACCGTCGTCGTCGCCGACACCGTGAACCACGCGCTGCGCGCCGTCGACCTGACGACCGGCGCGATCAGCACCCTCGCGGGCACCGGGAAGCAGTGGTGGCAGGGGTCGCCGACCAGCGGCCCGGCGCGCGAGGTCGACCTGTCGTCGCCGTGGGACGTGGCCGTCTTCGACGGCAAGGTGTGGATCGCGATGGCGGGCGTGCACCAGCTGTGGACGTACGACCCGCGGCAGGAGACGGTCGCGGTCGCGGCGGGCACGACGAACGAGGGTCTCGTCGACGGGCCCGGCGCCGAGGCCTGGTTCGCGCAGCCGTCCGGGCTCGCGGCCACCGACGACCGCCTCTGGGTGGCCGACTCCGAGACGTCCGCGCTGCGTTGGGTGGACCTCGACGGCGTCGTCCACACGGCCGTCGGCACCGGTCTCTTCGACTTCGGGCACCGGGACGGCGCCGCCGGACAGGCGCTGCTCCAGCACCCGCTGGGCGTCACCGCGCTGCCCGACGGCTCGGTCGCGGTCTCGGACACGTACAACCACGCGCTGCGCCGCTACGACCCGGCGACCGGCGAGGTCGGCACCCTCGCCACCGATCTGCGGGAGCCGAGCGACGCGGTCGTGGTGGACGGCTCCGGCGAGATCGTCGTCGTGGAGTCCGCCCGGCACCGGCTGACCCGGCTGCGGCTGCCCGAGGAGGCCGTGCGCGTCGACTCCGTCGCCCACCGCACCCGGCGTGCCGCCACCGAGGTGGCGGGCGGCAAGCTGCGGCTGGACGTCATCTTCCAGGCCCCCGCCGGGCAGAAGCTCGACACCCGGTACGGGCCCTCGACCCGGCTGCTCGTCTCGGCGACACCGCCCGAGCTGCTGCTGGCCGGTGACGGGCCGGGCACCGATCTCGCCCGCGAGCTGGTCCTGGACCCGGCGGTGCCGGAGGGCGTGCTGCACGTCTCGGCGATGGCCGCGTCCTGCGACGACGACCCGGCCAACGAGTACCCGGCCTGCCACGTCCACCAGCAGGACTGGGGCGTCCCGGTCGTGGTGGTCGCGGACGGCGGGGCACAGCGGCTGCCGCTGGTGCTGGCCGGCCTCGACGCCTGAGGCGCGGGCCGGAGCCCCGCGTCGTCGGACGCGGTGATCGTCAGATGCGGTGGTTCCGCTCCTCCTCGATCACCGTCGTGTGTGCCCCCGCCATGCCCCTGCGCTTGCCGATGCTGCGGAAGGCGAAGACCCCGATCAGCCCGACGATCATCAGGATCCAGCCGACGAGGTCGAGATTGACGTCCTGAATGTGCCAGTCGGTCGCGAACGCGAGGATCGCACCGACGGCGATCAGGATGATGCAACCGCCCAGGCTCATGAGGTCCGCCTCCTGCCGTGTGTCCGTGTGGTACTCGGATGTGCTTGCGAAGCCCGGGTACCCGGACTCCGTTGCATCACACGGCAGTTGAGGCGATCGCTCCGCTCAGCCCTCCAGGAAGGCGGTGAGCGCGTTCGCCAGGTGGAACGGGTCGTCGGCGCCGCACAGTTCGCGCACGCTGTGCATGGAGAGGATCGCCGCGCCGATGTCGACGGTCTTGATCCCGTGCCGGGCGGCGGTGATCGGGCCGATCGTCGTCCCGCACGGCATCGCGTTGTTGGAGACGAACGACTGGTAGGGCACGCCCGCCTTCTCGCACGCGGCGACGAACACCGCGCGGCCCACGCCGTCGGTGGCGTAGCGGTTGTTGACGTTCACCTTCAGGATCGGGCCGCCGTTGGCGCGCGGGTGGTGCGTCGGGTCGTGGCGCTCGGCGTAGTTGGGGTGCACGGCGTGCCCGGTGTCCGAGGAGAGGCAGATGGTGCCGGCGAAGGCGCGCGCCCGGTCCTCCGGGGAGCCGCCGCGGGCGAAGACCGACCGCTCCAGCACGTTCCCGAGCAGCGGGCCGTCGGCGCCGGTGTCGGACTGCGACCCGTTCTCCTCGTGGTCGAAGGCGGCGAACACCGGGATGTACGGCAGCTCGTCGTGCTTGCTGACCTCGGTGAGGGCGGCGGTGCAGGCGTGCACGGACAGCAGGTTGTCCATGCGCGGGCCGGCCACGAGTTCCTTGTCGCGGCCCAGGTAGGCGGGGGCCTCGACGGCGTACGGCATGAGGTCCCAGCCGGTGATGGAGCCGCGCTCCAGGTCGTACTCGTCCTCGATGAAGCCGAGCAGGTCGCCCTCGTGGACGTCGCCGCCCAGGCCCCAGATGGGCTGCATGTGGCGCTGCTTGTCGAGCTTCAGGCCGTCCGCGTTGACCCCGCGGTCCAGGTGCACGGCGAGCTGGGGCACGCGCAGCAGGGGCCGGTCGATGTCGATCAGGCGCTCGCTGCCGTCGCGCAGGGTGATCCGGCCGGCGAGGCCGAGGTCGCGGTCGAGCCAGGAGTTGAGGAGCGGGCCGCCGTAGATCTCGACGGCGATCTGGCGCCAGCCGTTGCTGCCCATGTCGGGCTGCGGCTTGACCCTCAGGTTCGGGGAGTCGGTGTGGGCGCCGACGATCCGGTACGGGGTGTGGGGCTGGGCTCCCTTCGGCACGTACCAGGCGATGATCGCGCCGCCGCGCGTGACGTACTTTCCACCGGTCTCGCCGTCCCAGGCGTCGGTCTCGGCGACCTGCTTGAATCCGGCCTTCTCCAGGCGGGCGGCTGCCGTTGCCACGGTGTGGTACGGGGTGGGGCTTGCCGCGAGGAAGGTCATCAGGTCGTCGGTGTGGCCGCGGTCGAAGGGGCCGGTGGATGTGCTCATGCCGCCAGGGTAGTGCGGGCCGCTGGGGGCCTGCCTGCGGCGGCCCGACGCCGTTCCGTCTGCCCCGTCCTGTCCGATTGCGCCCGCGGCCCGGTGGCCGCTTCTCGCGCAGTTCCCCGCGCCCCTGACGCCTTGCGCCGCGCGCGGCTTCCCCGTTGTCGGGTGCGCCACCGTCGTGGCCGGTCGCGCAGTTCCCCGCGCCCCTGAGATGCGCACTTCGTGCGGCATCTCATCAAGAGAGGCGCGGCCGGCCCCCATCGGAGCCGCGGACGAGAGGAGGCCCGTCGTCCCCGGGGGGGACGACGGGCCTCGGGCTCGATCCGGTTCGGCGGAGCCTAGAAGGCGGACTCGTCGAGCTCCATGACGTCCAGCCCCGTCTCACTGGTGCCCTGCGCCAGCTTGCGGGCGCCGGTCACGCCGGGCAGGACGTTCGCCGCGAAGAACTTGGCGGCGGCGACCTTGCCCTGGTAGAACGCGGCGTCCTTGCCGGAGACCCCGGCGGCCAGCCGCTCGGCGGCGACGGCGGCACCCTTGAGCAGCAGGTAGCCGACGACGACGTCGCCGGAGGCCATCAGCAGGCGGGTCGTGTTCAGGCCCACCTTGTAGATGTTCTTGGCGTCCTGCTCGGTGGCGGCCAGGTCGGTCAGCATGACGCCGACGATGGCCTCCAGCTCGACGGCGGCCTTGGCCAGCGACTCGCGGGCCCCGGCCAGCTCCTCGCCGCCGGTCTCCACGGCGAGGAACTTCTTGATCTCCTCGGCCAGACCGTTCAGCGCGGCGCCCTGGTTGCGGACGATCTTCCGGAAGAAGAAGTCCTGGCCCTGGATGGCCGTGGTGCCCTCGTAGAGCGTGTCGATCTTGGAGTCCCGGATGTACTGCTCGATCGGGTACTCCTGGAGGAAGCCGGAGCCGCCGAAGGTCTGCAGCGACTGCGCGAGCTGCTCGTAGCCCTTCTCGGAGCCGTAGCCCTTCACGATCGGCAGGAGCAGGTCGTTCAGCGCGTGCTCGGTCGAGGCGTCCTCGCCGGAGGCCTCCTTGACCTGGATCGCGTCCTGCACCGAGGCGGTGTAGAGGACGAGCGAGCGCATGCCCTCCGCGTACGCCTTCTGCGTGAGCAGCGAGCGGCGCACGTCCGGGTGGTGCGTGACGGTGACCTTGGGCGCGGCCTTGTCGCCGAAGGCGGCGAGGTCGGAGCCCTGGACGCGCTCCTTGGCGTACTCCAGCGCGTTCAGGTAACCGGTCGACAGCGTCGAGATCGCCTTCGTGCCGACCATCATGCGGGCGAACTCGATGATGCGGAACATCTGGCGGATGCCGTCGTGCTTGTCGCCGATCAGCCAGCCCTTGGCGGGGTGCTGGTCGCCGAAGGTCATCTCGCAGGTGTTGGACGCCTTGAGGCCCATCTTGTGCTCGACGTTGGTCGCGTACACGCCGTTGCGCTCGCCCAGCTCGCCGGTCTCCCAGTCGAACTCGAACTTCGGGACCAGGAAGAGCGAGAGGCCCTTGGTGCCGGGGCCGTGGCCCTCGGGGCGGGCCAGCACGTAGTGGAGGATGTTCTCCGACATGTCGTGCTCACCGGACGTGATGAACCGCTTCACGCCCTCGATGTGCCACGAGCCGTCCTCCTGCTGCACGGCCTTGGTGCGGCCGGCGCCGACGTCCGAACCGGCGTCCGGCTCGGTCAGCACCATCGTCGAGCCCCACTGCTTCTCGACGGCGATCTCGGCGATCTTCTTCTGCGCCTCGTTGCCCTCCTCGAAGAGGATGCCCGCGAACGCGGGGCCCGAGGAGTACATCCAGATCGCCGGGTTCGCACCCAGGATCAGCTCGGCGAAGGCCCAGATCAGGGAGCGCGGGGCGGTGGTGCCGCCGATCTCCTCGGGCAGGCCCAGGCGCCAGTACTCGGCGTCCATGAAGGCCTTGTAGGACTTCTTGAAGGTCTCCGGGACCGGCGCGGTGTTCGTCTCGGGGTCGAAGACCGGCGGGTTGCGGTCCGCGTCCGCGAAGGACTCGGCCAGGTCGTTCTCGGCGAGACGGGTCGTCTCCTCGAGGATGCTCCTGGCCGTCTCGACGTCCATCTCCCCGAACGGTCCGGTGCCGTACAGCTTGTCGCGGCCGAGCACCTCGAAGAGGTTGAACTCGATGTCGCGGAGATTCGACTTGTAGTGCCCCATGGCGACGGCTCCGTAAAGGCTCGGGAGGGATCGACCGCGGCCGATCTCGTATGCATACCAACTAGTAACCATCAGGATGCTACCCGCCGGTAATAAGGCGCAACCCCTGCGGGGTCAACTGTGACGAAACGCTCGGCCTGACACGTCGGTCGCGCGGAGGAATTCCACCATCAACGCACCCCAGGCGTCCGGCAGTTCGGCGAACGGGAGGTGTCCGGTCGCCATCTCCGCGACGTGCGCGCCCGGTATCGAGGCGGCCAGCTCCCGCTGGGCGGGCGGAGGCGCCAAGCGGTCCTCCGTCGTCACCACCACCAGCGTCGGCGCGGTGATCCCGGCCAGGTCCGCGCGGACGTCGGCCCGCGTGACCAGGTCCGCGTGGTCGCCCGCGCCGGGCGGGGCCGTCGCGGCCAGCTCCCGCACGGCCGCCGCCGCCTCCGCGTCGGTCAGTGCGTGCAGTGCCCGTGAGGACAGGGCGTACGGGAGCAGGAAGCGGGCGAAGGCGTCCCGGTCGCCGGCCGCGGCGAGCGTGCGCCAGGTCTCGGCGGCCAGCCGCAGCTGCGGTGCCGGATGGCCGAAGGTGGCCGTGAGCAGCAGGGCCGTCACCCGCCCGGGATGCCGGGCCGCGATCCGGACGGCCACCGGGCCGCCCAGTGAGTACCCCGCCACGGCGAACCGGTCCAGGCCCTCGGTGTCCGCCGCGGCCACCAGCTCGTCGGCCAGGTCGTCCAGCCGGAGCGGGCCGGTGGCGCGCGGGGTGGCGCCCGTGCCCGGGTAGTCGACGCCGACGGTCGTGCGGGCCGCCGCCAGGGCCGGGAGCACCGGGCCGTAGTTGGCCTCGACCGAACCGCCCGCGCCGTGCGCGAGCAGCAGCCCGGGCCCTGATCCCCGCACCGTCCGCGCGTACGGCTCGGCCGCCCGGGCCGCCCGCGCGCTCGCCTGGTCCGTCATGGCTGTTCCTCCCCCTCGCGGCGCGCGGATGTCCGGGCGCCCATGGCCGTGCCGATGCCGTCGTGCGATCTGCGCCGCCACGTTCTGTATCGGTCACTACACAAACAACGTAACAGCGCCCGCGCTCTTTATCTATCCCTCGCTACAGAAATACCGCCCGGCCCCATCGCCCCGCCCGCCCTCGGTACCCTTGCCCCATGTACGGATACGAGGGGACCCCGGGTGGGGCGGGCGGTCAGCAGCAGTACGCGCCGCCGCAGCAGGGCATGCCTCCGCAGGCCGGCATGGGCGGATACGGGCAGCAGGCGCCGCCGCTGTACCCGGAGCCCTCGCCGCCGTCGCTCGCCGACGCGGTCCGCGCGTTCACCACGGGCTCGATGTCCGCCGAGGACTTCCAGCAGATCTTCGCGTCCTCGAAGGTCTACTGCCCCCGCGGTGACACCCCGGGCTTCCTGGCGCTGCACAACACCCAGCAGCCCGTGATCCCGATGTTCACCACGCTCAAGGAGCTGCGCCGGTACGCGGGCAAGGAGTCCAAGTACTTCGTCATCACCGGCGCCGAGGTGATCGACCTGCTGCCCACCGGATACGGCTTCGTCCTCGACATGGAGGGCGAGCACCGGATGGTCTTCGACGCCAAGGCGGTCGAACAGATGGTCGACTTCGCCATGCGCCGGATGTACGGCTGAGCCACACGCGGCTGAGCGCCCGGAACCCGCGCCTCGCACCCCGCACTCGGAACGCCCGGAGGGAATGCCCTCCGGGCGTTCGGCGTTCCGAGTGGCAGAAAGTTCTACGTTCAACTAATATCGAGGCACGAGGAACCGAGGAGGTCCCCAAAATGCCCGCTGTGACCGTCGAGAACCCGCTGACCCTGCCCCGCGTGTCGGCGCCGGCCGACGCCGTGGCACGCCCCGTGCTCGCCGTGACGACCGCGCCCACCGGCTTCGAGGGCGAGGGCTTCCCGGTGCGCCGCGCGTTCGCCGGGATCAACTACCGCCACCTCGACCCGTTCATCATGATGGACCAGATGGGCGAGGTGGAGTACGCGCCCGGAGAGCCCAAGGGCACGCCCTGGCACCCGCACCGCGGCTTCGAGACCGTCACGTACATCATCGACGGCACCTTCATCCACCAGGACAGCCACGGCGGTGGCGGCACCATCACCAACGGTGACACCCAGTGGATGACGGCCGGCTCGGGCCTGCTGCACATCGAGGCGCCGCCGGAGTCGCTCGTCATGTCCGGCGGTCTCTTCCACGGCCTCCAGCTGTGGGTGAACCTGCCCGCCAAGGACAAGATGCAGAACCCGCGCTACCAGGACATCCGCGGCGGCCAGGTCAAGCTGCTCACCACGGCTGACGGCGGCGCGCTGCTCCGCGTCATCGCCGGTGAGTTCGACGGCCACGAGGGCCCGGGCATCACGCACACGCCGATCACGATGGTGCACGCCACCGTCCGCCCCGGCGCCGAGGCGACCCTGCCCTGGCGCGAGGACTACAACGGCCTCGTCTACGTGCTCGCCGGACGCGGCACCGTGGGCACGGACCGGCGCCCCGTGCACATGGGGCAGACGGCCGTGTTCGGCGCGGGCTCGTCCCTGACCGTCCGGGCCGACGAGTCGCAGGACTCGAACACCCCCGACCTGGAGGTCGTGATCCTGGGCGGACAGCCGATCCGTGAGCCCATGGCGCACTACGGCCCGTTCGTCATGAACACCAAGGCCGAACTCCAGCAGGCCTTCGACGACTTCCAGGCCGGCCGCCTGGGCGTCGTCCCCAGCGCGGAGCGGCTGCCGCACACCAGCTGACAGCGCGTCACCCGCGTGGCCCCGCCCGGAAGGTCGGGGCCACGCGCGCGTGATGACCTGGGAGCGTGCAGACGACCCGAGAGCCCCAGGAACCGCCCCCGGGCGCACCGCTGCTCCCCCTGGGAGCCCGGCGCGTCGCCGCCTGGTGCACGGTGGCCCTGCTCGTCACCGGCGTCGCCGCCGTCGGCATCTGGCTCTGCGTCGTGTTCAAGTCGGCGGTCACCCCGGTCCTGCTCGCGCTGCTCGGCACCGCGCTGCTCGCCCCCGTCTTCGAGTGGCTGAACCGGCGCAAGGTGCCGCGCGCGCTCGCGGCCGCGCTGACCTGCGTCGCCCTGATCGCCGTCGTCGGCGGCGCCGGGTACATCGTGGTCAAGGCGCTCATCGACACCGGCGACCAGATCGTCGACTCCGTGCAGGACGCGGGCGACTGGATCCGCGCGCACTTCGGGCTCTCCGGCGCCGACGACCTCGGCAATGTCGCCGACAACGCCAAGGACCTGCTCTCCAAGTGGGGCTCCAGCCTGGCCGGCGGGGTGCTGACCGGACTCTCGGTCATCGGCTCGCTCCTCGCGACCTCCGTGCTGGCGCTGCTGCTCACGTTCTTCTTCCTCAAGGACTCCGACCGCGCCGTGGGCCTCGCGCACGCCGTCGCCCCGCGCGGCGCCGGTGAGGTCATCGAGGCGATGGGGCGCCGCGCCTTCGAGGCGATCTCGGGCTTCATGCGCGGGACGACCTTCATCGCGCTCATCGACGCCCTGTGCATCACCATCGGCCTGCTGATCCTGCGGGTGCCGGGCGCGGTGGGCCTGGGCGCGCTCGTCTTCGTCGGGGCCTACATCCCCTACCTCGGCGCCACCATCTCCGGCGCCGTCGCCGTCCTCGTCGCCCTCGCCGACCGGGGCTTCGTCATCGCCCTGTGGGCGCTCGGGGTGATCCTCGCGGTGCAGCAGCTGGAGGGGCACATCCTCCAGCCCATGATCCAGTCGCGCACGGTGCAGATGCATCCGGCGCTGGTGATGCTGGCGATCGCCGCGGGGGCCTCCGTCGCCGGCATCCTCGGGATGCTGCTCGCGGTGCCGCTGACGGCCGCCGCGTTCGGGATCATCGGGGAGCTGAAGGGGCGTTACGGGAGCCCGTCGGAGCCGGCTGTTTCACGTGAAACCGCCGATTGAGTGATGTCGGGCCCGGGGAGGTCCGCCCTCTCGGTGTCCGACGGCTCGTACAGCTCGAACCAGATGCTCTTGCCCTCGCCCCGCGGGTCGACGCCCCACTTCTGGGCGAGCAGTTCCATCAGGACCAACCCCCGGCCGGACGAGGCGAGTTCGCCGGGCCTGCGCTTGTGCGGCAGGTCGTCCGAGGCGTCGGCGACCTCCACGCGCAGGCGGCGCGGGCCCTCGCAGCCGCGGCCGACCTCGGCGACCAGCAGGGCGTCGCCGTCGGTGTGCACCAGGACGTTGGTGACCATCTCGGAGACCATCAGCACCGCCGAGTCGACCTGGTCCTCGTCGGCCCAGTCGTGCAGCAGCTCGCGCAGCTGCTGACGGGCGACGGCGATCCGCTCCGGCTCGGCCTGCGCGATGGTCATGGCGGTGCGCCGGGCCGTGACGGGCACCCGCGACGCGGTCGCGCGGCGCAGCAGGAGCAGCGCTATGTCGTCCTCGCGGCGGTCGGCGAGCGGGCCCGTGGTGTGGTGCGAGGGCGGCCCGTGGACCGCCTGGACGAGGGCGTCCGCCAGCAGCTCCAGGTCGTCGGCGGGGACCGATTCCAGCGTCGTACGGATCCGGGACCAGCCGGAGTCGAGATCGTGCCCGCCCGTCTCGATCAGGCCGTCCGTGCAGATCAGCAGCGTCTCGGAGGGTTCCAGGGCGAGCCGGGTCGTCGGGTAGTCGGCGTCGGGGTCGATGCCGAGCGGCAGGCCGCCCGCGGTCGGGCGCATCATCACCGTGCCGTCGGCGGTGCGTATGGCGGGGTCCGGATGGCCCGCGCGGGCGATCTCCAGGGTGCCGGTGACCGGGTCGGCCTCGACGTACAGGCAGGTCGCGAAGCGCAGGTCGGAGAAGTCCGCCGCGTCGGCGGTGCCCGCGGTGATCCCGTACAGGAAGCGGGAGGCGCGGGAGAGGACCGCGTCGGGGCGGTGGCCCTCGGAGGCGTAGGCGCGCAGCGCGATCCGCAGCTGGCCCATGAGGCCCGCCGCCTGCACGTCGTGGCCCTGGACGTCACCGATGACCAGGGCGATCCGGCCGCTGGGCAGCGGGATCATGTCGTACCAGTCGCCGCCGACCTGGAGGCCGCCGCCGGTCGGGACGTAGCGGGCCGCGATGGTCATGCCCGGGATCTCGGGGCCGATCGTCGGCAGCATCGACTTCTGCAGACCGTCGGTCAGCGCGCGCTCCGACTCGGCGACCCCGGCCCGGGACAGGGCCTGGGCCAGCATGCGGGCGACGGTGGTCAGCACCGAGCGCTCGTCGGGGGTGAAGGTGACCCGGTAGGCGAAGCCCGCCATCCACGCGCCGATGGTGCGCCCGGCGACGACCAGGGGCAGGAACGCCCAGGACTGCCGGTTGAAGCGGGCCGCGAGCGGCCAGGCCGCCGGATAGCGCCGCCGGTACTCCTCGGGCGAGGAGAGGTAGACGGCGCGGCCGGTGCGGCAGACCTCCGCCGCCGGATAGTCCGTGGCCAGGTCCATGTCGGTGAAGGGACCCTCGGAGCCGGGCTGGTGACCGTGGTGGCCGATGACGGTGAGCCGGTCGCCCGCGACGCCGAACACGGCGAGGCCGTCGGGGGAGAACCCCGGCATGGACAGACCGGCCGCGACCCGCAGCACCTCGGCCGTGGAGTCGGCCTCGGCCAGGGCGCGGCCCGCGTCCAGCAGGAACGCCTCGCGGGAGCGGCGCCAGTCGCCGGTGACGGGGGCGCGGGAGGAGGCGCCGGGCGGCGGCTCGGCGACCTCCTGGAGGGTGCCGATCAGCTCGAACAGGTCCGGGGAGTCGCCGTGCAGCACCGGCTTGGAGCGGCTGCGCACGGTGCGGATGACCCGGCCCTGCTCGTCCATGATGCGCAGCCGGGCCTCGGCGAGGGTGTCCTCGGCGACGGCGAGCCGGATGATGCCGTCGATCTCGTTCCAGTCCACCGGGTGGAACCGGGCGCGGGCACCGGCCTCCGTGAGGGTCGTGAGCCGCGCGGGCAGCCCGACGAGGCGGGCGGCCTCCGCGTCGAAGGTGACCGTGCCCGCCCTGTTGTCCCAGCGCCACAGGCCGGTCGCGAGAGCGGAGAGGACGTCCTCCACCGGGGGGAGGGGGTCACCAGTGCGCATTGCTCCACTCTAGGAAGAGGTGATCGGTCACTGCCACCGAGAGTATTCGCCGAGCGATCTTCGGGCGGCCGGTACCCTTGGGGAGATCCGGGTTGTCTCCCCGGGAACCCCAAGCGCAAAGGCTGGATGAACGACGATGCATCGGTACAGGTCCCACACCTGCGGCGAGCTCCGCGCCTCTGACGTCGGCTCCGACGTCCGGCTGAGCGGCTGGCTGCACAATCGCCGAGACCTGGGCGGCATCCTCTTCATCGATCTGCGCGACCACTACGGCATCACGCAGCTCGTCGCCCGCCCGGGCACGAAGGCCGCCGAGGTCCTGGACAAGCTCACCAAGGAGACCGTCGTCCGCGTGGACGGCAAGGTCGTCTCCCGCGGCGCGGACAACGTGAACGGCGAGCTGCCCACCGGCGAGATCGAGATCGAGGCCGCCGAGGTCGAGGTCCTGGGCGCGGCCCAGCAGATCCCCTTCACGATCAACGCGGACGACGGCGTGAACGAGGAGCGGCGCCTGGAGTACCGCTTCCTCGACCTGCGCCGCGAGCGCATGCACAAGAACATCATGCTGCGCAGCGCGGTCATCGCCTCGATCCGCTCGAAGATGGTCGCCCTCGGGTTCAACGAGATGGCGACGCCGATCCTCACCGCGACCTCCCCCGAGGGCGCCCGTGACTTCGTCGTCCCGTCCCGCCTGAACCCCGGCAAGTTCTACGCGCTGCCGCAGGCCCCGCAGCAGTTCAAGCAGCTGCTGATGATCTCGGGCTTCGACCGCTACTTCCAGATCGCGCCGTGCTTCCGCGACGAGGACGCGCGCGCGGACCGCTCGCCGGGCGAGTTCTACCAGCTCGACATCGAGATGAGCTTCGTGGAGCAGGAAGACGTCTTCCGCCCCATCGAGAAGCTCATGACGGAGATCTTCACGGAGTTCGGCGGCGGCCGCGAGGTCACGAGCCCCTTCCCGCGCATCCCGTTCCGCGAGTCGATGCTGAAGTACGGCAACGACAAGCCGGACCTGCGCGCCAAGCTGGAGCTCGTCGACATCACCGACGTGTTCGAGGGCTCGGAGTTCAAGGCGTTCGCGGGCAAGCACGTGCGTGCGCTGCCGGTGCCGGACACCGCCTCGCAGTCCCGCAAGTTCTTCGACGGCCTCGGTGACTACGCGGTCGAGCAGGGCGCCAGGGGCCTGGCCTGGATCCGCGTCGGCGAGGACGGCACGTTCGCGGGCCCGATCGCGAAGTTCCTCACCGAGGAGAACGTCAAGGTCCTCACCGACCGCCTCGGCCTGAAGGCCGGTCACGCCGTGTTCTTCGGCGCGGGCGAGTTCGACGAGGTCTCCAAGATCATGGGTGCCGTCCGCGTCGAGGCCGCCAAGCGCGCCGGCCACTTCGAGGAGGGCGTCTTCCGCTTCTGCTGGATCGTCGACTTCCCGATGTACGAGAAGGACGAGGAGACCGGCAAGATCGACTTCTCCCACAACCCGTTCTCCATGCCGCAGGGCGGCATGCAGGACCTGGAGGAGAAGGACCCGCTGGACATCCTGGCCTGGCAGTACGACATCGTCTGCAACGGCGTGGAGCTGTCCTCGGGCGCGATCCGGAACCACGAGCCGGACATCATGCTCAAGGCCTTCGAGATCGCGGGCTACGACCGGGACACCGTCGAGCACGAGTTCGCGGGCATGCTCCGCGCGTTCCGCTTCGGCGCCCCGCCGCACGGCGGGATCGCCCCGGGCGTCGACCGCATCGTCATGCTCCTCGCCGACGAGCCGAACATCCGGGAGACGATCTCCTTCCCGCTGAACGGCAACGCGCAGGACCTGATGATGGGCGCCCCGACCGAGCTGGACGAGTCGCGCCTGCGCGAGCTCAACATCCAGCTGCGCAAGCCGGTCGAGAAGAAGTAGCACCGCGCAGCCTGCAGTACGTGAAGGGGCCCGGACCGGTCGACCGGTCCGGGCCCCTTCACGTACAGCGTGCGTACAGCTCAGATCACCCAGAGCAGGCCGTTGCCGCCCAGCAGGGTGCCGGCGGTCTGCTTCTGACCCAGGCTGGGCGCAGTGAAGATCTTGCTGCCCGTGGCCGTCGGCCGGGACGTACCGCCCGGCAGCACCCAGACCGCTCCCGTGGAGTTGTTCTCGTTCGCCGCCCCGATGAACAGCTCCGGTCTGCCGTCGGCGTTCACATCGCCCGCCGACACCGTCGTACCGAAGAAGTCGTCCGTCTCGGAGGAGCCCGGGACGCCCGCCGTGTCCTGGTCGAAGGCGTACGAGCCGGCGCCGAGGGCGCCGGAGGAGCGGCCCGGGATCACGGTCACCATTCCGGCACGGTTCTTGGCCAGATCCTCGTACGGCGATCCGACGATGATGTCGTCGAGCCCGTCCCGGTTCAGGTCGGCCACGGCGAGCGCCCCGCCGAAGGCGTCGCCCCGCTCGCTGGTGCCGGGCACCGAGGCGGTGTTCTGCGTGATCTGCACGGGGGCAGTGGCGGGCGTGATGCCGTGCGCGGACCCGTACCAGACGAGGACACGGCCGCCCGACTGGCCGTCGGCACCCGCGTGTTCGGGTTCGTCGGGGTCGCCGGCCACCAAGTCGTCGTAGCCGTCGCCGTTGACATCGCCGCTCGCCGCGATGAGGCCGTTGCCCTGGAGTTCGTCGCCGGACGCGGGCACCGTGTACATCTCGCCGCCGCTCAGGCCCGACAGGTGGGAGGTGGCGGTGGCGGGGTCGGGAGTGCCGTCGCCGTCGAAGTCGCCGAGCGCGACGGACTCGGTGGAGGGGGTGTCGTCGTTGTACGTGACCGATCCGTGGCTGCCGCTCCTGCTGAACGGACCGCTGACGTACACGGTCGCGTCCCATCCGGCGATCGCCAGCGCGGTCCGCGTACCGGTGCCCCTGGAGAGCACCGCGACGTCGAGGCCGTAGTGGTTCGGCGCGCCCGCGGGCGTGGGCAGGTCCGTGGCGCTCGTCAGACCTCTTGAGCTCCCCCACAGGACCGTCACCGTTCCGGCGTCGGTGCCCTTCGACGTGTCCTCGTAGGGGGAGGTGACCACCAGGTCGGCGTACCCGTCGCGGTTGAGGTCCAGGGTGGCGGTGGCCGCACCGAACCGGTCGTACGCCTCGGCGAGGCCCGGTACCCCGGACGTGTTCTGCGTGATCGTCGCGCGGCGGCTCGCGGAGAGCCCGGACTTCGATCCGTACAGCACGATCACCGCTCCGGCCGCCTCCTTGCCGGACACGTCCGCGCCCGGCGCGGGCACCACGGCGTCGCGGTAGCCGTCCCCGTTGAAGTCTCCCGGCACCCCGCCGTGCACCGCCGACGCCGTTCCGGCCGGCACCAGCAGGCCGCCGATCATTCCCGCGGCCACCAGTGCGGCCGCTCCCCATCTGCGCATCCCGAGCCTCTCCCACCCCTTGTACGACGCGCGCATCATAGGAGAGTGCGGGGCGCCGGGTGCGGCGAACGCCCAGGTTCTCAGGGAGTTCAGCACCGTCCGGGTGTGCCGTGATCGTGCGGTCACTGTCAGTGGCGGCCCGTAGCCGGCCGGTGTCGAGCTGGACACCGAGCCGCTGAAGGACTGGGCGCGCTGAGCGGCTCGGCAGAGCGAGAGGCGGCTCCGTCGGCCGCACCTACGACAAGCTCGGCTACGTCCGGGCGACGCTGCCCACCGGCAGGGCCGAGGCCGCCATC